>CAZJFS010000251.1:0-4392 GCA_964545075.1 uncultured bacterium
CGAAGCGGTTTCAAGAGCTTTATCGGCGGCGGCGTTGAGAATCGAAACAAGCATTTCATCGCCGGAATTATTCAGTTCCTTTATAAGTGAGGCTAGATATTCAAGGCTGGCCGGATTATCCTGGTCGATAGCGGCCATAAAAGTGCATAACTGCTCAAGATTGCCGGGCCGTGAATATCCGGCGGGCAATTCAAATTTCGCAGTGCTTTCAGCGGTTTCAATCTCTTTATTTTTCGCTTTTACTTTCTTACCCATAACGGCACCTTGATTCAATCAATGAACATTATAAGATACGGTTTCCCTGGAAATCTTAATAAAACAGCCGGCTTATTTCGCCGAATGAACGAACCTGTCGCTGTCGTCTGACGCTCCGCCGCCGTAAGGGTCTTCGTTATCTTCAAAAACCGGCTTGGTGGCCAGAAATGCCTTTACCATATCATCCCATCTTTTTTCCGAAAATTTTATAGAATCATAAGCCTTGCTGAAATCCTTCATCGGAAAATATATCGCCATACCCGTCGCGTCTTTCATGGCGTCGCCGGTAACCTTCGATACGAGAACGGACTTTTTATAAGCCATGAGCGCTTTCTGGCAGGCTTCTTTAACCTTAACATTTTTAGTGTTTTCACGTATGAACCATATAAGGTCTCCGATATCCGCGTTATCGTAATAATAAAATTTCTGGCCGTGTGAAACAGCTTTTATAAGAGCGGTTTTAACGTCAGCGTCAGACGGAAGCGCTTCGATAACGGCCGCTGCAAGTTCATCCAGGGCGGACGCGAGATCGTTTAAACGCGAGCAGTCAACGGCCGACTGGGTCGTTCCGCCGCCCCGCTTGATCCTTGCCGCGCATTTTTTGGCCATTATATAAGGCGAATCGCCGTTTCCGGTGTCGGCATGAAGATAGTATTGAAAATACGCCTCGGGAATTAGTTTAACGAGTTCTTCAGGATTCATGGCCGGATTTTTATAAACCGGCGCCAAAAAAAGGTCATAAGGCCAGCCGGCGCCCGGCTCGGTTTCCTCGGAAGCGGATATGTATTTAACGTTTTCGCGCACTTCGAAGGCGACTTCCATCATCTGCATAAGGCATGCGTCCATACCGAATATATCGAGAGGTTTCCCGAGTATGCCGTGTATCGATGCCATCGCGAGGCCGAGATCCTTCGTGGAGATATTGTTGCCTGATTCGTCGTCATACGATATGCCTTTAAATGGAACTCTGTTGTTTTTCAATTTCCAGCCGCCGCCGTGATTCCAGACTATAACCATGTAATTTTCGGCCGGGTATTTATTTACGGACCAGTTGACGAATCTTACGAGTTCCTTGTAATCGCCCATGTCCACTTCGCCAAGTTCCGCGATCTTTTTTGATTTAAGTTCCCAGTCGTCGGCGGAAGCCGCGGCGTCGCGTTCGTTAACTGAATATACGCGAGCGGGTTTTTTATATCGGTCTATTTCAACGATCAGATTCACGTCTTTTGACATTGCTGCGCGTTCCATTTCCACAATATCTTCAATGCCGAAGCTATCGAGGTTATTATCGGCGTTTATAAACGCCATTATCGTCCATTTTTTAGATGCAATATTTTCCGCGGCAAAAGCCGAATGCGCAAAAACCATCAAAAAAATTATCGTGGAAATCATCAGCGCGGTCTTTTTCATGAGTATTCAATTCCTTTCAAACGTCAATTTATCTTTGATTTTTTAAAAATTATACTAAAAAAAAAATTGAATGTAAAGGAATATATGGTATAATAATTCAAAAATAATTGCAACCGACCGGGAGACCGTTTCACATGCGAAACCACAAGGCATACATTTTTTACAGAGGCTCGCAGGTTCTGAAAACAGTCCGTAATTCAAATTATTCAAAAAAAAAGGAATGAGGACTTGATTATGCAATGCAGAATAGGCTGCGCGGCCTGTTGTATCGCGCCATCGATCTCGTCTGAAATTCCGGGGATGCCTTCGGGAAAAGCTTGCGGCGTCAGGTGCGCTCAATTAAATTCCGATAACCGGTGTTCAATTTTCGGAAAACCAGAAAGGCCGGCGGTTTGCATTGGATTAAAGCCGTCATTGGAGATGTGCGGCAATTCCTTCGAAGAAGCGTACGCATATCTCGAAGAACTCGAAAGAGCGACGGCGCCTGAATAAAAATTTTTAAGTTCGGAATGAAAAACGGAGTGTAGAGGAATTTTCATGAAAACCAAAATCAAGCATGTCGTTAAATTCACCTTGTTCTTATACATGGCGCTTATAGCTTTTCCGTGCCCGGTTTACGCCGACCTTCCTATATCCGCATTTAAAATCCACGCGCTTTATGATCACCATAAAAAAATCAAAAGATTCGCTAATCATGATATTTCAAAATCATCGGTCAAGGAATTCGACGGTGAAGATCAAATGGAGATCGTCGTCTTAAACAGCAAGCACCAGGCTTTAAGATACAACCTCGACCTCAATTACAGGCTTTTGAGTTATGAATACGGTCGGGCTTTCGAACTTTTTGAATATGACGAGGAAGGCATGCTCAGCCGCGTTATTTATTATGACAAGGACGGACGGCTCTTCGGCGAAATCGACTCCAACGACATATCGGTCATCGAATTTGAAATAACCGATTTTAAAAATCTTAAATATAAGCTGCGCATGATAAATCAGGCCGATGAAATAACGGAACTTCCGGAAAAAGTGATGCCGGTCACGGTCAGAAAATATGACAAATACGGCAAGCTCCTCTTTGAAAAGCCTATGTCGTCCGTCGATTACTGGCTCTGGAAAAACATGCGCGTAAGGGAACTCAAACCGACGACTTATCTCGTTGAAACGCCTCTTTACGATCCGAAAGTGATCGTCCATGACAGGAATTTCAAAAACAAGTAAGGCCACGCCCTAACCTTGTTTTTGAAGCGGCCCTATGGGCTGATTACGCCGGCCGGCGGCTAAAATTTAGATATCAGCGTCATCGAACAGCTTCTTCCGGCTGCCGGAAAATTCCCGTCATCATACGAACCGCCGAAAACGCGCGCGTATTTTTCGTCGAAAACATTGTTGACCGTAAGTATCAAATTAGACGTCTCATCAAGTTTTTTACTCATCTGAAGATCGCAGATCGTATTCGCTTCTATCGTCTTCTCCTTCATTTTAACGGATGGCGACGCTGAATAATCAGGATAATAAAATACCATTCGTGACATTCTTACCGCGTTAAGCCTGATTTTCCCGCGACGGCCGAAAGCCGGAACCGAAAACGCCAGAACTGTTTTCCGCGCAGGCATCTGACGCGCCTCTCGCTCTACGGGCTCGGTTTTCTTAACTGCGGTCATGAAATCATTATAAGTTTCTTCGATATTTATCTGCCGGTATCTCGCCGCTTGAAAATAAAGCGAAGTTTCCACGCCGGAACTGAAAAGGTTTTCAATTCCGAATGACGCGCCGGTTCCCTTGAATGAATTTATATTTTGCGGTATCCATATAAATCCGGAAGGGTCCTTCGGATCAGGAAACCATTCTATCAGCCGATCGGTTTTTTTAGTAAAAACATTCGTAAAAATCCTTGTTTTATTATTCATTTTTTTTGAGTATTCAAGATTTCTATAGACGGAGCTTTCCGGCAAAAGATTTGCGTTACCGGACCCAGGATAATATTGTTCGTTAAGCGTCGGCGCCCTGTAGCCTTTCCCCTGAAAAAGCGTGAACCATGAATTTTTGCCGGCCGCCTTTTTTAATCCCAGGCCATAAGAACTCGCCGCGCCAAAGGAATCCGGATAGTCTCTGTTGAAGTTGACGTTGACCGAAAGCCCTTTCGATAAATCGGAACCAACCGCAGCCCAAAGCGAATTTATGGACGAGGACGGAGAATAAAAAATCCGGGAGCCTTTTGATTTCGCAATGTCATACGTATCGTTAACCGCTGAAAGGCGATTCTCGATGCGATTAACGCCGGCGTCAAGGAATTTCCCTCCGGAATACAATGAATAATGAGTAAAAATCCCGTTTGAAAACGTTTTATAGTCGCCCGAAAAAGCCGTCGCCGATTTCGTAATGAAATCATCGTAATACGACCTGAAATAATTGTGCGTGACGTCGCGGAACCGTTTTATCGAAAATTTTGATTTTCCAGATATTTTATAAGTAAGGTCCATGTTACAAAGCGCCAGCGTATCGGACTGCCTGTCGTATAATGATGAACTGTTCTCGTCAGAATATCCGGTCGATTTAAGCGAACCCGGTTTAACGCCTGGAACTCCATTTTCCGTTGAAGCATAGTAAGTCGATATATATAACGTCAATTTTTCGCTTAATTTCAGGCGGTCTGAAAACGCGGCATGATCACCCGTGAAATCAGAATTGGATCGCGCGCCGCGGGAATTTTCTTTTTTGAAATAG
>CAZJFS010000252.1:0-4366 GCA_964545075.1 uncultured bacterium
GATTCACATGCGTCATACAGGGAATTGAGATTTTCAAGGAATTGTTTGAAATTTTCGTCATAGTTTTTTTTGCCGGATGATGTGAAGCTTTCAAGAATTCCGGAGATCACTTTTTTGATTTCGGGTTTTTCGACGGTGTCGGGTTCGAGCGTCGAAATATATTGATTTATTATGCCTTTCAACCAGTCGGCGTTTACGTTCTGATCGTTGAATAAAAGAATATTATCGCCGGTGCCGGCGTCATGATCGCCCGGCGTTACGCTTCTTGTCACGTTTTTGAACACCGAGTTCTGGCCGATATTCTTATCGTAAATTATATCCGCGAGGGCGACGTTTCTGGCCACGCGCCAGAGAAGGTTTTCGGGCGTTTCATTGGGTTTGAGATATCTTTTTTCAAGGACTATTTTTGCGTTAGTGGTGAGTTCTATTTTTTTATCTGACAATGTTCGCTTCATTAATTTCTCGCTTTCTTTTATGATCTGACTTTTCTTACCGAATCGATTATGGTTCCGTCGCGCCATTCCATAACGGCGACGACTCGGTCCTCGAATTTGATTTTTTCAGGAACGCCCGTTATTTCGTATGTTTCTTCCATCAACCGCTGAATGGGTTTTATCGGAAGCGTTGAATGCTTGAGTTTTTCGATGAGGTCGTGGCGCCTTGGATTGACGCAGATGCCGCGTTCGGTCACTACCACGTCGACGAGTTCGCCCGGGCAGGTTACCGTCGTAACCGACTCACGAATTATAGGGATGCGCTTTCTGAAGGAGGGAGCGGTTATTATCGTAACGTCGCAGCCCGCCGCTACGTCCGGGAAGCCGCCGGTGCCATGGAGCAGGAGGCCGTCGGAATGAGTGTTGACGTTTACGTTGAAATCAAGATCTATCTCCGTCGCGCCCAGAACGCCGATATCCAGCATGTGCGAGAGGCAGCCCTTGGCGTGATAGTTGTATGAGACGAAAAGCGGCGATTCGACGTGGCGAGGGTTGTCGCGTAACGATCTTACTCCGTCGAGGTCGAAACTCTGGGCGTCGCAGATGCAGCCCAGTTGACCGCTTTCCAGCATATCTACGAGAACCTTGTTGGAGCCGCCGTGAGCGAATGACGCTTTTACGCCCTTTTTCTTCATGCGTTCGGCGAGGCAAACGTTGAAAGCCAGTGATATGCCGCCTGCTCCGGCCTGAAAGGACATGCCTTCTCTTATGTAGCCGATCTCTTCGACGAGGCGGGCCGCATAGTCGGCGATTAATATTTGAGTGGGGCTTTTTGTCAATCGCGTGGTGCCTGAAACTATTTTTGAAGGATCGCCTATTGAATCGATGACGGCGACGTAGTTTATGTAACCGCCCTGTATCGACCATGGAAGGCATGGATAGGGTACCAGATTATCGGTTATTATGACCGAATGTTCGGCGTAAAAACTGTCGATGTGCGAATAGCTGAGAGGGCCGCATGCCGATTTTCCGAGAACGCCGTTGGCGTTTCCAAAGCAATCGGCGGCTGGCGCGGCTATGAATGCCACGTCGACGTGAAGGTCGCCGTCCTGAATGGCGCGTACCCTGCCGCCGTGCGATCGAAGCGTGGCGATGTTTTTCATTTTGCCGGTCGAGCAGGCGCGTCCCACTTCGCCGTTCATGGAGCCTTCCACATGCGATATGACTCCGCTTTCGATATATGGAATAAGCTTGTCGTGCGTCGGGAATAGAGCCGACGGCGCGAGAACTATATCACGAAACCCGCGTCTGGCGAGTTTTTCGACGATCATGTTGACGATATAATCTCCGTTTCTGAGATGATGATGGAATGAGATGCACATGCCGTTCTTTAAAGGAAGCCGGTCCAGGATCTCGTCCAGGCCGAGAACCTTATTGACCCTTCCAGGAAAGCAGCGCGGAATTGGAGGCGCCGCTTTTCTTTTGCCCGCTGCGACGTCGACGAACGTGCCCATGTAAGGCATGACTTTTTTTCCGTTTACTTCCGTCGGAACCATTCTTCCGAGAGCATTTTTGACCATTTCCATTATGCGCTCACTTCCTTTTTCATTGTGTCGATCCCCATTTGTCTGGCAAGCTCCAGAGTCCTTTTCGCGCGTTCCACGACCGGCGCGTCGATCATCTTGCTGCCAAGGGATATTACGCCGCGGCCTTGCGCCTTGGCCGTTTCAATGGCGTTCATAACTTTGTTGGCGTATTCAATCTGTTCCGGGGTCGGCGTGAGCACTTCATGAATTATCTTTATCTGGCCGGGATGTATTACGCCTTTTCCGGCAAAACCAAGCGTTACCGCTTCTTTCATTGAAGCGCGAAGGCCGGCGTCATCGTCGACGTCTGAAAAAACCGTATCGATTGCATCGATTCCCGCGGCTTTGGCGGCATAAACTATCGTGCAGCGGGCGTTTAACGTTTCGGCGCCATCGCGAGTCCTTTCGACTCCAATGTCTCTTGTAAAGTCTTCCGCTCCGAAGCAGAGGGCGATGTTTCGCTTGGACGCCGTCGCTATCGCCTGAGCGTTGAGTACGCCTTTCGCCGTTTCGATAAGCGGCATGAAAAGTATCTGTTTTTCAATTTCATTGCGCTGTTCAAGCTGCTCGACGATACGTTCGATCTTTACGATGTCGTCGGCGCTTTCGCATTTTGGAATGAGTATCGTGTCCGGGCGGGCCGGAACTATCATTTCAAGATCGTTGTAGCCGAATTCGCAGCCGAGCGGGTTTATGCGAACTATGCGTTCGGATGTTCCGAAAAAGTTGTGTTTTGAAAGAAGCGTATTTCTGACAACGAATCTGGTGTCATATTTGAATTCTGGCGCGACCGAATCCTCGAGATCTAAAATTATGCAGTCGGCGCCGAAAAGGCCGGCGTTGACCATAAGGTCCGGCGATCCGCCTGGAATATAAAGTCTCGTGCGGCGCAATCTTTTTGGCTGAGGGTTGAAATGGCAATGGCAGATATTATCGAAAAGGTTTTCTTCGATTTTATATCCCATTTTCATAAGGACGGCTTCAAGCCTGGCCATGAGAACGAGCGGCAGAGCGCCGTCGTCTTCGATATGGACTTCAACATCGGTTATATGAAGTGCTTGAAGTTTTTCAATCACGGCTTTTTCGATCTGTTTGCCGAAGAATGCGGCAACGCTGCTTTTAACGAACACTTTAACGCCCTGACCGTCGCGCCTGAAGCATTTTATCAATACGTCCGACTTGTCTGCTTTTCCGGCAAAGGCTTCGAGTATGTTTGGACTCATATTTATCACCTTTTTTTAAAAGATTGACGGCAATCGCTGCCTCAGATTTTTAATGTATGTTATCATAAAAAAAAGGTATTTTCAACTGGTCAAGAACGTTCATATAGCCTGAAACATAATAAAAATCAACCTGAAATTTTAATGAATTTGCCCGAATCGGAGGGAGCGGATAAAAAATAAAAAAGCAAATAAATTCCAAATAAAAAAACGAAAGGAATTTATATTGACATAAAAACCTTTTTGTTATAAAATACGCCGCAATTTAATATATTAGAGTGCTCCCAAGGGAAGACAGTGAGAATCTGTCGCAGCCTCTGCTGCGGTATAAGTGACAAATCGCGCTGGAATGCCATTCGGAAAGGTCCGGAGAAGGCGCGCGAGGCGGATGATCTTAAGCCCGAAGACCTGGAGTTGCTCAATGTTTTACAAAAATTCTCAGAAGGAGGGGTTTTTGTATGTCAAGACATACAATTAAAAGGTCTCTGGCCGTCATTGCGGCGCTTATCATTCTTATATCACCGTCGAAAGCGTTTTGCTTAGATTCCGTTAAAAATGGCGTGCTTCCAAAACATGATTCTTCGGAGGTGCGTTTGGAGCTGCCTGAAGTTACGGTCGGCGCGCTTAAAGATATCGCGCTTAAAAGAATCGTTCAGTCCGTAAAAAAAATAAGATTTAATGATGAAAGCGAAATGGCCGGTGCGGGTATTGAAAAAATATTCGACCGCCAGCCTTCGGTGTTCGTTCAGTCCGCGGGGAATAAAGGATCGCTTGCGACCGTTTCGCTTGACGGCGGCACTTCGTCTCAAACGCTTGTTCTTATAGACGCCAGACCCGTTAATTCTCCGTCTCTTGGAACGTTTAATATCGGGATCATCGATCCCGGAGTATTTTTGGGAGCTGAAATTTTAAGAGGGCCCGCTTCGGCAGCAAACGGACCGTTCGGTTTATCCGGCGCCATAAATTTTGAACAGCGCGCAGGCTATTTTAAAAATCGTGGCCCTGAATTTGAACTTACCACTACAAGAACGAGTCTTCATGAATTTTCAAAGTCTCTGTCGTACGTCGGCGATGAAAGCGGTCGGGCAAGTTACCGGCTCTATTTCAAAAAAGAAAATTCCCGCGG
>CAZJFS010000253.1:0-4355 GCA_964545075.1 uncultured bacterium
GTAGGAGCGGATAAATACCTTTACCGGAATTGCTCCATAAATTTAAAGCATAACGACAAGACGACGATCATTCACGAATTATTACATGCCATGGGATTTACGGGCCATTCAACCGGCCGGAGCATCATCGCGCCTGCCGGATATAGCGAATTGACGTCGCTCGACAAACAGCTTATTAAAATTCATTGCCGGTTAAGGGCGGGCACCGGCAGCCCCCATAACAACGTAACTAAAGACGGCATATGACTCCAATGCGCCAAACGGCGCCAATAGAATTTATTGACAAAATAGCCAAATTGCGATAAAATTATAACAACATTTTTTATGCAGGATTTAGTATAGGCTGATTTTTTTCGCTGAAGATAAAAAAAGATAGGGGATGAAGTTACTAATGTCAAAACATCACGATAGCCAGGGCGAAGGGTCAAACGACATCAAGAACAGATCAAAGGAATGGCACGAGAAGGTTTACACCAAATCCATATCGAAATTTCCCGAAAGGATGAGCACATTTAAAAACTCGTCCGGCGGCGTCATCGATCCGCTCTATAATCCAGCCGATCTTGAAAATAATAATTATATGAACGATATAGGCTTTCCGGGCGAATTTCCGTTCACGCGCGGCGTCCAGCCCAACATGTACCGCGGGCGCTTCTGGACTATGCGCCAGTACGCGGGTTTCGGAACGGCGGAAGAATCGAATAAGCGCTATAAATATCTGCTTGGACAGGGCCAGACGGGTCTTTCGATCGCGTTCGACCTTCCGACCCAGATAGGTTACGATTCGGACCACGCTCTCGCTTCCGGCGAAGTCGGCAAGGTCGGAGTGGCCATCGATACGTTAGCCGACATGGAGATGCTCTTCAACGGAATTCCGCTTAACAAGGTCTCCACTTCGATGACGATAAACGCGCCCGCTTCGGTACTTCTGGCCATGTATATCGCCGTCGGCGAAAAACAGGGGCACTCAAGGGCCGAGCTCGAAGGCACTATTCAAAACGATATTTTAAAGGAATACATCGCGCGCGGAACGTATATTTTTCCGCCTAAACCGTCGCTGCGTTTGATAACCGACATTTTCGACTTCTGCACGCGCGAAGTTCCGAAATGGAACACGATCTCCATATCGGGTTATCACATACGCGAAGCGGGTTCGACCGCCGCTCAGGAAGTCGGTTTTACGATCGCAGACGCGATATGCTACGTCGACGCGGCCATCAAAAAAGGCCTCAAGCTCGACGATTTCGCGGCAAGACTATCGTTTTTCTTCAACGCGCATAACGACATCCTCGAAGAGGTTTCGAAATTCCGCGCGGCCAGAAGATTATGGGCGAGGATAATGAAGGACAGATTCGGGGCGAAAGAAAAGAAATCCATGATGCTGCGCTTCCACACCCAGACGGCCGGTTCCACGCTTACGGCTCAGCAGCCCGACAACAACATCATGCGTGTAGCTTATCAGGCGCTTTCAGCCGTTCTCGGCGGAACCCAGAGCCTTCACACCAATTCGCGCGACGAGGCGCTCGCTCTTCCGACGCAGGATTCGGTAACTATAGCTCTTCGCACCCAGCAGGTTTTAGCTTATGAAAGCGGCGTGGCCGACTCGGTGGACCCGCTCGCGGGCTCCTATTATATCGAAGCCTCGACCGACCGTATCGAGAGAGAAGCCATGGAATACATCAAAAAGATAGACGAAATGGGCGGCATGATAGCGGCGATAGAAGCCGGATACGTCCAGAAAAATATTCAGGAAGCATCATATAACTATATGCAGTCCATCGAAAAACAGGAAAAAATAATCGTCGGCGTCAACAAGTTCGAGCTCAAGGAAGAGGCGGCCGTTCCTCTCATGAGGGTCGATCCGATAATAGAAAAGAACCAGACCGAAAAGCTCAATAAAATAAGGGCCACGAGAAACAACGAAAAGGTGAAGGAAAACCTTGAAAAACTTCGCAACGCGGCCCAGTCGGATGTAAACCTCATGCCCGTCATCATCGATTGCGTCCGCGAATACGCTTCGCTCGGCGAGATCTGCGACACGATGAGGCGCGTGTTCGGCGAACACAAAGAAAACGTCGTAATATAATCGATGAAAGGTGCGTGAAAATAAAATGGAAAACAATAAAAAGATAAGAGTTTTAATCGCTAAACCGGGCCTCGACGGCCACGACCGCGGCGCGAAATACGTCGCTAAAGCCCTGTCGGACGCCGGAATGGAAGTAATATACACCGGGATACGCCAGACGCCTGAATCGATAGCCGTCACGGCGGTCCAGGAAGACGTTAACGTAGTCGGGCTCTCATGCCTCTCTGGCGCTCATAACAGCCTTTTCCCGAAAGTAGTGGACGCTCTGAAGGCTAAAGGCGCTTCGGATATGATCGTTTTCGGCGGCGGTGTAATACCCAAGGACGATATACCGTTCCTTAAACAGCACGGCATAAACGAGATATTCACTCCCGGCACCACTATAAAAAAGATACTCGGCTTCATATATTCGGCCCTCAAAATAGAGCTTCCGAAAGAAGAACAATACATTAAAAAGATCGACCATATCGGCATGGCCGTTCCGAGCCTCGAGGAAGGCGTCAAATTGTACGGCGAAGGTTTCGGATTAACGCTGGGCGGTACCGAAGAAGTACCCGAACAGAAGGTCAAGGTCGCTTTCTTCAAAATAGGCGATACGAATATAGAGCTTTTAGAGCCTACGTCGCCCGACAGCCCCGTCGCGAAGTTCCTCGAAAAGAACCAGGGCCCCGGGATACACCATGTCGCATACGAAGTGACCAATATCGAAAAAGCGCTCGAGGCCGCTAAAGCCAGGGGTATAAAGCTCATCGACGAAAAACCCAGAATGGGCGCCCACGGAAAGAAGATCGCGTTCCTCCATCCGAAAGACACGCTGAAAGTGCTCACCGAATACTGCCAGTCTTGCCATTAAGATAAGCAGTCATAAAAAAATTAAATTCTGATATAAATAAAAGGTGCTGTTCCAAGAAGTGATTTTTGAAGCGGCACCTTTTTGTTTTTGAGATTATAAGAATTAAAATGCCGCTTCAAGGCTTTGCTTCAATGCGGGCCAGTTTGTTTCTTTGACGTCAGGGCTTGATTTGATGGCTTCCAGGACGTCGGCGACGTATCTGATTGATCTCATGCCGACCAAGGCGGAGGAAACGCCGTTGGAGTTTATAAGAGCTTTTATGGCGATGCTGCTGACATTTTTTGAACCGGAGAATTCAGGGGCGGCATTGATGACGCATTCTGAGATCTTTAAGGCGGTTTTAGAGTGTTTGGCTTCATAATATTCACGGATCTTTTCAAAGACCGCAAGAGCGTCGTTTATATACCCGGATATTTTTCCGCCGATTTTTTTATTTTCGAATACGCCTTTTTTCAGATGAAGAAGGAAATATTCCGCGCGAGGCCTGTAATATTGGCTCATGTATGAATCGAAGTTCGCGAGGCTTTCGAATCCTTTCCAGTCCCGGTTTAATTGTTCATGGACGAAAACATTTTGAAGAATGGTTTCGGCTTTTTTAAAATCGCTTTCAAATAATTTTTCGAATTCGGAGGAAATAGCATCTTCTGAACGGCCGAGGGCGCTTATTGCTGTAGTTATTTCGACCTCTGATCTGTCCGCGCCAATTTGCGAAGGGGCCGTTTCCGGAGGTTGTGAGAGCCGCATTGTCGCCGCTTTATAAAAGGCGTTGAGAGGCCGGTTTATAAGAACTCCCAGGTTTTCCAGGCTGGCCAGCTCTAAAAGCGTTTTACCTCCGCTCTGGTTTTTTTCGACCGCGGCGCCGCTTTCGAAAAGATTCATCGGAAACTCAATTACGCCGAAGTGATTATTTTCCGATATTTTACAAGCTATCGAGATAACGCGTTCAAGCGATGTGAAATTGTATGCTGTTTCAGGCATTGGGAATGTATTTGAACTGATGCCGTAATATTTAATGCGCCCTTTTTCAACCTCTTTCTCAAGATGAATAAAGGCGTTTTTTATCCTTCGGTAATACTCGGTTTGAGCTGTTTGCAGGCCGATTCCGCTTTTTTCGGCCCACGCCAGATAGTATTCTGGATTGTGTAAAAGGTAGATGTCGATCGTTGATAAATTCATTCTCTGAAGGCTTTTGGTGATCTGATCCTCTAAAAAATCCGGGTGAATGCAGTGCTCGAGGCCTTCGTCGTATTCGACGAGCTCCGGGAACGGATCTTTTTCAGCCTTTCTTTTAAGGCTGGCCTTGTAGTTTTGACCCTGGATATATCCGCCCTTGGTTACTATCACTATATCTTCGCGTGAAATTTTTCCGCCGGCGATGTTTTCACCGATAACTTCTCCGACGAGAAGTTCCGAATT
>CAZJFS010000254.1:0-1475 GCA_964545075.1 uncultured bacterium
GGAACCGGATTGCTGTCGGGGCATGAACAGTAAACTCCGTCGTATGTATATTGACTGTATTCTTGGGTAAGTTCGGCTGCCGTCATTTCAGCCTGTATGAATTTTGAATAATTCTGGCTGCCGTCGTATCCTGAATTGTTAATTATGAAATGAAATTCGCCGCTGCTTTTCAGGTCGTAACCTATTATGAGCATTGCGTGTTTTCCGAAATCCATTATTATCGGACTTCCGGAGTCAATTATCTTTATCGTGTCCTGCTGCAGGGTTTCCATAAAAAACCAGCTTACCGCCTGTGTTTGCATCGTGCTAATATTCGCTATCGTCCTGACATACGTGTCGGTGGAGTTTTCGCCGTTACGCGTTATCCAGTTTTCAAGTCCGGTAAAACTTTCACCCCAGCCGGTTCCTGCATCCGTTTCTATTCCGGCCCTTTGAAGCACTTTATATGTCGTGTTGACATAATCCGCCTGGTGAAAGGCTTTTAAAAACATGAGTATATCCGTGGCCCAGCAGGAGCCTCCGGATTGCTGATAATATGGAACAGCCAGGACCTTTCGTTTGGCCGTGACCGACACGGGTTTGATTTTTTCTGCGAAACAGATCATCGACAATTTTTCGTCCGTGACCGATCTTGCTACTCCCGCTGAAGGCGCGGCGATTTGCTGGCCGAGATCGATAATGGCGAGCTTGTTGGCGCTGTCAACCGTGACGGAGGTGGTAGAAAAGCTGTTAGAATTTGGGTTATAAATTCCCGCTTTGATATTTTTTTCGCTTTGAACGTAATCATCTACAGGCAGCCATATCTTTGCTCCGGTAAGAGCGGCGCTTGATTTGATAGAAAAAGCCTGGGCCGGGGAATTATTAAGCCTCTTATTATCGGTTATCATTGAAAATGTTACGCTGGCTCCGGCCGCGGTTCCCGCCGGTATTTTCAAGCTTGTTCCGCCGAAAAGCTGGATCGTTGCGCCCGTAGAGCCGATAGTGGCGGTCGCGGAGGAGTCGGTTGTATATTTGACCGTCATGATAAGGTATGCCTTGTGTTCATAACCCGCTTCCGTCATGTAACTTGCGGCCAGAGTATAGGTCGATCCGCCGGCGGTTGAATTGACGGTATATGTTTTTGAAGCATAGATCTTGTCGTCGAGCGTTTTCCATATAAGGTGTGGTTTGGCGCTTTCCAGGTCGCTGACAAGTCCGAGTTCCTTGGTTGTATTATCGAAATATTTCAAATCGAATTTTATTTTCGTGAGGTCGATAACGTCGCCGGGATAAACGGTGATATCGCTATTATGCATTATCAGAGCTGAAACAACGGTGCCGTTATTATTAAATTCGGTCTTTATGGTGTTGACCGTCTGGCTGATCGTTGAAACTTCCGTCGTAGAACCTATTTGCAGGCCGCCTATGGTAACAGTCGGAGGCTGCTGACCGAGAAATTGTTTCAATGTTTCATCGGATCCGAAAAATTTGGATAT
>CAZJFS010000254.1:1575-4341 GCA_964545075.1 uncultured bacterium
TTCCGCCGGTTGGAATATCATATGTCATGACCTTGACTACCGTTACGAGCATATTCTTGATCTCGGTTATTCTGGAAACATTAGAAAGCCTGCTTTCGCAGAGTTTATCAAAATCCGTTTTTTCTCCCGTTGCTAGCGTCAATTGGGTTATGGCTATAGGAAAGTCTGGAACCCTTGTTTTATCTTCAAGAGTTAAAAGCGTTCTTGCCGTATTTTCTTCGTTCATATAAATCCCGCTTACGAAGATTCTTGGTATCTGGGATTCATTATAAAGCGGCAGGCGCCCCAGAAGATATTTGTGTATGGTTTTTCCGCCGGGTTCTTTAACGTTGAGTATTATAAAACGTTTGAATTCCTTTTCGAGAATGAATACGGCGTTGAAAGTATTTGTTTCCGTGAATGAAACGGTGGAATTGGGTATCGGCTGGCCGTTAATGTCACAGGCTGATATCGCATATCCCTTTGACATATAATCTATATTTTGCGGCTGGGTTATAGTTCCAGTTGGATTTGTACCAGTCGGATTAATCTCGATCGGCGTCGTTCCACCCGGAATGGTTCCACCCGGAATGGTTCCACCCGGAATGGTTCCACCCGGAATGGTTCCTCCCGGAATGGTTCCTCCCGGAGGAATGGTTCCGCCCTGATATGCGATCATTTGTGTTGGCTGGGTAGCGGTGTTTGATGTGGAATTGGCGATCGTCCCTCTTATCTCAATGAATTTTGCGCCGCTTGCCGCCGTGGTTCCAGTGTCGGCGCCAAATATGAGCGATCCATTGTCGTAATTAAGCGTTGTGGCGACCGTAAGATTAACAAAATAAGACTGACCCGTCGTAAACGAGGGGTCGATTCCGTCTAATGCTTCGGTCATGTTTGAAGCGTTTTTTCTGACAATTATGAATGAACCTGAGGCGGCGTTCCATTTGTATAAACCGTTTATTATCTGCGAATTTCTTACTGTATCGCTGAATTTAGCCGTTCCGGCTTCTTTTGATACGCCCATGAGATTGAATCCGGCTTTAAGATCGATGTTGCCGATCGATCCGGCGGCCGTGCCCGGCACCATGATGTTGCCCGGCGCCGAGGTTTTTATGATATAACCTCTTCCAGCCGCAAGCGGCGGCAGCGTTCTTTCGGAAAAACTGGTGAAACTTCCGGCTGAAGCGCCGTATGAATATATTTCATCGGCGCCGAGGTTTATCAAATCCTGCGCGGTAATAGTCGGAGTTATGGTAAAACTTATGAAATTAAATCCTTTTTTTAAAGCAAGCGTCTGAGTTGGCGTCTGAGTGAACGCCGGGCAAATAAATACGGCAAGCAGCAGCACGGCAAGGATCAACTTTTTCTGCATGAAAAATTCCTCCATTGATAGATAGTTTTTATGTGAAATTGAATTTGAAAATCAGGAATGCGTTTAAAAGAATTGAAAACGCATCTTCCAAAACGCCGCGGGAGCGGACAGTGGAAGTCGCTGATGGCTGGATGTTTTAAAACAGCATTGCTCATGTTCTCTTCCTGATGATATTTTAGAACATTAAATGAACAAACCTGAAAAAATTTTACATTGATTTTTAATTTTTGTCAATATAAATTTTACAGTAAGATTTTCAGATAAGTTTTCCGACATGCTTGATTTTCAGTTTTTTAGCGTGGTATAATGCATACTGATTAACTAAATTATCAGGAGTTTCAAATGTATAATACGCAAATTCAAGATTTGTTGAATAAACTTCAAGTTCCTTCACTGATGACCGATTTAGAAGGAAACTTGAAATTCGTGAATGAAGATTTTATTCGAAAATATCAGGTTGCCGATTTGAAACGGATCAATGACGGTTTTAAATCCACTAAATTTTCAAGCGTTTCGGAGTGGATAGCCTCCAGCCGGAAATGCGGCGGCGAAAGGCACTCGCATGAATTTAATTTTATTATAAACGATAATTCAAAACATACGTTTAATGCGTCGGCATCCTCGATAGACGGCGGATATGTCATAACAATCGAAGACTTTACGGCTCTTCGCCTCGTCGAAAGCGAGCGGAACGAGGCCCAAACCGATTTTAAAGAGGTTTTAGACTGGCTGCCGCATCCGATCTTAATAGCGACGCTGACGATGGAAGTTAAATATATAAATCCTTATTTCACAAATACTTATGGCTATACGCTCGAAGACATACCGACCGGCGCGGCATGGTTTGAAAAAGCGTATCCGGACGTTGAAGAACGCATAGCGATGCTTAAAGTATATAGTGATTATCAGGAAAGAATAAAAGAGCGATTAAATACTGATAAAAATTATTATAGAAAAATAATTACATCGTGGGAAGTTACCTGTAAAGACGGCAAAAAAATACCCATGGTATCAAGATTTTTATATCAGAGCGATAAAAAAATATTTTTTCTTTTTTCACCCGTAGGCGATGCAAGACCTGTTGAATGGGCATTTAAGAGCGATAAAGATAAACTCGACGCATTGCTTAAAATGAGCGCCCTGGAATTGAAAGACATGAACGCATATCTGAAGGCCCATATCGAAAATACGACCGATATGATAGTTTCCTTTGATAAAGATATGAAAATGGTGTTTTTCAATACTAATTTCGTACGGTTCATGGGGTCGGAATTTGGCATCACTCCTGAATTCGGCTTGCGGCTTCCGGAATTAAAAACGGAGGTCATCGAGCCTGAAAAATTTAAAAAAGCGCTTGGCGGCGATCACGTCCTGACCGATATGGAGCGGTTGGCGACCGACGCCTACCTGAACTG
>CAZJFS010000255.1:0-4340 GCA_964545075.1 uncultured bacterium
TGAAAACATCCTTGATATTAGCGATCTTATATTTTATTTTTTTGCTCATAGCATCCAGGGAATTTGCCAGTTCCTGGAACTCATCATATTTTCTAAGTTTTATGTCGAAGGACAGGTCGCCGTCAGATATTTGCTGCGCGCACTTTTCAAGCCTGTAAACGGGGCCGGCCATTCGAAATGAAATGTAGAGTCCGATGTAATATACAAAAATAAAACCGGTTAATTCTATTACGGCCAGAGGCAGGAACAGGTTGTTGATGTCGAATGAGGAAAAAAGCAGATTAATAGCTTCTTTATGGAAAAAATCCAGGTATAAAAGGGCCAGCGTTAAGATAGTATTGGCGAAGATAAACACAAGCAGCAGCATTATAGTAATGAGCTTTGTCTGAAATTCTTTATTTATAAATATTATTTTTCGTTTATAAATCGAATTTATGAAACTATACATAATCAAGCCTCGATGCAGTTAATAATTTAAGTTTTTGCCGTTACCTAAAGCAATAATAAATAAAGAATTAAAAAGAGCCAGACAAAAAATAATATAACACTTTTCAGGGTAAATAGCAACAACAACTTGCCCGGAAAATATAATTAAAACAGGCAAAACTCAATCGTCAACTTTTTATTGAGTTTTGGTAGTTTGACTAAATTTTTCATTAACCGTTTAGTTGTTGATCATAATTTCTGCGCTACCGCCACTGGAATAGAGGTTGCGTTCATTGGCTGAATTAGGATTATAAGGCTTCACTTCAGCTTTCCCGGTGTTATTTTTATCTAAAACGAACTGCTGGTTAGCCAAAACGAAATTGTCCTTGCCGCCGATATTTACCGATACTTTTCCTTCGACAAGCGCCACGGTTAAATTATCCTGGCTGTTATCGACTTTTCCTTTCGTCTGGTGAATAGAAATGATCGCGTCGTCAGCCGTTATTTTGAGCGTGCTGTCGCGTTTATCCTTAGGAGGAACGAAAAATGTAAGAAGCCCGTTCATAAGGTTTACGACGAACGTTTTACCTTCGTCGCTCGGTCCCTGTATTTCGCATTTGCTGTTGCTTTTATTTTTTTCAGTAAAGTAAAGCATAAGCTCGTATCCCTCTTTCAAGTATTTCACATGGGCGAAGGAATCTTTTCCAACTTCTACGATGTCCTTGGCTTTCAAATCCTTTTCTTTCGAAGCTGCCTGGCCGTTGACCGTTACGGTCCCTTTGCAATCGGCGATTTTAGCGACTATAGCGTTCTTATCGCCGCCGCATCCGCAAAGCGTGAAATACGAAACGGAAATGATGGTTATAAGTACGGCAGTCATGATGACCATTTTTGGTTTAAGCATTTTTCCTCCATAATATCTTATTTTTTCAAATTTTAAATCATCGGGGGACATTAATGTTAACATTATTATCATCTGGTGGCGGGTCGTTGCGGTGTTTCCAGATCACGACTTCCTGCGGCTTTATTTCATCGAAATTAATATTGTTATGATTTTCGCTGTAGTCCGCAACGTCGTTTTCGTCGATATTATATCCTTTGAATTTATTGGCAACCTCAGCGAATATTGAGACGTCCTTTTCTATTTGGATATTGTTTAGCTTCAATCCTCTCCTTTTTTGCAGGTATAAGCGCCATTTCACACTGGGGCTGTTCAAGAAACTGTTTACGTCGGCTTTAATTCCGACTTTAGCCGCAAGAAGGATCGCTTCGGAAGTTTTGTTCATCCAATCAAATTGTGTCTGGATCATGTTAAAAGAACCTATTTTAGCTGCAATTACTCCAAATTTGTCATTGATCAAGCTATTCAAATTATTTATTTTTACCAGCTCGGTATCTAAATTTACGAGCGCCGCGTAATATTTATTGCTTTTATGATTACTGATGAGCGATTTTATGCTTGTTAAAGTGTCTTGGGCGGGACCGGGGCCGTTATCGGTCTTTTTATAGTGGACGTAATAAATGATCTGGTAAAGCTGATGAAAGGCAAGCAGTTGTCTGCTATATTTTAATATTTCCGAAGGATTAAGAGTGTTCATAGCGTCTCCCTTGGAGAACAAAGTGTTGAGATTATTTACGACCGCTGCGACATTGGTTTCAAACGATGGTTTCAATAATGGAACGTTATTATTAAGTGCGGTCTTTATTTTGGTTCCGCTTTTGGTATCTAAAGGATACCCATCGGCAGCATTTATGAAATATGAGAGGATGACGGCCGCGGTCTCCTTGGTTCCTAAATCCAGTTTATTGCAAATTTGCTGAAATGGTTCCTTTACCTGGTCGACGGTTTGAAGGGTCATCTGGGCCTTGTTCGTATAGACGTTGATCATTGTTTTATAATCGTCCAGGGAACTGACCTTTTCAGGTAAATTTTTGTTATATGCAGCCTGTATGGCATTGTTGTAGTCAAGAACATACATGATCATATAAATTTGCTTTATAAGCTCTATCGATTTTTCTTTAGCATCTGGTCTAATTGGATAAGAATTTCCGGATTTATCATAATATTCGGGTGAAAGTTCCGTAGAACTGGAAGGGTTAGTCGGTTTGACCATTGCGAGTATTTCAGTATATATCTTGTTGACAAACGCGTTTTCTATAATATTGTCGAGGCCACCCATCAGTATTTTTATTTTGCCTTGAAACTCCTTATAGCTGTCCTTGAACAGGTTTGCCTGAAAATCGCTGTATGCTTCGTTGCTAAGACTTTCCGGCGGGCAGATCATCTTGGTCGTCAGACAAAATGACGCATCTTTTTTATATTTGTATATTTCGCTCTCTTTTTCGTTTCTTGCGGTCTCGTCTATATTTCTGACAGTGACCGTTACTTCTTTCAATATGCCGTTGAGCGTGGTCGTTTCCTCATTTTTGATTTTGAGATCGTAAGTATATTTTTCGAGGTTCTTGACATTGAGGAATATATTATTTGCGAGTGAAGCGTCCGCGACGGAGTTCGCCACGCCGTCGCTTTTAAAGAAGCCGAAATAATAAGTGGCGTTGTCGCCTTTTTTCCCCTTCATGACGATCGGTATATCTTTGGCTTCAAAAATATAATCTTTGGAGGCGAGCGGATCCTTGAACTCCTCGTCGTCAAAAATATAACCTTTCAAAGACTTATCCGGTATGTAAGTGTTATTGATATTAAGGTAAAAATAAGGGTTGATATGTATCTGGTCCTTTAATAATTTAACGATCGTTTCCGCGAGATAAACCTTGTTGAGATACGCGGTGGTTCCCAGTTGAAGTTTTTTCGTCGAAACGAACTGCGAGGTCATGGCACAAAATAAAATACACGCGATGGACAGCGCGAACATTACTTCGAGTAATGAAAATCCTTTTCTTTTTTCCATGTCGGCCTCCTTCTATTTTATAGCTATTTTAAAATATTACTTGTATCGACGGCTTTGGGCTGATATTTGAAGTCGGTTATGACTCCAGCATTGCTTTTTTTAAAACACGCCGAAACTTCCGGCGGTACGCCGTGTTCATTTTTATCTTTATTTTCCTGGTCATAAAAAATGCCTATTGTTTCGCCGAGCGAATCGAGAAGATCGCGCTTGTAAAGGTCATAATAGTCGTGCTCGCATATCGTTTTGGATACCAGCCCCGTTGTTTCTATTTTAACTTTTATCTGGATTATTCTTAATCCGTCCGCGGTTGAATAAATAGAATTTATCCAGCCATTATAAGTTAATAATCCTTTTATGAATCTATCCTCATCTATCATCTTATTGGTCGCGGCGACCATTTTTTTGACGGCGTCTTTGGTCGACGGGTTTGTCTCCGAGAATGCGACTTCGGATGAATAGAATCTGTTGTCCCAGGAACACGAGTAACATTCGGACATAAGAAACGTGTGAATGGCCTCGGAAATTCCCTCACCTTTTATTTTCAACACATATTTCATCGACTGGTCGCTCTCCTGTGACGTTATTAACCAAAGTGACGATATCAGTATAAAAATCAATATGGCGAAAAATATTATCATGGGAAGGGCAAAGGCCCTTTCGCTTAATTTTAAAGGGGTCGAATCAAAGCGTGGCGTTCGCATTTTTTAACCTCACATAAAATATGCTTTCGGCGACATTCGTGTTTTTATTGTTGATAGGTTGAAACCAGATCTTTATCATGATCGCCGAGGGACTTAAAGTGGTGAATAAAACTTTCTCGACTTTTTTAATAACCAGCCGTTGTGTTTTTTTTTGTTCTTGCCCCGTCTGGCTGCTTTCTTCGGGCGGATCGTCTTCTGCGGGTGTTTGCAGTATATGCTCCGTTTTATCCAGTGTGATTGTGATCTTTTTTCCTTTGAGATCCTTGAAAGTTAATTCTGTCGCTGAATTGACGGGCCTGGGCGA
>CAZJFS010000256.1:0-4337 GCA_964545075.1 uncultured bacterium
TGCAGGATATGATGAATAACGATATTATCGAATATATTAAGGCATTACTTGTTTTCAATTTTTTTACCTCCAAAAATATTGATTTCGCCCGGAGTTGAAATGGTCTTTATAGTTTTTTTCCATGCTTTAACGTCTTGCGGCGTAGGAACCTTACCCGCATTATTCTTATTGTTATTATATGATTTCATAAAAGCTTTACCTTCATTGCCGGAAAGGTTATATTTTTTACTGACGTAATTATCAAAGTCTTTTGTTACTTTGGCTGAAGAACCGAATTTTTGTGATTGCGATATTGTGATCATTTTTGCGTATTCCAATTTTTCCATTAATATAGAACCGGGAGTCAAATCCATGCTGCTTCCGACCATTCCCAGTTGAAGCATGGTCACGGTATTTTCCGTGGTGCCTTTTAATATGTCGAATTGCGCGTCAACTGCGTCGAATTGCTTGATTTTATTCCGGATAACGCTGAATTTATCGTCAATTAAAGTGTTTAAATTTTTATTTTTTTTCTCTTCGGTTGTCAGGTAAGCGATTTCGGCGTAATAATTATCGCCGGCGAATTTATTTTTTAATTTAATAATGTTATCGGCCGCGTCTTCGGAGGGAGCGGCCGGAATTTTCCCGATCTTCGACATGATTTGATTAAGCTGGTTGAACGCTATTAATTGCCTGGTATAATTATAAATTTCGGCTGGCGATAATTTACTTGATCCATTGAATTCATTTGAAAAAAGCTCATTAACTTTTTTAAGCGCGCTATGAATTCCGTTCGGGCCAAATGATTTTTTAATTTCGGGCAATTCATCGCTGAGCGCGTCTACTATATTTTTTTCATCATCGACGGGATAAGAGTTCGAGAAATGAAGAAAGCATGTGAGCATTACCGACACGGTATCCGTAGTGCCTTTTGTCAACACCTGATTAAGCTCGACGAATGGAGGTTGTATCAGATCTATCGTCTGTAACGCTAATTGCGCTTTATCCGTGTATATGTTTATCAGTTTCTTTACATCGGCTGCCAATGTTTTTGAATTTGATGCGTCTTTGATATCGTTAATTTCCTGGTCATACACCTGTGTCTGTATATACCTGTTGAAATCTATAACATAAAGAATAAAATAAACTTTTTTAATTAGTTCGGCAACGTTTTTTTCTATATTTTTATCTATCATTTCGCTTATTTTACCAGCATAAGCTCTGCTGGAAGCGACATTGCCGATGCCGTCATACTGGACATCATAATATTGATTGATGAGTTTGGGATCAATGAAAATAAGTCCGGGAACGCCATTTTTGTTTTTCGGACGGAGCAGTTTTAATATATTGTCATAAATTTTTCCGGTAAGCCCGTCATCGCCTTTTATTGTTTTATCCAGGACGGATTTCTCCGGCAAAAGTTTATCTATCTTAGTTTGCAGCTCTTTCTGGCTATCGGTGAAAAGGTTATTTTGAAATTTAGTATATGTCTGTGAGTCAAGGCTTTCCGGCGGGCAGAGCGCCTTGGTTGAAACCGTGAACGGGGGGTCGTTGTTTATAGTTGATTTTACGGTAACCGTTATATTTTTTAACATGCCTTCCAGCGCGATATTCTTTTCGTTATTGATTTCGAGGTCGAAAAAATACTTTTCGGCGTCTTTGATGTTCAATAAAACATTGGCGGTTTTATCGTTTTCGGTATTGGCGGGCGATAGATCCTCTATTTTAAAAAAACCGAAATAATAACTTTTCGGCTTGCCGTTTTCTTTGGCGTGCCTTATAACCGGAACATTGCTGACTTTAAACTCAAAATTTTCCGACGCTATCGGATCGGCATACACTTCGTCTAAAAATACTTTATATGCGTAAGAATCTTTTTCCACGCTTTTTTTGATGTAAGTGTTATTTATATTAAGAAAAAAGTTCGGGTTTATATAGACCTGGTCTTTAAGTAATTTCAGGATAGTTTCCGCCAGATAAACTTTATTGAGGTATTCGGCGCTTTTATAGTGCGTTTTTTTGCTTGAAATGAATTGCGAAGTCATCGCGAAAAACAAAACGCACATAATGGCTGTCGCAAACATCACTTCGATAAGTGAAAATGCCTTCTTATTCATTTAACACCTCAATGTTTATTTTAGTCCCAATCATACCAGACTCTGCTTCGGTTTGGAATAGGATTGACTTTCGGATCAAATGAAGCGCTGGCTGCTTTTTGAGTATATTGCTGTTCGGCTTTACCGATGCTCTCGCCGCTTGCAACGCCTTTTTTAAAGCTTGCGAGTACGACGCCGGGGACCGCGTCTTCGGTCTGGCTGTCTTTATCGTAATCGTAAAAAATACCTATTTTTTCGCCAAGCGAGTCGAGGAGGTCGCGCTTATATAAGTCGTAATAATCATGAATGCATATTTTTCTCTTATCCATGGGCAGCAGCGGGCTGTCGTATAATATCCTGACTTTGATCTTTACGACTCTCATGCCTTCTTTCGGCATTTTCGAGCAGATCGAGCCGCTGTAAGTGATCGAGCCGTTAATTATCTTATCGTCGGTAATTATTTTATTAATTGAAACGAGCATAGCGTCAACGTCTTTTACGCCGGTTTTTTTCTTCATGTCAAAGTTAATTTCATCTTTATAAAACCTGTTATCCCAGGAGTATGAATAACACTGGGTCAATAAATATGTGTGAATGGCCTCGGATATGCCTTCGCCTTTAATTTTAAAAATATATTTCTTGGTATCATCGATTTCCTGCGACGTTATCATCCAGATCGCGGAAATAAAAATGAATAAAAGTGAAGCCAAAAATATTATGATGGGAAAAGCAAACCCTGAATTTACATAATGTTTTCTTTTACTGCGTTGCATTGGCATTCTTTAACCTCACAAAAAAAGCGCTTTCGGCTAAACCCTTGCTGTTAGAGCTTTTCTTTTTAAACTTAATGCGGATCATGACGGCGGCCGGGCTTAAAGTCGTAAAATCGATTTTTTCAACATTTTTGATACATATGAAAAATTGTCTGTCTATGGATTCTAACGCATCGGTTTCGGCATCGTAGGATTGAAGCGGAGATGCCGGATCGTTCGCGTCCAGCTTGAGTTTTACATTTCTACCGTCAACTTCCTTGAATATAAGTTCCGGGGATGATTTAACGGGAAAAGGCGAAACGATCTCTGACGCCTGTGAAAGCCGCTTTTCAATAATATTACTGGCGTTACGGGCGGCTTGCTGCGCGAACACTTCGTTTTCAAGCATGGGCACCCCGGCCGAAAAAAAAGAAAAACTTGAAACCGAAACGGCTATTGCCATGCTGAATATGGCGAAGGCGATCATCATTTCGAGTATCGTAAAAGCCCGCCGACCTGAAAGTATTATGTTTTTTGAATGTATTTTCATAGCGATATCTACCGGTTTTTATTTATGATCACGTTAATCTTATTGCACTGTATTAAAACAGGGCCGATATTGTCGTTTCTTATTAATTCGCCTTCGGCTTCGACTATATTTCCGGCCTCAAAATCCATCGTGATTCCGTCTTTAAAACTCATAACGCACTTCGCGGTCGAATAATTCATAGTAACGATCGCTTCGCGCTTGATCTTGTTTATGTAAATAACGATTCCCTTGATTTTTATGGCGGCGCCGCCATTATTGTCGAAATTAATTACGTTATATTTCGATCGATCGGGCGCGGCGGTTTTTGTCGATGAATGAAAAACATTGCTCGCGGTGTCGGCTAATGCGTTTTCAGGAGCCCGCCTGAAAAAAAAGTAAGCCGCCAGTCCCACATGCAGCAAAATTAAAAGAGTCGCCATGATAAAAATTTTAGATGAGGTCCTGGTTTGAAGTTCAGAGCTATCTCCGGGCGCCGAAATTATGGCGGCATAGCCATTACCTATGCCGCCTAACTTATCGCCGCGCCTTTTTTCGATCTCGTTCAAAGCGCGTCTTACGGAATATCTTACAAGGTTGTCTTTGTGCGATATAAAACCGGTGAGGATCTTGATCGCTTTGGGATCGTCTATGGAAGTAAGGTCGCCCATCGCTTTTTTTCTGACGGCTTCGACCGGGCTTCCAAGTTGCGAAATAAGCGTTTTTATATATTCATCGTGATTTTTAGCCGTGGTTTCGGTTTCAGTCATCACAGTTTACATCTTCTTTTTGGCAATTTACATTTTCTTTAAAATTTGCGTCTTCGATTTTTTCGAGCTTGAATTCTTCTATAAAAGCCCGTTCGTGTTCGATAAGTTCGGACAGGCGTCCGACTTCATTCCTGATCATGCCGGTTTTATCGTTTTCAGTTTTTTGCGTGATTTCCTTCGCAACGTCGGTTATTTCTCTGAAAACATCCTTGAT
>CAZJFS010000257.1:0-4308 GCA_964545075.1 uncultured bacterium
AACTAATATTTATCTATAAGATTGACTTTCGAGTCCGCGGGCATGAGTTCGTCGATGATCGTCTTTATTAAACCGGCGCGTGTTTCACCGGATGCTATGCTTTCAAAGCTGAATCCGAGGAAAATAACGTTGCCGTTTTTGATGCCGGCGATCGATTTGCCGTCCTCATATGTGAATATTTTGGCGGCCTTATCGGATGCGAGGTTGAACACCGACGGGTCGGCTACATTATTGGCGCCTTCTTCGCCGCCTATATCAAAAGCCGGGACCTTGAATTTTTCCCATGTAGCGGCGATCTTTTTCGAAGTAGTGTCTTCGACATATAAAGCTCCCAGGGATTCCGTGAAAAATTTTGAAAGACCGTGATGCTGTTCGATGTTCTGGCCGTTTATGAAGAGTTTGCCGCCGCCTTCGATGAAGCGCGAGAGATTTGTTTCTTCATATTTGGAAATACAATTCGCGTTTTTTGACGTGAACCATATAACGGCGCCGTCTTTATAGCGGTTTAAGACTTCTTCCTCGAGTTCGCCGTAAATGGCCGGAAGGTAGAGATCGTAATTGATCTTCGACTGGTTGAGAGCGATATTATAGAATTTCGAATATACCAGGTCCGATGATACATATCCGGTATCCGGAACGAGAAGCACGCGCGCCGTGGTTTTAAATACGGGTTTGTAGGATATGAAGGCTGACCACGCATACTTTCTGGAAAAATCAAGGTTTTTATAGCCTAAAAGGTAATCTTCGAAAGGCGTGAGATATATTGAAATTCCGTGCGATGCGGAAAGCGCCTGTGAATGGCCCTCGGCGATTATGACGGGCATTTGGCCGTTCGTGTTCGCCGGTTTCGTGAAAAAGAAATTGGACGAAGAGATGTTTTTCTCAGTGCCGGCCGAATTATCGGAATAAAATATCGTGTAATTTAAGTTGTTGACCTGGACGCTTCCGTTGAAGGGCCCGATGACGGCTTTGAATCCGTTATTGCCGTCCGCGACGAGCGGCGTTTCAATGAAGCTTTTATCTTTCGATATTTTAGAGCCTTCCGGAACATATTCGCCTGGAGGAAGCAGTTTTTCGTTTATCGTCCATTTAACTTTTCCGGCTTTTTCCGACGTTATTACGACGGGAGTGTTGAAGGATTCAAAAAAGTCGCCTTTGGAGTCAGGCCTTCCGATCATATCCATGATATCGTCGCAAAGTTTTGAAATGGCGGCGTCCTTTGAATAGTTCTGGATCAATTGACAGAAATTATAGAGGTCGGCGTAATCCGCGTCAGAATATTTAAGGACCTTAAGCCTTGATAAAAGTATTGGATAACTTAATTTGTCAAAGTTTTCAATAAGCGCCTTCGAGAGAGCGTCGACTTTTTCAGCGAGTTTATCGATATTGGAAAGATCGAACGCCGAAAAAGTGCAGTTGGCCCAGCCCTGA
Source organism: uncultured bacterium (assembly GCA_964545075.1). GTDB lineage: Bacteria > Muiribacteriota > UBA9980 > UBA9980 > UBA9980 > DAOPXV01. Next base: position 1,432 of record CAZJFS010000257.1, read on the forward strand.
GATCCGCCCTTATATGATCTGATGTCGTTTTCAACCATTATCTGTGAAAGTTCGCGTTCGTCCATCGAAGGCTTTTCGGCTAACTTTGAAAGGATGAGATCGTAAGGCATTCCGTCGCCGGGCGCCACTTCTTCGGACGCCACGTAAATTTTAGCGGTGTCCTTTACCTGGTAAGCGACTTCGAGCATAGCCATAAGGCACGCGTCCATACTGAGTATTTCAAATTTTTTACCGCCGTTGAATTTTACCGCTTCGGCAAGAGCCGCGGTGAGCTTGAAATTATCGAGATGATTTCCCGACGATTCGTCATAGGAAATGCCCTTTACAGGCGAAAATCTAGCATTCGCGAATTTCCAGCCCGAGCCGTGATTCCATATAACGACGGCGTATTTTTTAGCGGGATAGTTTTTGACGCCCCATTTGAGAAAGTCCAGAAGAACGGCGGGATCGCCCATATCAACGCTTTCGCCAAGGTTCTGGGCCATTTTTGAATTGACCGTTGAAAAGTCCGAGTCTTTTTCCATGTAGAAACGGCGGGCTCCGACCCAGTTGCCGTTGGATTCGTCATATTCCGGCGAACGGTCGCACTGGACGACTATATTTACTTTCGACGTCGAACCGACATTTTCCATTTCGTTGAGATCTTTTATTCCGGCGCTTTCAAGATCGTTATCGGAGTTCATATAGACCATGAACGTCCATTCCTTTTCAGTTTTCACGCCGTCTTTTTCAACATCAACCGCGGGTTTCGCATCGGCGCTCGCCTGTGAACCCGTTCCGGCCGCCTGACCTTCATCGGAAAGATCCGTTGACGTGGACGAGTTTATGTTTCCTGAAGCCGGATTTGAAGGTTGAGCCGCAGCCGTGGCCGCTTCAGTTTCGGCGGCGGGTTTTTTGTTCGAAAAAAGTTTTTTCTGAGAATCGATTTCAGTTAAAAGCGTCGTGAGCGTGGCCGCGGTTTCTTTTTCGGGAGTGCTCGTGATCTTGAATTTGATGTTCTCTTCGAGTTTTTCGAAAACAGGCTTAAAATATGAATATTTATTCGGATAGTTTTCGTAAAGGCCTGAAACGTAGGATGAAATTTCCTGATACTTCCGGACGCCTATGAGTTCGTCCATTCTGGCCAGTATCTTATCAAGCGATTTAAGGCTTTTATCGCTGGCTTCGTTATATTTTTGAGTGGCTTCGGCAGCCTTATCGGGCGCGGCTTTTTTTATTTTTGATTTTAAAGTCGCCGCGCGCGAGTGATCGATCAGGTACTGATTGGTGAGAATGTTCAGATATTCGGCGTCGGATACGCTGATCTGGACTCCTTGTTCTTCCACGGCGCAGGCGGGCGGAACGGGGAGCGTGAATGCTGAAAACGTAAATGCGGCAAGGGCCGCCAGTAAGATCCGGCTTGTTATTTTCTTTTTCATAGGCTTTTCCTCCGAAATTTATTATCTGTAATTAGTAAAAATTCATATGATTTATTAATCTGCTATTATTTTTTTTCGAGTGTTTCTATAACCCTGATAACGTTCTTGTTTTGAAGGTTCTGCGACTGGACGTTTTCAAACGAGACCTTTTTTTTGATATCGTTTAAAAGTTTGGCATAATTTGATTTCTGGCCTTCGTCGAGCTTCGAGAATTCTTCGGTGAAGGAAGCCGCGCCTTCATCCGTCGATATTGAAGCCATTATGCCATTGGACACCTGCGACAGAAGATCTTCCTTCGCCGGCTGAGACATCTTGCCGTCTGAAACGAGTTGGTTGTAGGCCGAAACCATGTATCTGACATTGGTTGAAACAGGCACGAAGTCGTATCTGTAGTTATAGGTCGGTTTTGAAGTCGCGAGCTGTTCGGCCGATACCGCGCCGAAAGTGAATATCAGGGTCTTATATTCCATGGGAAACCCCGGAACGGTGAAAGTATAATTATTATCAGGCCCTATGATGAAATCATCGCCGCTGTAAGTGTTGTCGGCTTTGATCTTTAAAAGTCTTCCGACAAGCTGGTTGCCGCCAAGCTCGCTGGTTCTGTCGAGCGACATTCTTAAAACGTAGCCGCCGGTTCCAATTCCGCCGATAGCGGTGTTTGCTCCGGCATTGGCCATTTTAAGATATTCCGGGTCGACCGAGAAAACCATGTAAAGGCCGCCGTAACAGTCGAGCGTTCCGGACATATTCGTGACAGGAAAAGTTCCGTGAACGTTTCTCTTATAAGGAAGATAGTTTGAAAAATTCTGATCGTAACCGAAACGCTTGCTGACGTTTCTGTTGTTTATGGCGTTGGCGGTGAGCCAGTCGAGATAAATTTCCGTGAATCCTTTATTTATGCCGAAAGTTTTGAGCGTCGACAAAATTCCGGCTATGCCGTGTTCGGGGTTTGCCACGAGAGCGCGCGTGAATCCAAGCTGTTTGTTGCGGTCGTTCGCGGTGGCGAGCGCTACGGTCGTATTTATTAAGTAATAAGAAAACATGTATATGGCGCCATAATTTTGAAGGCCGCGGTCGGATCTCCAGGCGATAAGCGATGTGTCCGGCATTTTAAAATATGGGTTTATCTGGCCGGGATGGCCGTAGCCGTTGACGAATGAGGCGTATTGAGACATCGATTCGTTGACCCACGTCACTTCCTTCGCATCGTTGTGCCAGTGGATCATATGTTGGAATTCGTGCGCGATGGTTCCGCAGAAGCGCTTAAAGCCCTTGTCGTCTTTAATGGCGCCCTGTACCACGTCCATGTATATCATTTCGCGCTCATTCGAGTTCGGATACTGGGCTTTCGAATATTCGTCGCCGGCGAAGAAATATCCGGCTACGAAAGCGTTGCTGTTTTCCATGCCGTCCTTTATATCCAGCCGCAGCAGCGTGATATGGTTGTCGTTATCTATTC
>CAZJFS010000258.1:0-4306 GCA_964545075.1 uncultured bacterium
TAATGTTCATCAACACCGGAAAAGCTATCCAGATCTTTTCGTCATACGCGATAGACCTTTATTCGGTTTATTTTAAATTCCTTCTTCTGGCGGCCGGAATGCTCGGCATGTTTATGGCTGCGAGCTATAAAAAAATGAAGGATCGCAATGAGGGCGAATTTTACTATATTATGGTGGCGATGGTCCTTGCGATGATGGTTCTTGTTTCCGCGACCGACCTGATATTGATATATGTCGCCTTCGAATTCATATCCCTTTCAAGTTATATACTGGTCGGATTTTTAAAAGACGATAACAGATCGTCCGAAGGCTCCCTCAAATACTTTTTGATAGGCGCAGTTTCTTCGGGCATAATGCTCTACGGAATGTCCTTCATATACGGCCTCACCGGCACGACCAATATAATCGCGATAGCGAAAAATTTCTCGAACACCACGCCGCAAGCGCTATTTTACGTCGGCGGCCTTTTCATGTTAGCGGGTTTTGCTTTCAAGACGGCCCTCGCGCCGTTTCACTTCTGGTCTCCGGACGCTTATGAAGGCGCCCCGACGCCGGTCACCGCGCTTCTTTCGGTCGGACCTAAATGCGCCGGATTCGGGCTTATGGGAAGGGTTTTCTACTCGGTTTTCCCTGGGTTCATAGCGGCTTTCCCGAACCTTATAACGATGCTTGGAATTCTCACGATGACGCTCGGAAACACCGCCGCGATATTTCAAAAAGACATTAAAAGAATGTTCGCATATTCATCCATCGCTCAGGCCGGCTATATCTTCATAGGTATCGCCGCCGGACCCGAAGAAGGCTTCATGGGCATGATGTTCTATCTCATGGCATATATTTTCATGAACCTCGGAGCGTTCGCCATAATAGTCATGATCGGCAACCGCACCGGCTCTAGCGAGATCGCGGCATTCTCGGGCGTCGCTAAAAAATATCCTTACCTCGCCGCCGCTTTCATGATGTTCTTCCTCTCGCTTGCCGGAATTCCGCCAACGGCCGGATTTTTAGGAAAGTATTTCCTCTTCATGGGCGCGCTCAAGACAAAATTTTACGCCCTGGCGCTATTTGGCGTAATGAATTCTGTCATCTCGGTATATTATTATTTTAACGTCGTGAAAACAATGTACTTCGACAAGGAACTTCCTCAATATGAAAACCAGAGCGCCGATATCCCCTCCGAACACATGATGCTTCACGCCGTCGTTCTGGCATGCCTCGTGTTCACACTCTTCGTAGGCCTTTTCCCCGAATCCTTTATCAACATAACAAGGCTCGGAGTTAATTTACTCAATTAATAAATAATCGAACTATTAAAACCATTAATTAACAAATACATATACAAGTTCAAAGCCTCCATATTTTGTGGGGGCTTTTCATTTTAATATCCGATTATTAAAGATCCGGAAAAGGGGGAAGAAAGGACTATTAGCCCTTTCTTCCCCCTTTTGATCCCCTAACTATCCCTGACGTTAAATCATCGCAGCGTCGCTGCGATGATTTGTAACATTCCACATAAAAGGCGCGGCCTTTTATGTAGAAATCCATGTCCGTGCTGTTCGCGCGTAAGCGCGATCGCCTTGCGATCGAAGACGCGAAGCGTATTCGGTCGCGAGAGAGGCAGGGCAGGGAAAAACAAAAAAACAAAAAGGCAAGAAAAAAAGAAAATGAAATTAAAAGCGATACAAAAAAGATATCGATAAACTGACATAAAGCGCCAGGCAAAACAGGGATAGAGTGGGGTTTCAGGGGCGAGGAAGGGTTATCAACCCTTCCTCGCCCCTGACAAAAAACTCCGGTATAATGAAAAGAAACGAGCTAAACTAATATTCCTTAGGCATTGTAGCGAGTTCGGCCAGCGAGAAAACGGGACCGTCCTTGCAGACGAAAAGCTTTCCGACGTTGCATCTTCCGCATTTTCCAACTCCGCATTTCATGCGGTTTTCAAGCGTCGTATAAACGCTGTCAGGCTTGAAGCCTATTTTTTCAAGAACAGGCATCGTAAGTTTTATCATTATCGGCGGGCCGCATACGAGGGCTATTGTGTTATCGCATGCGGGTTTAGCCTTTTCGATAACGGCTGGAACGAAACCGACCTCGCCCTTCCATTCCTGGGTTTGGCCGCCGGGGTCGACGGTCTGGTAAAGTTTAACGTCGGCTCGTTTGGACCACTCGTCGAGTTCGTGTTTATAGACGAGATCGTTAGGGGTGCGGGCGCCATAGAATATGGTGATATCTTTGAATTTTTCGCGCTGATCTAAAACGTTCCAGATGACGGTGCGAAGAGGCGGGAGCGCGATGCCGCCGGCGACGAATACAAGGCTTTTCCCATACCAGTTCTCGATCGGGAATACGTTTCCGTAGGGCCCGCGAAAACCTATGATATCCCCTTCCTCGCGATTGGCGAGTTCGCCGGTCACGAGGCCCGCCTGGCGGAAGGTGCATTCGATATAACCTTTTCGCGTGGGCGACGAGGCGATGCAAAAAACGCTTTCGCCGGCGCCAAAAACCGAATACAGGCCGAACTGGCCTGATTTGAAGCTGAATTTTTCACCCTCGGCGGGGTCGGCGAAAACCAACCGGAATGTCCTTACTCCGGGCGCTTCTTCTATTATTTTTTCGATCTTCATTTTATAAGGTTTATATATGTTACCTGCTTTTAATTCGCTGAACATGATCAAGCCTCCATTAGCGATTTTAGATGTTCCGATAGATTCATATCGACCGGGCAATTGCGTGAGCATCTGCCGCATCCGACGCACAGGATGCCGCCGAAGCGTTCCTTATAATAAGAGAACTTGTGCATGACCCTCTGGCGCCAGCGTTCGGCCTGAATATGGCGCGGGTTGTGTCCGGACGTATGCATAGTGAAAAACGAGAAGCCGCAAGAGTCCCAGCACCTGAGCCTTTTGCCGCCTTTTTTATCCGCTTCGTCCTGGATGTCGAAACAGACGCACGCGGGGCATGAAAAAGCGCACGCGCCGCAGCCTACGCAGCGCATCGACTGATCTTTCCATATTTCGATCTTTTCGAAAAGATCGGGAAGTTTGCTCTGCAATTTCGAAATATCGAACTTGACCGGAACTTTAGCCAGATGGTCCTCTTTTTTTACGCCGGCCGGGGCTGCTCCGAAAATATCGCCTGCCATTGCAACTAACTTTTTACCTTTTTCGGTCAGTATTTCCGCGAGATATTCGCCGTCCTTGAATTCGGTCAGGAATATGTCGCTGCCGACGGCGCTGCCGGGGCTCATATTGACCGACGTGCAAAAGCAGAAGTCGTCGGCTTTTTTACAGCCTATCGTTATCACCGTGGTTTTTTCAAGACGTTTTTTAAAGAATATATCCTCGGTGTCCCAGTTGAAGATCGAATTCAAAAGGCCGAAGCTCGCGGCTTCACAGGGACGGATGCCGAACACCACCGTCTCCGGCAGGCTGTCCAGATCGCGGTCGTTCATCGTAACGTCCTTTTCCTCGAAAGTATAATTGAGGATCTCCTCCGTTTGAGGGAATACGACGGACTTGGCCGAAAGATCGGTCTGAATGTGTTCGAATGAAATCTCTTCCGGGGCCTTTATCTCGCTGATGTAAACGCCGCCATTCTTGCCGACGGGCGCGAGAAACTTAGCGTTCTTACCTTTGAGGACCTCTAAAAGTTTGGCTATGGATCCTTTTTTAAATAACCTGTTGTCGCTCATTTTATGAAGTCCTCCTTATCTTCGGCTTTATAACTCGAAAGCGCGTATTTCTGGTCCGCCGACGTTCCGGCGCGCGAACCGAATTCTTCCATTATATCCTCGCCGAGCATTTCTGTCAGAAGGTGCAGCGGAATTCCGACGGGGCAGGCCCTTCCGCAATCTCCGCACGCCACGCACCTGCCGGCCAGGTGCATCGCCCTGATTATATGCCATTCGATATTGCCGAGCAAATGCGAAGGAACGGACAATACCTGCGGCTGGTTGCAGTCGCAGAGGCAGCGGGAACAATAGCACATCGGGCAGGAGGATCTGCACGCGTAGCATTTGATGCAGCGCGAGAATTCCTCGGTCCAGAACTGCCAGCGTTCCTTCACAGTCATTTTATTTATTTTTTCTATCAAAGCGCCGTCCTCGGCGGAAAGTTTGAGATCGAGCTTCGCCAGATGGTTTTCGACCGCTTTAAAATCGGGCATATCGATAAGTTTAAGATCGTCGGAAACTCCGATGATATCCACATCGCCTTCCGCTATCTGATTCTCCTGAGCCAATTGGAGCAACGCCCTTAAAACCGGCGTTCTGGCTACGATAGCGGCTCTGCCCATTTCCTTAACT
>CAZJFS010000259.1:0-4248 GCA_964545075.1 uncultured bacterium
TATCACGATCATCTGGTCCAGGAAAGTGGTGTTGTAATGGGCCAGGACCTCGCGGTGAAGGCTCGCCTGGCCGTTGAGCGTAGTTATTTCAGCCCGGCGTTTGCAGAAACCCAGAAAAAGAGAGATTAAAAATGCGCACATTAAAAGCCAGTGTGAAGGCGTTACGTTGATGACGACGGCGCCGGCGATGACCCTTAAAACGAATCCGACGGCGATGAATATTACGTCGAGTATCACCACGTTCTTAATTTTCAGCGTATAGAAAACGTTAAGCGCGAGATATCCCAGAACTATATAAAATATTCCGTTGTTATGGCTTTCACGACTTACGAGCCAGGCCATGGCGAGCGCCGTCAAAACTACGATCGCGAACCATACCCAGGCCAGATTTATCGAAAGCGTTCCCGCCGGGATGGGCCTTTTCCGCTTCTTTGGGTGCAGCTTGTCCTTTTCGCAGTCCACTATGTCGTTTAAAAGATAAACGGCGCCCGAAAAGAGCGAGAATGTGAAAAAGGTAAGCGCGGCTATCAGCGAATCGTTTAAATTGAGGATCTTTTTCGAGAAAAGAAGCGGCAGGAATATGAAGAAGTTTTTAACCCAGTGCTTCGGCCTCAACGCGGTCATTAAATAATATATCTTATTCAAAATATCCAGGCTCCTGTTTTTGATAAAGTTTTTATATGGCCGTTAAAAATAACGGGTACGGGGTGTTTTAAGGCGTTCGCATTCCGCCCGGTGCGCCATAAGCGGTATGAGCGCGGCAAAGGGCCGCCGTTTGCGAGCGCGGGCTTGGCGCCAGATACCGGGCTGCGCGGTTAGCGTGTAAATGCTTGCCGGCCGTGAGCGGCCATCCGTTCCCGCCAAGGAAAATGCTTACGGCATCGATATTAATGCCGCCGGTCTATATATCGGAAAATTAATCAAATAAATTAAAAAGAAAGAGACGGACTTGCGTCCGTCTCTATTGATTATGATGTTTCAGCCGATTTTACGGATTATTTTTTATCGTCCATCGATTCGAATTCCGCGTCGACGACGTTATCGTCTTTTTTGTGGCCCGATGCGTCGGCTCCCTGCTGCTTTTGATGAGGCTGGCCTTCGCCGCCTTCCTGAGCGCCGCCCTGCTGCTGGGTGTTTGCGTACATCGTTTCGGCGAGTTTGTGGGAAGCAGTCATCAAAGCTTCGGTAGCGGCTTTTATCTTTTCAAGATCTTCGCCGTCTTTGACTTTTTTGAGTTCTTCCATGGCTTTGTTTATGTTTTCCTTCGAAGCGGCGTCAACCTTGTCGCCGAATTCCTTCATCGATTTTTCAGTCTGATAGACGAGAGAATCCGCGTGGTTTCTGGCTTCGATAAGCTCTTTCGCCTTTTTGTCCTCGTCGGCGAATTTTTCGGCGTCGTCGCGCATATTTTTAATTTCGTCTTCGGTAAGGCCCGAGGAGACCTGGATGCGTATGCTCTGCTCTTTTCCGGTCGCCTTGTCCTTAGCTGAAACGTGAACTATGCCGTTGGCGTCGATGTCGAATGTGACCTCAACCTGCGGGATTCCGCGCGGAGCCGCGGGCAGCCCGACGAGATCGAATTTTCCAAGCGTTTTGTTGTATCTGGCGAGTTCGCGTTCGCCCTGGAGAACGTGTATTGAAACCGCGGTCTGATTGTCGGCGGCAGTCGAAAATATTTCTGATTTTTTAGTGGGGATCGTGGTATTTCTTGTTATAAGTTTCGTGAAAACGCCGCCGAGCGTCTCGATGCCGAGTGAAAGCGGGGTTACGTCGAGGAGCAGGACGTCTTTAACTTCGCCTTTTAAAACGCCGCCCTGAATGGCCGCGCCTATAGCGACGCATTCATCCGGATTTACGTTTTTGCAGGGGTCTTTTCCGAAAAATTTCTTGGTCAATTCCACTACCTGAGGCATTCTTGTCGAACCGCCCACGAGCAGTACCTGATCGATGTCTCCTATTTTAAGTTTCGCGTCTTCGAGGGCGCGTTCCATAGGCTTTACGGTTTTTTCGAGAAGATCGCGCGTCAGATCGTCGAATTTTGCGCGCGTCAAGGTGGTGTCGAGATGCTTCGGACCAGATGCGTCGGCGGTTATGTAAGGAATATTTATGCTCGTCTGAAGCACTCCGGACAGTTCGATTTTAGCTTTTTCAGCTTCATCGCGGAGACGCTGCATAGCCTTCGGATCGTTTTTAAGGTCGATGCCGTTTTCCTTTTTAAATATATCTATGAGATGATCCATTACCCTCTGATCCCAGTCATCGCCGCCGAGGAATGTGTCGCCGCTCGTTGATTTGACCTGGAATACGCCGTCGCCTATTTCAAGAACGGACACGTCGAATGTGCCGCCGCCGAGGTCATAAACAAGGATCGTCTGGTTCTTCTGCTTGTCGAGGCCGTAAGCGAGAGCCGAAGCGGTAGGTTCATTTATTATACGAAGAACTTCAAGGCCGGCGATGTTGCCGGCATCCTTGGTCGCCTGTCTCTGAGCGTCGTCGAAATAAGCGGGTGTCGTGATTACGGCTTGCGTGATTTTTTCGCCGAGATACGCTTCGGCGTCCGCCTTCATTTTTTGAAGTATCATAGCGGATATTTCGGGCGGAGTATATTCTTTGTCGTCTATTTTAACTTTATAGCCCTGGCCCATCTTTCTTTTTATTGAGCGGACTGTCCGTTCGTTATTTATTATAGCCTGTCTTTTAGCGGCTACGCCTACTATGCGCTGTTTATCTTTTGTGAAGCCCACGACTGAAGGGGTCGTGCGTCCGCCTTCTGAATTTGGGATTACGACGGGTTCTCCGCCTTCGATAACGCACATGCACGAATTGGTGGTTCCAAGATCGATTCCTAATACTTTAGCCATAATTTGCCTCCTTAGAATGTGTAGAAAATTCTATATTAAAAATTTTATAAGGTCGTTGACAATATAAACGCTAATTTAAGAAGCAAAATGTATGCCAATAAATTTGAAAAAACAAACCGTAGCTTTTACAAGGGTTTGCAATAATTGAGGAGGATTTTCACATAATGAAAGTGTGTAAAAAATCATCGAAAAAAATCAAATGAGACTGTGGATATTTGGGGCAACTTGTAAAAAAGCGACTTTTTTTCTTATTAAACGCGGTTGAATTTTTAAAATATTTCACTTTATAAAGATAAAAGGCCGTTATATTCAATTTTCTTAAAGACTTAAGGGGAAATATTTTTTTGATTTTCAGCTTTTAAAAAATAAGCGGGGGTTGAAAAAAGTTTTTTTTTTTGATATAATTAAAACATAAAAATTTAAAGGGGGTTTTATTAATAATGAGAAAAAATAATTTAATGGTATTGTGCCTCGTAGTATTTGTCCTGTTTTTTTCGGTAAGCCCTTCGTTCGCGAAAGCTAAAGACGACAAAGCCGATTTCATGAAAACACAGGCGTTAATGGGCGACAAGGCCGGCGAAGACGCCGAAGAACCCGCTCCCGCTCCTGAAGCTCCTGCGCCCACCGCTCCGTCGGCTCCTTCGATTCCCGCTCCGGATAACGGCGATAACGCTCCCGTTCCCGATAACATAAAGCTTTTCTACTGCGTTATAGCTAAAGATCAGGCTACCAACCTTGAAGCTTTCTGCAACAAATACAACGCTCCAATACTTGTTTACCGCACATTCAACCAGCTCGTAGTTTTGAAAAGAGTCGGCGTTGTCGTTACGGTAAATCCTAAAGATAAATATTTTATTTCAAAACTCAGAAAAAATTTCAATGCCAAACCGTTGAAAGATGTTTCACTTCGCGTTAAGATTAACGTCAGCTCGGCTATTCACGGCGTTAACGTGACAAAAGAAGATTTCGTAGCCGGCGATTTCGGCGGATGCGATGAGATACTCGCAAAAATGCTGAAAACTCCTTATGGCGGCGGATGCACAATGTTTAAAACGATAGCTAAATCGTTTCCCGGCCTCCTCGATAAAGTTACAGTAAAAGAGAAAGAATATCTCGGCCTTGGCAAAACACGCAAAATATTGTACAATCCTTCAGTAACGATAGAAATGCTCGCTCTTAACATGAACGGAAAAGGCAAAAACGTTACTCTTTACCACAACGATTTTTTCTATAGCACAATAAAACACGCCGCTAACTACAACTGGAACAAATAATAATTGTAAAACTTAACAAATTAATAAAAAAAGGCGGGATCGAAAGTCCCGTCTTTTTTTATATTGGGCGTATGTCCTGCATGGGCAATAACTTGGCGGTGAAAGTCCGATAT
>CAZJFS010000260.1:0-4222 GCA_964545075.1 uncultured bacterium
CGCCTAGAAGTTTCAAAGCCCTTTTCGGAGCTATCACGAAATTTATATTTTTGATCTTTTCCGGTAAACTTTCAATATTCGGAATACATTTTATTCCATCTATAGCCGTTTCAGCGGCATTAACGGGCAGAACGTCGTAACCGTTCCTTTTCATTTTATCGAAAATGATATATCCGTATTTTGAAGGTTCACTCGAAGCGCCAGACAGCGCAAACACTTTTTCAGATAAAAATTCATTTATCAGATCATCGAAATCGTTTAATTTTTTCTCTATCATATTTTACCCTTCTAAAATTTTCTTAAATAAAATTTTTCATTTTTATAAACCGTTTCGGTTATTTCACCCCGCGCCATCATTCGTTCGACCACGGCCCGGCCGGCCGACGCTTTATTTAATAGTTGCGTTAACGCCTCTTCCCTCATGGGGTGGACCGAAACTATTCCCAGTATGTCGCTCTCGACATCCCCGGTAAATGAAAAATCGTTCCCTTCGCTTCCCGTTATATATTCGATTTTTCCATTTTTTATCTTTTCGCTCAATATCTGATAACAAGCGTTTAGTTTCTCCGGCGAAGGCACTTGCGCATAACTTTCTGCCGGCGGCCTCGTCGGTATGGACAGATAACAGATTTTAGCCTTCAGACGGTCAAGGAATCCGCCGAGTTTTTCGAAATGATCCCCGGAATCGTTGATACCGCTTATCAGCATCGTTTCAGTTATCAGTTCGCCTTTATAAATTTCAGAAAATTTCAACGCGCCTTCCAGTATCAAATCCAGATCGAGGTCTTTGTGAGGGCGGTTTATTTTTTTCCAGATCCGATTATCCACGGCGTCCACTTTTAAGGAAACCAGATCGGCCGATGAAAGAGCCTCTTTTATTTCCTCCATGAAAACCATGGATGAATTTGTTATAACCGCCACCGGAAATCCAAGCGTCTTTAATTTTAAAATTACGGCCTTAAGGTTTATATCGAGCGTCGGCTCTCCGTCGGAGACAACCGTAATATAATCGATTTTTTCACCCATTGACAAGGTTTTTTCAACCTTTATCCGTGCAGACTCAAAAATTTCATCTGGACCGTAAAACGCGGCCCTTTTCGAAGTCATTTTCGCGGCCCTTCCAAGCTGGCAGTAAACGCACGAATATGAGCAGGTTTTGGGCGGAATATTATTGACTCCGAGGCTTTTTCCTAGCCGCCTCGACGGCACGGGCCCGAATATTATATTCATAGTTCGCCTTTGTTTTCATCCATTCAACATTTAACGACTTTTTTTTCGCAATATTTATTGAACAGTCTTGTGCCGCCGCCCTCCGCGACGATCTCCAGGACGCTTTTAAAATTCAGAGGCCTGAGTCCGGCAAGAAAATGAATATTAAAATCTTTGAATATTTACGGTACGAGCGGAGTCGAGGGTCATATTAAGCAGTTAACGCGGGATTTTTTGCATTTTCTGGCTATATCATCAAACGAACCGTTGATAAGCGACGTCGATGTGATCAAATTTGCGTCCGAATTCCAATCTCCGCTATCGATATCGGCTGTCGTTTCTCCGTGCCTTTCCTCTATTATTTTTAAATTCCTGCAGCGACTTTCTATAGCTTTGACCAGCGGCTCGAAATACCCGATCATATAAACGCAGTCTTCGGGTCTTATCCCCATCAATTCAACGGCGTCGCTCCCGGCGCTGGAAATTTTATCGAAATCGACCGTGGAATTGAACAATGCTATCAGGATAGTTCTGGATATGATATTTGTTTCATAATCGGAAAGAATTTCGAGCACTTCTAATATTTTTCGGCCGCTTATTTTTCCGGCATTGTGATTTACCGTGCATGAATCCTTCCGACTTATAAGGGTATATGAAAGGCCGAGCCCGATCTCCGTGAGCACCGCAGTATAACCAAGCCCTATAACAAGCTTTTCTATTTTTAAATCCTTGAATTCCTTTAATTTTTCATACATTTTCGCCAATATCATTTCAACTCACTCCTTTTAAGTTTATTCGAATCCGCGACAAGCCATTCGCCATGGCTGAACCCATAAAAATCGGCGATGACTGCGCATTTCACCTGAAGCAAAAAATATATTCTTCGCGGCGCTTCGTTTAAAGTTTCGAAATTGCCCTGGCCTTTGGCTATAACCACATCCGCGCGGTTAAATACGGTCATAAATTCTTCGGAACATTTATTCAGCAACGTTCCGGAACTGTCCACGCCGTTGGATAAAATTTTCGCCACCTTGTCTATTCCGGCCTGTTTAGCGTCATCCGCCGTTGCGTCGTTAATGACGGCGGAACCTTTTGCCGCGTAGAAAACATCGGCATTTCCAGGAAAGGTTTCGATCAATAACCGGTCGAAAACGGTTTCACCGGCGTTATCTCCAAGTACCAGAACCGTTTTGGCGTTTTTAATATCCAGATAAAGTTTTTCGACCGCCTTCGAGTCTATCGCCTCACGTTCGGCCTTTTCAAACGATGCCATAATATGCTTTTCATCCCATTCGGATCTCATTCCAAAATCCATGATATTTCCGGCGATTGAAAATCTCACGGCCGTTTCAAATGGATCTTTCGACCCGGTTATCGTTTTTTTTATCCGGCCGGCCAGTTCAAGCGCCCGTTTGGTCGATCGTTCCTTAAGTTTTGAATACGGATCGCGTTCTTTCATCTCTTCGCGTATTATTCTGTGAATGAGCTGCCCGGCCTCAGGAGGCGTAAGGCTCAGATCGAAATTCGCCATCGCCGCCATGACCTTTTTCATAGCGGCGGCAACCGCTTTTTCATCCGTTGTTATCATCCTTGACACATCGAGCGCCTGTCTTATAAAACATGGTATGCAATCTAATGAAGTCCTCATTCCGCTTTTCTCCAAATCCAATTATTATTCGACTTCTAAATTTCTAAAAAAAGACTTTTCAGATTTTCAAAGGCCGTCGTTAAAACGGTTCACACTTCCAATTCCTGACCGACAATGATTTTGCCGAAATCCTTTCCGTACGCTTCTTCAAATATTTTAACGGCGTTTTTTCCGCTGCAATGCGTCGGATATACTTTTTTAACGCCCATTTTTTTTAAGGTCTCGACGATATTTCCTATCGTCTGTTCGTCTTCATCAGCCAGATGAAATCCGCCCATTACGGCATAAATTTTCTCATCCGGAAATTTTCGAGTCACCATATCCAGCATTTTCACTATGCCTGGATGAGCGCATCCGGTTATAACGCTTAATCCATTCTCCGTTCTTATCACGAGAGCGTGTTCGGCTATATAAGAGCCGTCAAAGGCGCCGTCCGCCTGACCTGTAATATAAATATCCTTGAATATCTCCAGAAAATCTTTTTCTTCTATCAGTTCAGCTTTAAATTCTCTGACTTTTTTCTTAAATCCATCGCCAAAACACGGACAGATATAAACTTTAATGCCATTTCTCCTTTCCAGCATATCCCAGAGTCCGCCCCAATGATCCCAGTGATCGTGCGAAATTATTATGGCTTCAATGTCCGCAATATTTACTTTTAAGTCTTTAATATTTTCCATAAGCCACTCGCCTTTTTCTCCGGTGTCGAAAAGAAACCTGTTATCCACCAGAAACGAAAGCCCCCAGCCTGCTTTAAGTTTTCCATCGAGCGTTTCCTTATCAAAAAGAGTTTTTATTAACATTTTATACCTCGATTTTTTTATACAAAAAGACGTATCACGGCCTTAACAAATAATCCGCTATCGCGCGGTAAAGCGTACTTACCGCGAGGATCGCGCAATGCAGATGATCGTCCGGCAGAACTTCAAGCCTGTTTATTATTTCGCCGGCGGAAACGCAAAGCGCTTCATTGATCGTCCGATCGTTCGCAAGATACGCCGCCATTTGAGCGCACGCCCTCGTTGCGCCGCAGCCGCCCGTATAGTATTTAATATCAGTGATCTTCCCTTTATCGACCACCAGATAAAATTCCATCGAATCCCCGCACGGCCCAGTCAAATAAGCCGAAGCGGTCGGATCGTTCATTCTGCCGAAATATTTGCTCTCCTTTAATGAGTTCGCGGTTTCCTGAATATAGCCGGGTTGATTTTCTTCATTATTTTTCATTATGCCGACCTTTCCAATAATGAACATATTAAATCATATAAGCCGCCGAAAAGCAAATTCCGGCGGCTTGATATTGTAGAAATTTATTTAATCTTTTCAAGCGCCTGTTTAAGGTCATCAATTATATCCGCCGCGTCC
>CAZJFS010000261.1:0-4214 GCA_964545075.1 uncultured bacterium
ATATCCCGATTAATTTTGCAAATGACCGAAATCACTGAAATTTGAATATGAGAATTTAAGCAATCTATGCCGGGGAAAAGTCTTTCCCCGCGACGGCATCCGCCATAATGCCAATTCTTATGTGTGTCAGGCAGCTTTTTTATCGCCGGGCATATCTTTTTTAAAGTCTTTAAGATCGTCTTTTATGAATTCGCAAAAGCTCTTATAGCCGCTTTTTTTAAAATCTTCGTATACTTTTTCTTTAAGCTCGATCACTTCATTGATAGCCTTTTCATAATTATTTTTCATAAATTACCTCCAGCGGATTTATAAGGACAAGAGGCTTGCAATAACCGTTATTAAGATTAACGATATTGATTTCTTTCTGCTTTTTTATGTTAGACAAATGCTTAAAATTCCATGAAAGTAAAATATCGAATTCGTAATATGTCGCAAAAGCTATATGCAAAGCATCATCAATTTTTTTGACGGGAATGATTCCTTTGTCAATATATCCTGTTGCCATAGATTCTATTTCTTCGGTCAAATTGTTATATATTCGTAATTTGTATTTTTCAATCGTTGACATTAGCAAGTCTCTTTTTTGAGCGTCGGGTGTTCTTTTAATTTCAGCTAATACAACATCGGAAATAAAAGCGTCAAATTCATTAAGGTAATTATCGAAAAAATCTATCGTCGCTTTCATATAGTCCGGCGCATCGTCGGCGAATAAAAAATTGATTACCGAGGTATCCAGATAAATTTTTAGTTTGCGCATTATTTCACCTTTTGTTTCAACGTATGTTTCTATCTTATCAATTTTATTATAGCATAAAAGCCTCAAAAAGTCGAGTTTACATATCTTAGCGACCGAAATCACTGAAATTCGAATATGATGATTTAAGCAATCTATACCGGGGAAAAGCCTTTCCCGTGACCGAGCCCGACGCTCAAGGACGAGCTAGTGTCGGCGGTGCCACGGATGGCAAGGAGCCGACCGCAGGTCTCGGTCTCCCCTTTCTGCGCGGCCGCCGTCAGCGTGCATTCAGTTTTTTTCTCAGGCGACAAGCTTCACTTCTTCGCCGGTCGATTCATTTTTCAGGACAAGGCCTTTATTTTTTACTATATCCAACTGTTCGTTTGCGTTCAGCAATTCGATCCCATACACCGAACCATCGGCTGAAATATCAATATTTAACTCTTCGTTTACGCAAATCGTTTCAACTTTATCGGGTTTTTCTTTAAAAGAAATATACGCGATGTTATATTTGGGATCGTAAGTAAGTTTCATTTCCGGACCTCCTGAAAATATTTAACCATCACGGTAACTACTACAATTTTGTTTTCTTCTTCGACGCAAACAACTTCTAATTGTTTAAAGTTATATTTTTGGCCGTTCCATAAATCATAATAATCAAAGACTTTTTTAAATATTACACGTCCAGGTTTGGCCGGAAACTTTTCGCCGTGTTCAACTGTTTCGATTATTTCAGTTTCATTAGCCCCGCGTTCAATTAATCTTGATTTTGCGTGCGAATGGATTTCAACGTTCATACATATATAACCTCCGTCGTTTAAAGTAATTATAACACGATTCGAACAATCAAGTCAAATCAGAGAAGCTATATCGAAAGACGAAGTGCGCGAGATGATTGAAAAACAGGATTTACAGCCGGGCAAATAAAAGGCGTTTAAGAAAGCGATATAAAAATCCCGGCCACCACACTATATTAGCGCTTATAATAATTTCGAATGTTTTTAAGATTTTAATTTGAATATGAGAATTCAAGCGGTATATACCGGGGAAAAGCCTTTCCCCGCGACCGAGCCTGCGGGTCTCGGTCTCCCCTTTCTGCGCCGCCGCCATCGCCTGGCATTCGTTTTTTTCTCAGGCGACAAGCTTCACTTCTTCGCTGGTCGATTCATTTCAAATTTTTGAGGGTGGGACGGCCTTGCTCGACAGATGGCAAGTATGCGGTCAAAATCATTCGCCCGCGGATGAAGCGACAAGACTTTATGACGCAAAGACGAGTAGTAAAATTGAAGGCAAACTCGAACTAGCGCGCGAATTTTACCGTGACGGTTATCCTTTGGAAAAGATAATTGAAAAAACAGGATTTACAGCCGGGCAAATAAAAGGCGTTTAATAAAAGCGATATAAAAATCCCGGCCGTTCGCATCCAGCCGTCAGGCGGGACGCTACCAGGCCGGGATTTTTTGTTTGTTTTCGGTCCTTTTCAGGACTCGGGACGGCGTCCGGGTCAGGCGGATGAAATCCATCATCCGGTTGAGCTGCGGAAAGGGCGAGACGAAAGCCGTTGTTGTTGTTCCTGTTCGACGGGTTGTTGTTGTTGCGATTGGCCGAGCGGCAGTTGTCGGCGTTGTTGTTCCAGCTGCCGCCGCGATTCACGCGGTTCGTGCCCGTTTGAGGCCGCCGCCCCATATTTATAAATCACTGATTTTCTGAACTTTTCAGCCGAGGCATTTTTAGTGAAAGCTATAAGAGGTTCCATATGCCGTGCAAGCTCGTCCTCACGCCATTCGCCGATTTTATATTTATACTCATAATTTTTGAATTTCTTTATAAACCGCCGTTTACTTCTTTTTGAAAGCCTCACGATATCCGGAAATATTCGATAACCAAGAAAATTAAAGCCGGAGGCCGTAAAATTCAAAAATATGTTTGGGTTCAATTCGAGTTTTAATTTATCGTTCAGAAACTCCCTGACCCGTTTTAGTAATTCCTTCAGTTCGGGTTTTGATTCGCTGAAAATTATGAAATCGTCCATGTAACGTATATATTTACGGCAGTGAAGAATTTCTTTCACGTGATGATCCAGAAACCCGATAAAATAATTAGCGAAGTGTTGAGATGTAAGGTTGCCGATCGGAAGACCCCGGCCGGCAGCGGTTTCATAACTGTTAATTATCCTGTCGAAAAGTTCGAGAATGCGTTTTTCCTTAAAAAGCCTTTCAAGGCGCTCAAATAAAATTTTATGGTCTATGCTGTCGAAATATCGCGCTATGTCGAGTTTGAGATAGGCGCTGCTTTTTCCTGCAAATCCATAAGCGCGTTTAACGGCAAGAAGGCTTCCTTTGCGTTTTCTACATGCGTAGCTGTCCAATATCGCGTAACGTTCAAAAACGGGTTCACAAACATTCATAAGAGCATGGTGCATGACTCTTTCCGGGAAAGACGCCGCGCAGATATTCCGTTCTTTCGGGTCGTTCACCGTAAAGTAATGATAACAGCCAATCGGAAAAGAGCCATCAATAAGGTTCGAACGCATATCATAAAGATTTTGATTGAGGCGTTCGCGGTATGCAATGACATCAAATTTTCCTGACTTGCCATGCTGCGCTTTCCAGAAAGCGAGCTGCAGATTATCGATGGATATTAATTTTTCAAACAAACCGCCGGCGCGTTTCATGTTAAGTATCCTTATTATTTTTCTGGATATTTTCATTTATCCGGTCTTTTCCACTCGAAGTTTTCAATGCGTCAAGAAAAGCGCCTCCAAATTTCTCGATTTTCGCTTCTCCGACTCCGGCGATCTTTTGCAAATCAGATTTTATTTTAACTTTTTGCCGTGCCATTTCAGCGAGTTGTTCATTCGTAAACACGGCATAAACGGGTATAGCTTCTTTATTCGCAATTTCCTTCCGCAAATCCCGTAATTTAGTGAAAATCGCAAAATCTTCGGCCGAAAGGACTTCTTTGTAATCCACTTTCGATTTTCCATCACCGCTTCCAGTGTTCTGACCTTGCGCTTGTTCGAGGTATTCTACAACGAATGTCCAGAATGAATTTTCCTTTTCGCATACAAACTCTTTTTGAACTGATAAAACGCGATGACTGCGAAGAAAACGGTTTAAATCGTCTTCGCTTTCGGCGATATTTTTTATAGGAACTACGAAAATTTTATATTGCATAATTTGTTAATATCTTATTTTTAATTTTTTTTTGCAACCGCCGCGCCTTTGGCGCGGCGGTCCTTATCGTCCTTATTCCTTATCCGTTGTCTTGATTCGCGTCCTTCAGCCTTTACTTGTTCGCGCTCCGCGCTTCTCTCGCCAGGCTTCATGACGCGAATACACTTATCCTCTACTGACCTGCGGAAAGGGCGAGACGAAAGCCGTTGTTGTTGTTCCTGTACGACGGGATGCTGTAGTTGCGATTGGCCGAGCGGCAGTAGTCGGCGATGCTGCCCCAGCTGCCGCCGCGAAACACGCGG
>CAZJFS010000262.1:0-4206 GCA_964545075.1 uncultured bacterium
TCGCGCGCGCGATCGCCTGGATCAGGGTATGCGCTTTCAAGGGCTTATCGAGATAGAGCGTCGACAAGCTCGGAACGTCGAATCCGGTCAGCCACATGGCGCACACGATAGCGACCCGCAGTCTGTGCTTTTCATCCTTAAAGGCGTCATCGATGTCGATTCGTTTCCCGTCCGGCGTCTCATATCCCTTTTTAATTTTCTCACGATGCGGCACGATGTCTAGACCCCAATCCTCGAACCGCTTCACTTCTCCCTGCTCTTCGCTTATAACTACAGCCATTTCCGTTTCCCTGATCCATGCCAGCTGGGCTTTCAACTGTAATTCTTCTTGCTCATCCGTTGATTTGGCGCACGCCGCTTCGATCTGTTTAACCCGTTCGTTCCAGTATTTCTGGATCAGATTATACATGCGAACCGTCGTTATTTTATCGATGCAAATAAACATCGCCTTGCCGCATTCCCAGCGGGCTGTAAAGTGTTCGACGAAGTCACGCGCGATAGCGTCGAGCCTTTTTTCGGCCGTGATGATGTGGTATTCGCGCGCCAGTTCTTTTTCCAGTAAAGCCTGTTGATCGACGTCGAGTTCGATATTTTCAAGTTTTTCGGCGATCTGTAAATTAATGTCCTCGGTTGCTATACCGAGTTTTTCGCCGCGATTATCGTAGAACATTGGAGCCGTGGTCTTATCGTCGACGGCACGCTGAAAACCGTATTTAGAGACGTAATTTCCAAAAATTCGCTTCGTGATCTGATCGTTTGAAAATAGCGGAGTTCCGGTAAAACCTATGTAATGCGCGTTTACGAGAGCGTTTCGCATGTTCATCGCCAGCCGTCCATATTGCGTCCGATGCGCCTCGTCGGACATGACGATAATGTCGCCTCTTGTAGTATAAGGATTTTCAGGATCGACGTCCTGATTAAACTTATGGATTATCGTGAAAATAAAACGCTTATCGGTTTTAAGAAGCTGCTTGAGATGCTCGCCTGAATCCGCCCTGCACTCTTCTTTGTCGTTATCGACAACGCCGCAGCCGGCGAAGGTCTTATAAATCTGGCGGTCGAGATCGTCGCGGTCGGTCACGATTAAAAACGAGAAATTACCGGGGATTTTCCGGTGGACCTTTTGCGAGAAGAAAATCATCGAATAGGATTTCCCGCCGCCCTGGGTATGCCAGAAAACGCCAAGCTGACCGTTCAGCGATTCACGGTTTCTGACGTTTTCGATCGCGCGGTTGACTCCGAGATATTGATGGTTACGCGCGACGATTTTAAGGGTCTTGCCGGTGTGTTCGTCGAAGAGGATGAAGTTTTCGAAAATATCCATAAAATTCTTCTTCGAGCAGGTTCCTTTGAGCAGCGTTTCAAAATCGACGACGCCAGGTTCTTCTTCCGACAGCCTCTTCCATTCGTGAAAGTGTTTATATTTACTCGTTATAGAGCCGAGCTTCGCGTCCTTGCCATTCGATAAAATAATAAATGCGTTAGCGTCGAACAGATGCGGGATCGTGTCTTTATAGTCGGAAAGGTTCTCGTTATAAGCGTGCTGGACGTCGCGGTGGACATTTTTAAGTTCGATGAAAAGGAGCGGGATGCCGTTCACGAACCCTATTATATCAGGACGGCGGCGGTATGGCACTTTCGCGACCCACATCTCGCGGACGATCCAGAAGATATTATCTTCAGCAACATCGAAATTGAATATTTTCAGGCGCTTGGTTTCGATCTGGCCCGTGCCGTTTTTAAACGAAACGGTAACGCCGTTTTTGAAAAGGTCATATTTTTCTTTGTTTATGCGGACGTCGTTACGCTCGTATCGCGTTTCGGTGATAATGCGGATGGCCGTATCGTAAGCGATATCGGGAAGATCCGGGTTAAACTTGACAAGCGCTTCACGCAAAATTTTCACGAGATAAACTTCGTTATCCGACTTTCGGCCGAACGTTCCGCTGCCGTCGAATTTTTCGGTATTATACGCATAGGTATAATTCCAGCCGAGATTCGTATGAAAATAATTAGCGGCTGTCTCCTGGACTAATTTATCTTCGGTCATCTCGTTCATACGGCGATCTCCCCGTTCATGAGTTTCGGAAGAAGGATGTCGCGGGCGGCGCGGAGCTTGTTAGTTTGCGAATGAAGAATTTTTATCTGTTGAAATATCGGTCTTACTGTATCTGTGAAGTTATCGAGTATACAATGCGGTGGAACCATTACAAAAAACTTTTCGAAGCAGCTCTCTTGCACCCGCTGACGGCCAGAAGAACCAATCATGCTTTTAATGGCGTTCTCACGGAAGTCATAATTACGAGCAAGACAGTAAACAAATTCCGGTGTTAAAAGTTTTGAACGGAGCACAATGAATTCGGTTGAACCACGAGCGGTCTCATTTTCTTCAAGAAAATTCACAAATGCAGTTTTACCGTTCTCCAAGCATGGTGTAATACGGGCAAAAAGCGTATCTCCGTTTTTAAATTTACTTCCAGATCTAATATGGCGTTTTGCTGTATTTTGAATAACCATGCTATTAGGAGCTATGTCGGCCATTTCGACCGACCATTGTTCATCCGCTTCCGAAAGTTTTGTTGACGGATTAATATCTACAGCGACAGATGTTGTAACATTTTTCCACCCCGCGGGCACTCCATCGACCACCTGGACATGCTCGCAGCCTGGAAAGCGCAGGCGGACGAACCACTCCTGATAGAGCAGCCGCGCCGATTCTTCCAACAACGTTATCCGCCGCCGGTTGTTTTCGATGAGGTCGTCGTAGCCAGAGAGCACTTCGGCAATGTCTCGTTGCACTTGTGGTAGCGGCACATCGACAAGCAAGTTATCCAAATTATTGCGGTTGAGCGTTGGAACAGAAGCTCCACTACTAAACTGATCAAGGTTTAGAGTTTCCAATTTATAATAAACGTATTTTGGTTCGTTTCCCTTGAAATCTTTTACCCACAAAGCCGTATTATGTGGCCAATATGGCTGATCGGTAAATTGTACCTTGCCAAGTGTCCCAGAACGCCCGGTAACTACTCCCGGCGGTTGGACTTTTGCTTCGTTATGAAAACCAATTATGCAGTTAGAACCCAGAACTGGAAAGTCCCCTGCGTGCATATGAGCTTGCGGCAAATCGAAACCTCTTTGTAGAGTAACGAAATCTTTAAATTCTAACCTCCGCCACTTCATATTCCCAGCTCCTCAAAATTCTCTTGAATCTTCGCAGCCAGCTTAATTGCTTCGTCATTGAGGTCGGCCAGTTCCGTGTGGATATCACGCAGAGATTGTTCAAAGTCGAAGTCCTCGTCCACTTCCGCTGGAGCCACACCGACATAACGGCCCGGTGTCATCGACCAGTCGCTCTTTTCAATTTCAGCGCAATCGACGAGTTTTACAAGGCCGGCTACATCACATAACTTTGCTTCCGGAAACCGCGACTGGAGCCAATGAATTTGTCGATGATAATAAGCCGCAAGTTTTAACTGCTCAACGGCGTCTTTTCGCTGATCGTCAAGTTCCTTCTTGATTTTAAACACAAGCTTGTTGTCGTAGTCTCCGGAATTCTTGGCGTCGAGTTCCTTTTCGGCGATATCGACGCTTCTGATTGCGAGCTTATAGAGCATATCGATCTGTTTTATTATGCCTCTGGTCTTTTCGGAGATAGGATCGAAGCTTTCTCTCGCCTTTATTTGTTCAACGTTTGTTTTCGGTATTTTTTTGCATACTGCCGAATCGTATTTTTCGATTTCCGATAAAAGCGCTTTAACATCAGAACCATATTCGTTGCTTGTATTCTTCCATTCAGCAAGGGATTCCACGAACGCTTTAAACTTTTCCGATTTTTTATTTTTATTTTCGAAGGCTGATAAAACTTCAAATATTGCCACTAACGAAGTATCGAAAATTTTAACCTTCTCATCGATCAATCGGCATTCGCCGCAAACCAACCCGAGATATCGTTCTATAAGTTTCAGATATTTTTCAGTTTGACCACGATATAGCCACACGACAGCCGTGATGTTCGAAAGCTGTTCTGGCGAAAAATCATATATCTTTCTTGTGACCTTACGATAAACGTTACGAGCGTCGATCATCAGAACTTTATCGCGCAGCGCTTCGGGCTTGTTTTTATCGAAAAACCACAGTTCGCAAGGCACGGTCCGCGTGTAGAAGAAATTTGAACGGATCGATATCATTACGTCAGCGTGGCCCGAT
>CAZJFS010000263.1:0-4142 GCA_964545075.1 uncultured bacterium
ACGAATTCGGCGTCATTTCCCGTCTGTATGTTTCCGTTGAAAGGTTTTCCGAATTTAGAACCAGTATTTTGAGCGTCGTCAAGATAATCGCTTAATTTTCCCCATGCTTTTCCTTTTTTCCATACGAACATGGGAGAATATATCATGTTGCAGAACTTGTGTTCGGGGCCTGTAAGAGCGCCCGTTACGGGATCGGCTTCCTTGAATGTCGAAAGAAAATAAGACGCGTACTGATAAACGGGCCATTCATACCAGAACGTGAGTTCGAAATCATCGTCGTTGAATTTAGCGTCAGCCGCGAGAGCTTTTTTTATCTCGACGGGATCCGTCGCGCAGGCCGCGTTATCGACGATCCTTATGGAGATTTTTTTATCCGCGTCGGTCGTTGAAAGCAGCTGGCCGCACTGGCCGTTTATTATGTTATCGCTACTGGTGCCGTTATGAAACCCCGTCTGGATATGGGCTATATTGCTTTTATCGCGAACGACGATTTTAAAATTCCTGACCAGGGTTTTTAAGTATTTTCCGGTTTCGGAATCTTTAAGGCATTTTGTTGTTAGATATACGCTGCGGTCTAATGCGAATGTGCTGCCGGCGGGGCAATTTTCAACGCAAGTATGGTACCAGTTAGGATTTTCAGCCTCGCCGCCTCTATAGCATATGTTGCCATAATCCGGGTTTATGGGAAGGCGCGGATCTGAAATTTCGGCGTTTACGTTGCCGAAAGGAATGTCTTTAGTTGTGTTGGTAAATGGTTCGAGGCAATGATCGCATTTGCCGTCACCAATTTCGTGTCCGCTGCTGTCCGTAGCGCCTTTGACGTCGACCCTGCCGTCGTGGGCCCAGCGATGGGTAAGCGAATAGTTCCACTGCCATGTGAAGCCTAGCTCGACTCTAATAGTGTAAGCTTTTGGAACGGAGGGGACGTTATATTTGAAGCCGACGACGGATGCCGGTGCGTTTCCGCTTTCGTTCATTTCATTATGAGCGAGACCTTCGGAATCAAGGCTATAGTTAAATACCATATCTTTTATCTTCCAGCCCGTGCCGCCCCATTGATGTGAGTCGCCCCAGTCTTCATGGCCGTTAGGGCCTTTCCAGCAGCAATCGTTGTGAGGCGATGTGCCATGAGGAAGGGCGCCTTCGTGGTTGAATGTGGGGTGCATATGGTCGGGCTGCCATACGGACGCTTTATCGTTTCCCGCGGTCGTACCGTCGAGCGCGCCGGCAGAAACCGTGCTCAGATCCACGTCGCTTGCTCCCGCAGGAAAAGGCGTCGCCAGAAATTTTACGTCAATGGCTTCGTCCTCGTCCACATATAAAATGTTGTCATTCGGGTGATTCTTATCATATGGAAGCAAGTCTTTATCGACTCCGCCTACTTTAACTTTCAATTTAAGTTCGGTGGGCAGCGGGCACATTCCATCGGCTCCCGCATAAACATAAGGCACGGATAAGAATAAAACGAATAAAACCAGCATAAATAAACCGGAAATCTTTGTTTTTGACATAGGACCCATCCCCCTTTAACTCTTTATAAAACAACACTTGAAAATATTAGCAAATCTATTATATTTAGCGGGCATTCGCTAAAATATCTGTGAATAAAATCAAATTGTGGTAATTATTTAAAAATCATCAACTAAAACTCCTATTGTAATTTTACTAAAGATAATACAAACATGTCAAGCTAAAGATATACTCCTGAAAATAAAAAAAGTTCCACGTAACTTATGATGAAAACATTTATTTTTTTAGAGGCGGTTTATATTTATGTAAGCCGGAAATCTTGATAAAAGTTATCACGATTGCGCCTGCCGCGTGTCGGCGCTAAAAAAAGACGGCGGGCCGCTTGAAAGACGGGTTAATTTCTGGTATCATTTTATTCGAAATTTTATTGGCCGTGAAAAGGAAGTGCTTTTAGTGGAACACATAATGAAAATAGCTCAAAAAGCTGAAATTAAAGAAGAATACATAGAAACATACGGAAATTATAAAGCTAAAATATCATTGAAAATAATGGAAGACGTTAAGGACAATAAATGTGGAAAACTTATCTTCGTAAGCGCTATAACGGCTACGCCTTTTGGAGAGGGAAAAACCGTTACATCCATAGGTCTTACGGAGGCGCTCGGCTACGTCGGTAAAAAAGTCCATCTTTGCCTTCGCGAGCCTTCGCTTGGCCCGGTATTTGGCATTAAAGGCGGCGCTACTGGAACTATGAAGGCGTCCATCCTGCCATCGGCCGATATAAACCTTCATTTTACCGGCGATATTCATGCAGTAGGCAGCGCGCATAACCTTTTATCAGCGGTAATAGATAATCATATCTATCATGGAAACTCTCTTAAGATAGATCCGGCTAATATCACGTGGCGCAGGGTAATAGATATGTCCGACCGCCAGTTGCGCGATATAGTCGTCGGCATTGGCGGCAAATCGCAGGGAATATTGCGTGAAACCGGATTTGACATCACCGCGGCATCAGAAATAATGGCGATATTAGCGCTGGCAAAAGATATGGATAACTTAAAGGAGAGGCTTTCAAAAATATTGATCGGCTACACATACGAAGGCGCCGCGGTTTTTGCCCGGGATTTAAATTGCGTCGGCGCGCTCGCCGCGCTGCTAAAAGATGCAATAAAACCTAATCTCGTCCAGACGTGCGAAGGCCAGCCGGTTTTTGTTCACTCAGGTCCTTTCGCAAACATCGCGCACGGGAACAACAGCGTCATCGCTACCAGAATGGCGTTAAAGCTCGCCGACTATGTCGTGACGGAAGGCGGCTTCGCGGTCGATCTGGGCGCGGAGAAATTCTTCGACATAGTTCATCGTCAAAACCCGGATCTGATACCGTCGGCGGTAGTTATCGTCGTTTCGCTCAGGGCGCTTAAGATGCATGGCGGCATGCCAAAGGATAAGATAGGATCCGAACAGGATACAGGCGCGCTTTTAGCCGGCATGATAAATTTATCGAGGCATATATCGACCGTGAAGATGTATGGCTTGCCGATGGTCGTCGCGATAAACCGTTTCCCCGGCGATACCGATGCCGAGCTTAAATTCGTGAAGGAAAGATGTGAAAAGGATTTTGACGTTCGCGCCGAGATTTCTGATGTCGCCGCGTGCGGCGGAGCGGGAGGAGAAGCGCTGGCAAAAGCCGTAATAAATGCCGCGGACGCGTCTGGCGATTTTAAAATGTTGTACGACGACGACCTGACGATAAAACAAAAGATCGAAACTATCGCTAAAAGAGTATATCATGCGGGCCTTGTTACATATTCGCCTAAAGCCGAAAAAGATATATCAGCTTTGACTAAATTAGGATTTTCTAATTTACCCGTTAATATAGCGAAAACCCAGCTTTCCACGACGGATACGCCTAACGTTTACGGCGCGCCGGAAGGGTTCGCGTTTCATGTGCGCGAGGTCCGTCCCGCCTGCGGCGCGGGTTTTATCGTGGCGATAGCGGGCGAGATGATGACGCTTCCGGGGCTTCCGAAATTGCCCGCAGCGTACAGGATTGACGTGGATAATGAAGGTAATATAACTGGAGTGAGTTAGAGGATCGGCATATCTGAAAAGCAAATTGAAAATAATAAATAAATAAAAACGAGTGTCTGTTTATGCCGCACGCGTTTTTATTTTGTGATGTGATTTTCAGCGAATTTCAAAGTCGATTTTTTAAGCAATCAGTGAGATAATAAGAAATAGGCCGCGATGCATATCACGACAAAGACGGCCGCAATAGCTAGCTGTTGCTTCATATGGCTGTCGTAATCAAATTTAGAGCCGGGCGCGCTGGCATTTATAATGTTTTTAGGCTTGAATTTTGGCTGTTTTTCGTTATCATCCATTTTTATGTCACCACGTCGTTATTTAGTATATTGTTGCAGCAAATTGATTAATGCTTGATTTTTTATGCATTGGGCATATTTTAAAGGATCATATCCGCCGCCGTCTTTTAATGAAGGATTTGCTCCGTTTTCAAGAAGATATTTCACTGTTTCGGTTTTTCCGGCCGCCACAAAATACATCAACACGGTGCGGCCTGATTCATCCTGGGTATCTAATGTGTAACCATTGCCGATCAAAATTTCCTTCAATCGTTCAGGTTTTATTCCTGGTAATAACGTGCAAAT
>CAZJFS010000264.1:0-4142 GCA_964545075.1 uncultured bacterium
CGCCAGTAAAATATTCAAAGAGCTTCTCGGGTTCGATATATTGAATCCTGAAGATGAAACTAAGATTGGGCGGGGATCTGAATATAAGGACTCCGTTCTTATTAAGGAGCAGAACTATGTTCGACAGTAAGAGATATATGACCAACGGCGTGTTGCAGGGGATTCCCGTGGAAATACAAATGATAATCTGGTCGATGGTCGACGAGCTCAAAAACAAGGTCGAGGCGGTCGATCATCTACAGGTTTTTGAACTTGCAGCGAAATACGATAACACTGGGAAACCGGAACAGCTTATCAAACATTCTCAGGAACAACCGCCGTATAAGGCAGAAGTAACCATCAACTGTGGTGCGATCACGAAAGAAAAAATATACGTTATCGACGATCAGACGCATTCGACTATGCTTCTCGCGAGCGAGTATTAAATATCAAGGAGGCTGCTATGGATAGGATAAACGAAATACTAGCGTGGATTACGCTGGCTTTCAGCTGGTGGTTATACAAGCGCGAGTTCAAGAATGGCGACAAAGGCGAGTCCGAAAAAGCTCTGGCGGTCGTGAACGTGGTGCCCAGCGGACCTCAGCCAATAACATCCGGCCAGTTTCAAAGCGAACGACTGCACGGCGACTCAATCATTTCAACCGGGTTATCAGATCTTATGAGGAAGAAATCACGGTTAAATAAGGGACGTAGAATTGAGGACCGGCAAGCGGTGGAGTTATAACAGAGACACATACGGGCGGGGTCAGTGCAAAAGCACGGCTTCGCCTAATTTATTCATGGAGGCGTAAAAATGAATTCGAAAGTCCAAGAACTCTTAAAACAGCTTGAAGAACGGATGGCGAAGATAAATCGCGCGGAACTTACGAGACTCCTGATCGCCAGGACAAAGCACCACCATAATTACAGTATAAACAATTCACTCATGGCTGGGATGCAACTATGCCGCCAACAGGGTCGTGATTTCTGCCTCAAAGCGTTCTCTGATCTATGGTTGGCTCCCTTCACTATCTGGAACAAGTGGGGGTATCGCGTCCAACGTGGAGCACGAGCTCTTGACGTGCTAACTCCAATAAAATATAAGCGAGAAAAGAAACAGACCGAACCCAGCCATAATATAGAAAGTGAGGCGGCAGACTATAACGTTTTCTTTACATTGAAGCCTGTTTTCGACGTGTCGCAGACAGAAAAACCAGTAAAGAACGATAATATGCTACATCGTCAGACATCTATCGTCACATCGTCATTATCTTTCACCGACCTTCTTTCAAAAATTCATGTCGCCGGCATCAAGGTTGAGTTCTTACCGCTTAAAGAAGGCCTGGGCGGCTATATCATTAATAACTCGATAACTATAAATGCTAACAACACGACTGAAGCTCAATACGCGACTATGCTTCACGAACTCGGGCACTATTGTCTCGGTCATACCAGCGCCAACAAGATACAAAGCCGATCCGTCGAAGAACTGGAAGCCGAAGCGACGGCGTATGTCGTTGGTAATCAGCTTGGCGTTGAAATTCCGTCTGAGTTCTATATAGCAGCGTGGAACGGAGACGGCAAATCTATCACTAAATCGTTAGGAAACATAGATCGAGCGGTAAAGGCAGCCATGAAACTTCTCGGAATGGGCGGCGCCGAAGAAGCGAAGGTTATGGCGGTGGCTGCATGACCGCAACCGGTATAATCAAACATCATATTGAAACGTGCCGTAACTGTGGTAATAAAAAGTTCATAGTCAATGTATATAGTACAGCGGGGGCACAACTAATAGTCTTGACCTGCGCCAAATGTGGCTGGGTTCATAGAGAGTTTCCATCGAACGAAAAGGGCTAACACAAATAATTGGGGTAACGAAAAAATTCAAAATAATTTGAAAGGGAGCGATTATAATGGCGAAATTTATGTTTATTGACGATGAAAATGGGTCTGAAGTATTAGGGATTGCGGAAGGGAGAAATGAGCGCGAAGCAATGAAAGCCCTTATTAGGAAGAATCCGTGGCTAAGCGATAGAGGCTTCGATGACATAAGCGCGTTCCAGCTGGCCGATGGAAGTTCCTCGGGCATGGATGAAGACTATGAGGACGCGCTAGGAAATGGCAAGCAGGCCGGTATTCGAAAGACACTGTTAGCAGCAGTGGCACTTGTATTATTCGCGATTATCGTATGGGCTATCGCGAGCGGTTTCGTTACTCCGGCTTTCACATCGGGAACGACAGCAACCAGACCGGTAGTTAAAACAGTTAATTTCAAAAACGTTCAGAGCGATACGCTTGGCCGGGACATAAACGTCATATTAGAGAAATCGAAAAAGAAGGCGGCGGCTTTCCTGGCGCAAGAGTTAGATAAGTGGGGGGCCGGACTTACGAAGAAGTCCGAGAACTTCACCGCCTGGTACTGCGGATATTTCACCCAGCAAACTTTAGCACTCCAAGGCGTCTATGGTGCGGTCAAAGGTTGGACGATAGGCGGCACCGATGCAGCTAAGGAAATTTCGGACACTGTTAAAACGGAGTTCTCGGCGCGTGTAATTCAACCTGAAACAGCACAAAACCAGATCAATACTATAGCTGAAGCGACCGTTAACGAATACTTTAAAGCGGTTACAACTGGCTTTCAAGAATTAAGCTTTCGCTACCAAATCCCTCTGCATGATTGGGAAGGCGGAATTAATGACGTTTCAGCCATGACCGCCAGGACTAACGTAAATCGTGGGGTCCCGCTTACGATAAAGGCGATAACCGGTTTGAGCGTAATTTCGACGATCCGGATTACGGAAAAACTTATGCCTATGATCGAGAGCGCCGGCGAAATGATTTTATCGAAGACGCTTGCATCATTCGGACGGAAGGCAATGGCTGGGCTGGCTGGCGAGGCACTTGGAGTTTATACCGGCGTGGGATTGTTAGCGTGGGACGCCTACGATCACTACACATTGAAGAAAACAACCATGCCGCTAATCAAGAAAAATATCGAGGATTATCTTGAAACGCTAAAAGGAAAGGTCGCCGCGGAGGTCATGGTGATTATCGATAACGCTGCCATGGAGATCAGCTCATCTAAGGTTAAATTGGTATCCGAATTGCACAGAGGAGGAATGTGATGAGAAAAGTAAGTTTTATTGTATTCACGGTGGTTTTAACGATGGCAGTGGCGCTATTTATGGTTAATCCGAAATCAGCTGGCGCTCTCGAATCTGAAGAAATGTTAGGCGCAAACGTCTTGATGAGACCTTACGCCGAAGATATAAAAGGCCTTACAGTCAGTCTTTACAGGGACATTAAAAATGACGCCGACGACAAACTATGGAGGCACGCCATCGAAGCAGTCGATTGGTTCGTTCATACGTTCGTAGGCGAATCACCCGAGATAATTAAGGAAGGGCTAGAAACATATCTTATCTCGAACGAGGCTCTGGACAGCTTCGTGGCCGTTGCTTCGATGAAGATTGATCGCGCTATAAGGGATTATATCGCGGATAACAGCCGTCGGGTCGATGAAACATTTGAAGTCGGCGTTGAGAACTACAGCCAGGAACTTCGAAGGGCCGTGGATGTAGCCGCCGCCATCAATGGTATTTACAGCGGTTTAAAAACTTCAACGCGGGATGACGGAGAGCTTTTAAAGCACTACTATGATTTCAGAAAACAGCATCCAGAACTTGACCCGCCGTTAGAGTTATTCCTTCTCGTAGGTGAAACAATACGGGCGTTTGTTAAACCCGACAGTTGCGAATACTCTGTAGCTTTGGAAGTTATGAAGGCATTCCTATCGTTCGAAGGGCGATATCAAGCCGAGCAGTCGGCATTCAAAAGCACCTTAACGGCGGGGATAAAACAAATGCGAGCATGTTTCAACGAGCGTCTTCAGATCCTGCTTGATACAATCGCGAAAAGACTGACTCAATATTAGAAAGGAGTGATATACGTGAGGACTGCCACAAACATAGTCATCTTGACGATTTTAATTTTCGTAGGTTCGGTTATGCCCTGTGCGGCGCTGGATAGAAAATGTGAGGCGACATACCGACGGGGCATCGATAAAATTACGGAGTTTTATCAACCGGCTTCAGAAAGCAGCTTCGAATCGCGGCTTAGTGCGTTCTTCGAACCTGAAAGTATTCGGACGCGTATCGAAGGTT
>CAZJFS010000265.1:0-4135 GCA_964545075.1 uncultured bacterium
GATAAAAGGCCCGTAACCGTTTGTGATATATTAAATATGCCGTTTTCCGACAAAGAATTTGATTTTGTTTATTGTTCTCATGTTCTAGAACATGTCCAGGATCCGGCCAGAGCTTGTGATGAATTAATGCGCGTCAGCAGGCGCGGTTATATTGAAACCCCTACCAGGCTTTCAGACATAATGCTTAATTTTACGAGATTAAAAGAACATCACAAATGGCACATTAATATCCTCGGAAATACAATTATTTTTATGGAATGGAAAGATAGTGAGCGTCGTGATGTCGGAACTAAACATTTCGAGGAAGAATTGCTTTCGCCGTGGAAAAATCCTTTCCAAGATATGTTTAATAGCAACATAGACATGTTTACAAATATGATGCCGTGGAATGATAAGTTCGATTATATAGTCATTGATAAGAACGGCCAAGTTATAAATAATACAAAAAAATTAAAATGAAGCATTTTATTTTAATTTAAAATTCGGCGATACCGGATGGTCTGGGCTTGGGAGCGTGCGGGATCAAAAAATATTAACGAATTTTAAATATACCGGCACTTGTAACGACAGAGGTTACATAATATTTGAACTTTCAAGCGCTAACAAGCTTATAGGAAAATCATATGATCCTGACGGCAGTTTCAGATGTGAAACGATATACGCAAGACATTAATAAAATCAAGCCGTGCGTCCTGATCGCGACGGACCGCAATTTATACGGCCGGCTATAATTTAAAAAATATTTAAAAGGTGTCAAAATGATAAAAGCTCCCATAGCGTTGTTCGTTTATAACAGGCCGCTGCACACCCAAAGAACGATTGAAGCGCTTCAAAAAAATGAATTTGCAAGTGAAAGCGACCTTTTCGTATTTTCTGACGGGCCTAAAAACGGAGCGGCCAGCGATAAGGTCATGGAGGTGCGTAAATACCTCGGCGGTATTACCGGCTTTAAAAACGTTACGATCTATGAACGAAATGAAAACTTCGGCCTCGCGAGATCAATAATAAGCGGCGTTACCGAAATAATAAACAAGTCCGGGCGCGTTATAGTCATGGAGGACGATCTTATAACTTCTCCTTATTTTTTACGATTTATGAACGAAGGGCTTGAATTTTATGAAAATGAAGATAAGGTAATAAGCGTTCATGGATATATCTATCCCGTCGCATCGCCGCTTCCCGAAACTTTCTTTTTAAAAGGAGCGGACTGCTGGGGATGGGCGACATGGAAGCGCGGATGGAACTTATTTGAAGCGGACGGCGCAAAGCTTTTATATGAACTGATATCAAAAAAACTGACGTTAGAATTCGACGTCAATGGCTCTTATGCTTATACTCAAATGCTCGAGCATCAAATCGCCGGAAAAAACAACTCATGGGCTATAAGATGGCATGCCTCGGCTTTTTTAAAGAAAAAACTCACGCTTTATCCTGGAAAATCCCTTGTTCAAAATATCGGGCTTGACGAAAGCGGCACTCATAGTGGAACTTCAAATAATTATGACGTTGAATTATCAAAAAATCCGGTTAAAATTTTGAAAATAGAATTGGCTCAAAACGATAACGCCCTGCGCGAAATTGAAAAATACTGGAGATCATGTCGGGTCTCTCACCCCACTTTATTTAGACGTGCGTTAAGCATAATCAAAAAAATATTTGCGATCTTTTCGAACGGTTAAAAAAATAAAAAAAATAGCATTGCGGAAAGCTTTCTGGAATTTGTTCGAAAAAAATATTCTCCATTGACTTTAAACGTATAATTATATATAATCGCTAAGTGAAGACCAGAATTTTTTCGCAAAATCTTAAAACGCTTACTATTGGTAGAATGCCCGTACATTCACTTAGAACGTGAGTTGGTATAAAAAGTGTTCATACCACAATGGGCCGATTTTTAAAATCTAAAATTGTCGATAAAACCCGTTCATTACATGATAGAACGCAGGTCACGTTAGATTGTCTCAGGCTAAAATTTATGGACATTAAATAAAAAATAGCGGGTAAAATAAACATGAATCCTAGAGAATTAATAAAAGAAATCATTCCACCGGGTATCGTTAAACTATACAGGCTCATAAAATACAAAACCGTATCTTACGGTTACGTCGGTGATTATTCATCCTGGGGCGCGGCCAAAGCGGCTTCTTCGGGCTACGATTCTGATATCATACTTAAAAAGGTAAAGGACGCACTCCTGGCCGTCAAGAGCGGAAAAGCCGTTTACGAAAGAGATTCAGTGCTTTTCAACAAGATCGAATACGCATGGCCCCTGCTTTCGATGCTTTTATGGATAGCAGCGAAAAGCGGAAACCATTTGAATATAATTGATTTCGGTGGATCTCTCGGAAGCACTTATTTTCAAAACCGCGTTTTTTTGAATCATATCGACGGATTTAAATGGAATATCGTCGAACAGAAAAAATTCGTCGAATGTGGAATAAAATATTTTCAGGATGAAAATTTAAAATTTTATTATGATATAAAATCATGTATCTCCATTGAAAAGCCTTCCACGATATTACTTTCGAGCGTTATCGAATATATAGAACGGCCTTTTCTGCTTTTAAAATCCATAATTGACGAAGGCTTTGAATATGTGATAATCGACAGAACCATATTTCACGACGCGCCTGACCGAATAACGGTCCAGCGCGTCCCACCTGATATCTACGACGCGAGCTATCCATGCTGGATCTTCAACAGAAAAAAAATCCTCGATTTTTTTACGGCCGGATATGAGCTGGTAGCCGACTTTGAGGCGTTGGGCGGAGAGTTCAAGATAGACGGAATAAAATCACGTCACGAAGGCTATGTTTTTAAAAAAAGAACTGTTCGAAAATGAATTTTATCAAAGAGATATTCAGTCAGAAAGTTAACCATGAAAACTGGAATATTCAAATAATTTAATGTTTGCCGGTGATATTTAAAATGCTTAATTTTTGCACTTTGTTCAATATTAATTATCTTTCTCGAGGTCTGGCGATGTATGAATCGCTAAAAAAGCACTGCTGTGATTTTCATTTATATATTTTTCCCTTTGACGATAAATGCCTCAATGTCCTTCAAAAAATGAATCTGGAACACGTTACCCTCATTTCCATGTCCGAATTCGAGGACTCTGAACTTTTAAGAGTGAAGCCTTCGAGAACTCCGGTAGAATATTGCTGGACATGCACATCTTCAACCATTTTATACGTTATCGAAAAATACGCCGTGAAAAATTGCACTTATGTCGACGCCGACATTTATTTTTTTGGCCCGCCGGAAGAATTGATAAGCGAAATGGGAAGGACGAACAAGTCCGTTCTGATAACTCGTCATCGTTATGCGCCGGAGCATGACCGAGTAGAAACAAGCGGAATTTACTGCGTTCAGTTCATGACTTTTAAAAATAACGGCCTTGGAATGAAAGTCCTCAGATGGTGGCGTGAGGCCTGTCTGGAGTGGTGCTATGCGTATTGCGAAGACGGGAAACTCGGCGACCAGAAATATCTCGACGACTGGCCATCTCGATTCGAAGGCATATGCGACATTGAACATCTGGGTGGAGGCGTCGCGCCCTGGAACGCTTCGCTATACGATATTTTCGAAAAAAACAAAAAAGTTGTCGGCCGTGACATCTCGACGGGAAAAGAATTTAACGTAATCTTTTATCATTTTCAGGGCCTTAAATTTTTCAGGGACGGAAGCCTTCAGTTCACTGGAAGCGAATATAAACTGTCAAAATATTTACGCGAGCTGGTCTACTGGCCTTATATAAAACATATAGAACTCATGAAAAGGGCCGTTTTGAAAATCGACGGTTCGTCCGACCCGCACGGACCGCAAGAACCGTCTGAGAGGCGCGGACCGGCCGTCTGGGAAACCATCAAAAATATTTACAGGCGTA
Source organism: uncultured bacterium (assembly GCA_964545075.1). Classification (GTDB taxonomy): domain Bacteria; phylum Muiribacteriota; class UBA9980; order UBA9980; family UBA9980; genus DAOPXV01. The sequence continues at coordinate 3,890 of CAZJFS010000265.1, forward strand.
AATATTATGGAAATTATAATATTTATTATGATATCGAATTTAAAGGATTAATGAGGTTGACGACATGGCATATTTAATAAATCTTAAAACTAGCACTGACGACCGCGGCAGTCTGACCGTAATAGAAAAGATTCTCCCTTTCGACATAAAAAGAGTTTTTTATATTTACTGCGTCGGTGACGCCAAACTCGTCCGGGGCGGCCATAGGCACATTAAAACTATACAGGCGCTGATTTCAGTTTCGGG
>CAZJFS010000266.1:0-4110 GCA_964545075.1 uncultured bacterium
TATCAAAAAACGCGATTACGAAAAACTGAACCAGAAAGTCGCCGACATGATAAAGACCGAAGCTACGAATGAAGTAGACACGGCTATATTGAACACATTCGTGACGTTCAACGCAAAAGCTCTGAAAACCAATTTCTACAAAAAGGAAAAAGTCTGCCTCTCATACAGGTTCGACCCCACTTTCCTCAATAAAGTAGATTATCCCGATACGCCTTACGGCCTTTTCTTCCTCAACGGAAAAGAATTCGTCGGCTATCACATGCGTTTCCGCGACATCGCCCGCGGCGGTATCCGTCTCGTTAAATCGAGAACGCACGAAGATTTCGAATTCAAAGCTGATTTCATATTCGATGAAAACTACAATCTCGCTCACACGCAGCAGAGAAAAAACAAAGACATCCCCGAAGGCGGATCAAAAGGCACGGTGCTTTTGAACTGGGCTTCACAGGACAAAGCTGAACCGGCATGCAAAAAATACATCGACGGCATCCTTGATCTTCTTATGCTCACGCCCGAGATCGTTGACTACCTTGGCAAAGAAGAAATCCTCTTCCTTGGGCCGGATGAAAACACCGCTGACATAATGCTCTGGGCTTGCGAACGCGCGGGTCAGCGCGGTTACAAATTCTGGAAGGGCTTTACCACGGGCAAACCGTTGTCAATCGGCGGCATCCCTCACGATCGTTATGGCATGACCACGATAGGCGTTCATGAAATGGCTTTACAGATGCTCGCTAAACTTGGCCTGAAAGAAGAAAACATAACGAAATTCCAGACAGGCGGACCTGACGGCGACCTTGGCAGCAATGAAATTCTCATGTCCAAGGATAAGACGATAGGTATCGTTGACGGTTCCGGCTCGATCTACGATCCTAAGGGTCTCGACAGAAAAGAACTTACCAGACTCGCTAAAGAAAGAAAAATGATAAACAACTTCGATCCCAAGAAACTTTCGAAAGACGGTTTCAGAGTGCTTATCGATGAAAAAGACGTAAAACTCCCGAACGGCGAACTTGTTCCGAACGGCGAAACCTTCAGAAACATGTTCCATCTTTCAAAATACGCTAAAGCCGATATGTTCGTTCCGTGCGGCGGCCGTCCGAAATCCATCAACATCAATAACTGCAATCAGGTCATCGACAGTGAAGGCAAACCATACTGGAAAATAGTATGCGAAGGCGCGAACCTTTTCATCACTCAGGAAGCCAGACTCCGCCTCGAACAGAAAGGCGTAACATCCGTTAAAGACGCTTCGGCGAACAAGGGCGGCGTTACATCCTCATCGTTCGAAGTTCTCTCGGGCCTCGCTCTCACCGATGAACAGTACAAAGAATGGATGATGGTAGAAGATCCTAACAAGGAAGACCAGAAAAAATTCAGAATGACCTACAAAGACCAGATCATCGAGAAGATAAAAGCTAACGCTCGCCTCGAATTCGAAGCTATGTGGGCTGAACACAAAAAGAGCGGCACGCCGATGTCCATACTCAGCGATATGCTTTCGAACAAGATCAACGAGATCACGGATTCCCTCCGCGAATCGTCGCTCTACGAAGACGAGCACATATGGAAATATGCGATAAAGAACCATTGCCCGCAGATACTCTTAAAAGAGCTCGGCCTTGAAACGATACTCAAGAGAGTTCCCGTGAACTACCTGCGCGCGATATTCGGAACGCAGCTCGCCAGCACCTACATCTACAAATATGGCATGAACGCTAATGAAGTCGATTTCTTCAAATACATCGACGGAATAAAAAAAGCTAAAATATAGTTTATAATATAACTATAAATTAACTTAAAAATAATAAAACTTATATAACGGGGTTCGTCTTTCAAAAGGCGGACCCTGTTTTTTTCGCCGCCATAAAAAAATTCCTCGCCTCGCCTCCATGCGCGGCCTTTGGCCGCTTGTCGCCTCGCTCGAAATCTTTTTTATTGAGGCCGGCGCGACGAACGCGCAAACATGCCGGATATATACTTAATGTTTGGTTAAAAAGCCAGTCTCAAGAACCGTTTTCGAACCGGCTGCCAATTACTTTATTAAAAAAACTTAAAAAATTAATTCTTGCCGAAAAAAACGGTCACCGGTCCTAAGCGCTTTCGACATGCCGCCCGCGAACTGCGGAAACCCGCATTTTTTCTTTATATATATAAAGATTTTCAACATTTTTCCGATAAATCTTACAAAGTGGCCGAAGTATCGCCGAAAGCGAGAACGGCCGCTTGATGCGGAAAGATGGCTGAAAAGGCCGCGGCGCATACAATTTCATAGAAAAATATATATAAAAAAATACAGAGGTGTTCTTATGTTACAACGTTTGGGGAAAGAACCCGCAAGAGGTTCAGGGTTTGTCAGATCTTTTCTGATCTTATTTTTCATTTCTTTAAGTTTTAATTTCATGTTCGCCGTGAATGCTTATGCATTGCCCGCGGGCGCTCCGACTCTTACTCTTACCAATGGGGCGGGCGGAAACGCCACTCTTACCTGGACTACTACCACTCCAGTGTTGCCAAGCGTAGGCCCGATAAGATACGACGTATATAGAAAAACGCCAACCGGCGCTTTCGTAAAGATCGCCCAGCAGCTTACAAATGGCGGCCCCGTAGTTGATACGATCGGTTCCGACGCATGGGAAAATGGCGGCGGCGGCGCGAAGGACGGCACGACATTTGACACGACTTACAATAGATATGGCGTAAGCTATCAATACGTTATTTTGGCTATAGATAATGCTGACAGCCTTACAAATACAAGTGCTCCCGATTCCACGACGGCTTCGGTAAAACTTCACTGGTGCGACGCGCAGGCGCCTCAGATTGCTTCCATGACGGGCGCTCCCGCGAACGCGTCGAGACAGAAAAAAACTCAGTTTACCATAAGCATAGGAGCTAATTTTGTTGACTGGGATTGTAATTCTGCAAGCCAGTTCACTTTAAAATATTCTAACGGCGCGACCACTATTTCAACTCCTTTCAACCGTTCCGCAGGAACGATCACTCCTCAGGCCGTAACAACTCTTACAGCCACAATGGATCTGAATCAGGCTGCGTTTGTAGATGGAAACACTATAAGCTATTGGATAGATTGTACCGATCCGAGCGGAAACGCCGTTACAAGCAATATTACTCCGACAATGCTTGCCGCAAATCCCAGAACTTTGACCCTGGATACGACCGTGCCGGCGATAACGGCCATTAATTATCTTGAAACCGGTTCTGCGGCCGGAATCGACGCCGGCGACCAGTTCGTCGTTACTTTCGGCGAAGATATCCAGACTGGCCAGAGCGGTCAGTCCGTTCTTAGTTCAAATAATTTTTCGATCACTAATGCGGATGGAAATGCCGGAAACTTTGGCTCCGGTGGAAGTATAGTCGCCGGACCGTTGAGCACTCAGGTAACTATGGTTCTGGGCACTTCCCCTCTTCTTAAATTCGTCGGCGGCGCCAATGCCACGCTTCGTTATGTAGGCGGCACCGCAATAAAAGATCTGGCTGGCAATGATGCCGATGGCGCTGCGAATTTCACGATCAAAAATAATCAGAGTGGCGCCCCGGCCGGTCAATTTCCTAATTCGCCCCGGCCGTTCATAAACACAAGCCCGGTTTTTACCGACAGCGATAATTCCGGTACCGTTAACGCCAGCGATCATCTGCTTTTAACGTTTAGTAAGCCCGTAATATTATATAATTCAACTTTAAACGGCGGCGACTTTGTTCAAGCGCCTCAGATAGTTACGGGGGATGTTTTTAACGTTACAAGCGCCACCTTGACTGGTACGACAAATAATCAGATCGACCTTGTCCTGGCGGCCGGATCGAATTTTACGATAGCCGGCGTATATAATTCGGGAACCACGACTGCCGGATCGCCTTCGGGTTTCGACGTTCGTCAGAATGCGGCCAATACCGTGCCGCCAAATATAGTTGATGATTTCGCCAACAGCGCTCAGCAGAGGCCTTCGGCTAACGGCGGTCCCGTTTTAGACATAGTAGGCGCATCGACTCAGGGGCCGCGCGTTACCAGTTTCGAATATAACGATATTGAAAATACTGGCATACGCGACGGGCTTTCGGCGGGCGATACCATGTGCGTCGTCTTCGATAAAC
>CAZJFS010000267.1:0-4090 GCA_964545075.1 uncultured bacterium
TAAATATTTTTTGCCTTTTATTAAATTCAGGGACGGTTTTATCCGCCCCTGAATTTATATATTAGGTCCTGGTTATATATTTCGAGTTATTTTTTTTTAGCGAGTTTAGGGTGTTTTTTAAGGAGCATTTCAAGATCCGGTTTTCCGATCTCCTGAAGTTCGTAACCAACCTGAACCGCGGGTTTTTTGATGTTTATTATTTTACGAAGATCGATCGGGGTAGCGATTATAACTACTTCGCAATCGGTCTTGTTGATGGTTACTTCGAGGTCTTTTATCTGTTTCGCGGAATAGCCCATAGCGGGGAGGAGCGTTCCTATTTCAGGATATTTTACGAATGTTTCGGTGATGGTTCCGACCGTGAACGGGCGGGGATCAACGAGTTCGCTTGCGCCGTATTTCATGGCGGCGACGATTCCGGCGCCTATTCTCATTTCACCGTGGGTGAGCGTCGGGCCGTCTTCGATGACGAGCGCGCGTTTGCCCATGATGAGTTCGGGTTTATCAACCGACAGCGGGGAAGCAGCGTCTACGATAACAGCTTTTGGATTGACGGCGCGGACGTTCTGACGAACTTCTTCTACGTCTTCCGGGTTAGCGGAATCGATCTTGTTGATAACGACGATATCGGCTCTTCTGACGTTTGTTTCGCCGGGATGGTATGATACTTCATGGCCCGGGCGGAGAGGATCGACTACAACGATTTCGCAGTCTGATTTGTAGAATGAGATGTCGTTATTGCCGCCGTCCCAGAGGATAACGTCGGCTTCTTTTTCAGCCTGGCGGATGATCGTTTCGTAATCGACGCCGCAATAAACTACGATACCGGCGTTTATGTGGGGTTCGAACTCTTCGCGTTCTTCGATCGTGCATTTGTATTTATCGAGGTCCGAGTATTTCGCGAATCTCATGCATTCCTGTTTTACGAGGTCGCCGTAAGGCATTGGATGACGGATGGCGACGACTTTTTTGCCCATCGACTGAAGGATGTTGGCGACGCGTCTGGTGGTCTGTGATTTTCCGCATCCGGTGCGGGCTGCGCAGATCGATACGACGGGAACTTTGCATTCGATCATCGTGTTGTCAGCGCCCATGAGCATGAAATCAGCGCCGGCCGCGTTGACCTGCGAAGCTTTATGCATAACTACTTCGTGCATAACGTCGGAGTAAGCGAATACTACGAGATCGACCTTGAATTTTTCGATGAGTTTGTTGAGTTCCGATTCTTCGTATATCGGGATGCCTTTCGGATAACCTTTTCCGGCGAGTTCTTTAGGATAAGCGCGGCCGGCTATGTCCGGGATCTGGGTAGCCGTGAAGGCCACTACTTCGTAATCCGGATTGTTTCTGAAATAAACGTTGAAATTATGGAAATCTCTACCTGCTGCGCCCATGATTATTACTTTTCTTTTTGACATTTTTGTTACTCGTCCTTTCATTATTTTGTTATATTTGTTTTTTTCGTTCCTGCGGTTTTCTTTTTGGTTTTAATTAAGCTATTTTCTGGAGCGATTTTTCGATGAGCCTCATGCCTTCTTCGATCTCGGCGTCCGATGAAGTTATTGGAGGAAGTATCCTTACGATATTTCCGTTCGGTCCGCAGTTGATGAGTATCAGACCGTTTTCGAGAGCGGCGGCAAGGAATGCGTCGCATTTGTCTTTGTTGAAGGATTTGTCTTTTCCTACGAATTCGATGGCGAGCATATAGCCGAGACCGCGGATGTCGCCTATGAAATCGTATTTTTTCTTGAGTTCGTTGAGTTTGGCTTTCATCTTATCCGAATTTTTCAAAGCTTTGTCGAGAAGCTTCTCTTCGTTTATAAGATCGATGGTCGCGCAGGCTGCCGCGCATGAAACGGGGCTTCCGCCAAATGTCGTTCCGTGAGCGCCCGGGAGCCATTTTTTCATAATTTCGGGTTTTCCGGCCACTACCGAGAGAGGGAATCCGGAAGCTATGCCCTTAGCGATAGCAAGCAGATCGGGAACTACGCCGAGATGGTCGGCCGCGAACCATTTTCCGGTTCTGGCCATGCCCGACTGAACTTCGTCGAAGATCAATAATACTTTATTGTCGTCGCACCATTTTCTGAGTTTTTTCATGTACTCGGCGGGTGGAACTACGTATCCGCCTTCGCCCTGGATAGGCTCAACCAGAACCGCGGCCACGTCTTCGGGATGAACGTCGTGTTTTACGACGGCTTCGAACTGGTCGAAGCATGCCATGTTGCAGGTTTCTAATTTAAGGTTTACAGGGCAGCGATAGCAATGAGGATAAAGAGCTCTGTAATAGCCGGCCGGGAGCGGGTGATAGTGTTTTGAATATTTTGAGTTCGATGTGGTAGCTGCTACGCAGCCCATCGTGCGGCCGTGGAAAGCGCCGCGGAAAGCGATTATCGCGCTTCTTCCGGTGACGAATTTAGCGGCTTTCATGCAGCCCTCAACGGCTTCGGCGCCGGAGTTGGAGAAAAAGAACATTCCGATGTCGCCGGGGGTGATCTTTTCGAGTCTTTCGCAGAGGTCAAGAAGCGAATCGTACTGATAAACGCATCCGGAATGAACTAAAGTGTCGAGCTGTCTTTTTACGGCGTCGATGACCTTAGGATGCCTGTGACCGGTAATATTTACGGCGGTGCCTGACGACCAGTCTAAATATTTTTTGCCGAATTCGGAAGTAACGTATGAGCCTTCGGCTTTGGTAACCGTAAAGTCAACGTCCCATCCGAGGGCTGGCGTCAAGTATTTTTCCATTCTTGCCTTGTTCTTCGAGTCCATCTTAATCTCTCCTAAGTTAATGATTTTTTTTTAGATTTTTTTGAAAAATCTAAAAATTTGGTTGATATGTTTGACTTTTAACGCTGGTATAAGAATTTTCGGTAAGACATGCGGGCTATTAAAATTTGTTGGCTATATTATATAACATTTAAAGTCATATTTCAAACTGTAAAACTTCATTTTAATCGTTATTTGGCTTTATTTTCTGATTTTAAACATATATGCTACGAGTATGCTTTCTTATACATATTTTCTCTTAATTTCTTATGAGTATGCTATTTTTATGAAAGATCGATATACTCTTATATGTTTTTATCTGATATTTAAATGTCTATGTGGACACATAAATCCACTTATTATAACAATATGTTATTATAATACGGAATAGTTATATAAAAAAATATTGAAATAAAAAAGCAAACGGACATTAAGCCGAAAAGTACAGTCATCATTATAATACTTGAATGGTAAAGGAATGATAATGATCATTGACTATTCTCAAAAGTGTTGGTATGATACTACAACATAAGCGCCCATCAGTCAAATTATATGGTTAAGGCTGAATGCGCCGATATGGTAGAACTTCTGATCCAAAGAGGCGCAAATGTCAACGCCAGCCTTACCGATTCCACCATAGGGCGCTGCAAGAATCCGGGAATAATCCTCACCAACGGGGAAGAAACTCCGGCGGATTGGGCGGAAGTTAATAATCAAAAAGAAGTGCTTGAAATTTTGAAAAAACATGGTGCGAAATCATCGAAAGTCAATTGAAACTCGATAGTGTTTATTTGTTCAAGACCAGGGAGGAATAAAATGGAAAATATGATACTGGAAAAAGCCCTTGAACTTGGTTATGAAGATTGCGGTATCGTAAAAGCCGGCGCTCTGGCAGGTTATCGGGAAAAACTCGAAGAGCGCATAGCGCGCATACCAAACGGTGAAAAGATATACGGAAATTTTAGAAGATACGCCGATCCGGCGGCCGAAAACCCCGCGATAAAATCGATCATAGTCGCGATCATCCCAATTCACAGGTATAATTTGCCTGCCGGCCTCGATGGCTTATTCGGCAAAACCTATATGTTCGATAGCAGGAAGGATGAGAACGCCCCGTTTTTCAAAAAACGCATGGAATTAACGGGTTTTCTTGAAACCCTTGGCATTAAATGCTTTTTTGGCGGCGAATACGGCCTCGCGGTTCCCGCCCGCTGGGCCGCGCAATGCGCAGGGCTTGGCGTCATACGCGGAAACAACTTTTTTTATACTGAAAACGGATCGTACAATTACATAGAAATATTCGCGATAGATCGTGAATTAG
>CAZJFS010000268.1:0-4090 GCA_964545075.1 uncultured bacterium
GGCGAGTGAAGGTCTCAATTTACAGCACTTCTGCCGCTACCTGATTCATTATGAAATTCCATGGAACCCGAATAAAATGGAACAGCGAAATGGCCGTATAGACAGGCACGGTCAGAAATTTCCGGAAGTTTTCATCAATCATTTTACTTATGCCAATAATGAAGATTCGAAATTTTTGCAGGTATTGATCGATAAAGTTAAAACAATGCGCGAGGATATGGGCGCGATAAGCGATATCATCGAAAAGAATATTGAAAGAGCTATGCTTGGAAAGTCCAATACTTTCGATTTTATAGATAACAGGCGCGAGATAATCAAAAGAGACATCAAACGCGAAATTACGGCCAAATATGAATATAGCGGCCTTGTTGAAAGTTTCGAAGAATCTAAGAGAAGCATGAAGATCAATTTAGCGAACGTTAAAAAGATCGTCGATAATGCTTTGAAAATAGTTGGTTTTAAAGGCGTCGAGCCGGTTTATGACGACGAACTTAAAAATATCTGCGGCATAGTTAAAGAAGTCCCGGCTTCATGGCATAGCGTTAAAAAACATCTGAAAGATAAAAACGGCAATTTATTAAAACTTATTTTCGAGCCCAATAAATACCTCGAACGTGAAGATACCGCGATCATGCATCTGGCCCATCCGCTCATCAAATTTTCGATAAGCGAATTCAGAAAACAACTTTTCTGTTTTAACAGCCAGATGTCGCGCATAACGTATAAGGTCGTTGAAGGACTTGATAAAATCGCATTTAAAGCAAGCACTCGATATTTAATCGTTGGCGCTCTCGGCCATCTTTTACACGAAGAAGTCGTCAGCGTCTATGGATATCCCGGCGAGGCAGGCGAGTTCAAACATAACAGGACGATTGAAACCGAACTTGAAAATAAAGCGTTTTCATTTCCGGAAATAAATATGGGACTGGCCGATAAAATAAGAATTTTGATCGGTAAAAATAAAAAACAGATTTTTGCTGAAACCGGTAAAAAGATAGCCGAAAGACAGGGCAAAATTGAAAAAGTGCTTGATAAAAAAGCATTGAAGGATGCCGAAACGGTAGAAAAGCTGATCAAAGAAAGAATAAGTGAAATCGAGCAACGTCTCCTGGATTTTATGAATAAAACCGGCCATGAATAAAGCCAGTTAATGCTCTTTTCCGAAGAAGAGGCGAAGCAGTTCCGCGAAAACATGAAATGGCTTGAATACAGGCTGGCCGATCTTAAAACGCGGCTTATCAAAGAACCCGAAGAAATAACGCGGCATTACCGGATCAAGGATGAAAAGTCGTTTTTCCTGTCGATAACGGTTTATATCCCTTCAAAATTGGCGGGTGAGGCTCGTGGCTAAACGGATTGAAAATAAAAACGTTCATACTGATTGGCTGTCGCTCGTCGAATTAGGCGGCCTGATAATATCCGAACCTGTGCTTCTCGAGCGGTTTCCGGAAGGCTTTAAAGTAGCGCCTGAAAAAGTTAAATACATCAGAAATTTTTATCAGAAATTCGAATTTTCGGATGACGATGGCGCAGCGGTAATTTTCGCCGATTTCATATTCGAACGCATGCTTGGCTATGAGCTTTATAAGACCAACAATATACCTGATTATTGCGCATGCTATCTTTCGGAGTATGTTCAGGAGCTCTCGCCGCACCGCGTCGCTGAGAGTGGAACCGAACGGCTTTTGATTTATGTTTCAAAAAAAGGCCAGAGTTTAAAGCGCAACGAAAGTATCGACGGGAAATGGAAAGCCTCGCCGCTCGCCAAAATGCAGAGGCTTCTGAATGAAACGAAAAATTATTTCGGTCTCGTTTCAAATGGCGAAGAATTCATATTGGTATATCGCCCGGACGAAGGCGGCATCTGCACACTTACATTTAACACGCGGTTCATGCTCGATGAGCCGGCGGTGCTTGCGGCGTTTCTTTGCATACTCGATAAAGATTGCCTTTCAAAGTTATTGACGATCGCGCGCGAATCGTATCAAAAACAGATCGAAGTAACCGATACGCTCGGCGAGCAGGTAAGAAACAGCGTCGAGAAATTCATAAAAATATTCGATCGCTGCGACCGTTCTGGCAAACATTCATTATTAGCTGAATACAAACCCGAAAATGTATATGAGATGTCGATATCGGCCGTAATGAAATTGATATTTTTGTTATACGCCGAAGAGCACGGGCTTTTGCCTTATGGCGATATGTTCTATGATAACTCATACAGCGTGCATACTCTCATTAAAGAACTTGAACACGAAAAGCGTGAAAATATCGAAATGTTCCATCGCAACACATCGGCGTGGCAGCGGATTCTGGCGCTCTTTAATCTCATCTATTTCGGTTCTGAACATAACGATCTTAAAAGTCCTGAATACTCTGGTGAATTATTCGATCCCGAAAAATATCCGCCGCTATATTCGAAGAATTTCAATCCGACGAATTTTGAAATTTATAATTGCTTAAAGCTTTTGACGCATACGACGGCGAAAGTCGGCGATGAAAATATAAGTCAGGCGTTTTCGTATAAAACTCTTGGCGTCGAACATATCGGTTATATCTATGAAGGTCTTCTCGATTATACGGTAAAGCGCGCGGGCGAAGAAGTTCTCGTTAAATTAATTCCCAGAAGTAATGAAACGGTTGTAAGTTTGAAAAAACTGATGTCAACTTTCGATGACGCGCTAATCGATTTTATTGTCGAAAACAGTGAAAAGAAATTGACCGCCAATCGCGTTAAAAAACTTCTTGGCGAATATTCAAATTATCTTGACGATCTGAAAAAACACGACGACATTCCCGAAGATATTAAAGCGCGGATTTATCAACACGCGCCTGTAATTCAACTCGATAAGATAATTCTGCCGAATTCGTTATATCTTAGTGTTTCTGATAAACGCAGAGCCACGGGAGCGCATTACACTCCGCAGGCGTTAACTGAAAAAATTGTCCGAACGACGCTCGATCCTTTAGTCTATGTTCTTGAAAAAGACGCAAAAGGAAATGAACTTATTGGAAAAATCGCCGAGCCTAAAACCTTACGAACTCCGAACGAACTTTTAGATTTAAAAATATGCGATCCGGCGATGGGCAGCGGCGCGTTTTTAGTCCAGGCTACACGATATCTTTCAGATAAGTTAGTCAATAGCTGGCATAAAATATCAGAAAACACTAATAAGCCAATTACCATACCTTATGGTGCTGAAAGTTCCGGAGATCCAGGCGAGATTCTTTTGCCGGTTGAATATAGCGAACAGTATAAATATGCAAAGCGTTATGTGGCGATGGAGTGTATTTACGGCGTCGATATAAACCCACTTGCGGTGGAGATAGCGAAACTTTCGATCTGGCTTGAAACTCTTTCGAAGGACTTGCCATTCACTTTTATCGATCATAAATTATTATGCGGCGATTCCCTGCTTGGAATAACGACGATAGACGACCTTGAAAAAGTAACTCAAACGGGCATTTACGATTTATTTAGCAGTTGTGACGCAAAACAAATCGGCATGGCGATTGCCGCAAGACTTGAAATTGAAACACTGCCTGATTTTTCCGTAAAAGACCGGAAAATTAAAGTTGAAAAATTAAAGCGATCGAATGAAGAATTAAAGGAAGTTAAAGCACATCTGACAAAACTTTTCAAAGGTCATGCGCTTGATAAAATTTATGCGAAAAGTAAAACAAAGTTAAACGGAAGCTCGATTGAATTTGAGAATTCATTTCACTGGCTTTTGAATTTTTCAGAAGTTTTTATTTCAGTTGATAAGCAGAAATCAGGGTTTGACGCGATAATAGGGAATCCGCCATTTCTTGGTGGTCAGAAGTTGACGGGATTTTTCGGTGAAGAATATCGCGAATATCTTGTCGAAATGCTTGCAAATGGAATGAGAGGCTCTGCGGACCTTGTTGCGTATTTCTTTTTGAGGGCTGTTAATTTACTTAAAAAAGGCGGAAACTTTGGACTTCTTGCTACGAATACTATAGCGCAGGGCGATACTCGTGAAACAAGTCTTTCTCAAATTGTTGTGAATTCATTGATCTTTGCCGCTTTTCCTGATGAACCCTGGGAAGGTAACGCGACTGTTACAAC
>CAZJFS010000269.1:0-4047 GCA_964545075.1 uncultured bacterium
ACTCTGCGAAAAACTCAAGAAATCGATACCGCGTCAGATGTTCGTGGTCCCGATTCAGGCAGCTATCGGAAATAAGATCATAGCGCGAGAAACTATAGGCGCTTTCAGAAAAGACGTTATCGCCAAGTGCTACGGCGGCGACATTTCAAGAAAGAGAAAGCTTCTGGAAAAACAAAAGGAAGGCAAAAAGCGCATGAAGATGGTCGGCACCGTCGAAATACCGCAGGAGGCATTCATGTCGTTACTGCGAGTGGGTGACGACGACGTAGAGGAATAAAGCAAACGCGCGCGCCTGAAGCCACTATGGCACATAACGTTATCATTCGGACGGGCGGGAATATAAAATACGATAATAAAAAAGATAATGAACGGGGGTTTTAAATGGAAAGCCAGGACAGAGTCGTAGTTACGGTAATAGGCATCAACCGCGTCGGAATAGTCGCCAAGGTCGCGACCGCCGTATCGGAGCTGAACGCGAGCATTCTAGACATTTCACAAACGCTTATGAAGGATCTTTTTTCGATGATAATGGTCATCGATATATCCAAATCCAATCTTGAATTCAAATTTCTTCGCGAAAAACTCGAAAAAACGGGCGATGAGATCGGCGTTAAGGTCATCGTTTCTCACGAGAACACATTCCGGTATATGCACAGGGTTTAATTAATTTATAGATAACGGAGAATATTGAAAAGGAATCATTTCCGCGATCGGTTCTCGGTTTTCTATTTTATATATGCTATTTACTGAAATTTAATGCCGGGCCTTTTCGAGTATTTCGAACGGTCCGGCGTCGTTTTAAAAGGGAAATAAAATTAATATGCGAAGCGAAACAAACACGAATGAGTTCCAGGAAAAAAAAGATAAAATAAAATTTATCGCCATCGATATGGACGGAACTCTCCTTCCCGAAAATAAAAAAATAACTGAACGCACGCTGCGGACTTTGAAAAATATCAGCGCGCGGGGCTATGAGCTTTGCATATGCAGCGGCCGCTCGTTCAATGGCGTTTATAAATATGAGCAGATCAGGGATCTGATAAGTTACTATATATGTTTCGAGGGCGGTTATATCGTCGACAACATGAGAAAAGACTCGCCGGCCATAATTAATAAAACTATTGTTCCGCGTGACGAACTTTTCGCCGTGATTGAAACCGTTTTAAAGCATGGCGCCATGCTCGCTCTTTTATGCGATACCTACGGATATTGCGTAAACTGCCCGGACGAAATAATGGAAAGCGTTTCAATATGGGGCGCGATCCCGGTAAAATGTTCTGAAATCAGCGTAAAAGAAAAGGCGCTGCGTGATGAAGCCTTTATAATTTTAATTTACGGCGATGAGTTGCAGATTGATAAAATAACGGCCGATATGCCCCGGGTCGTCCTTGACAGCTTTGATATAATAAAAGCGTTCCTTGATTTTAACGGACTTCACCATCTCGTTATCAAAGCCCCTGATATCAACAAATGGAAGGGCATCGAAAAAGTATTGAAAGTCAAAGGCCTTGAAGGCGGCAATGCAATGGCATTCGGCGACTGGCATAACGATCTTGAAATGGTTAAAAATGCCGGTATTGGCGTCGCAATGAAAAATGCCGAGGATGAAATAATGTCCGTCGCTTATACAAAAACTGATTTTGATAACAATAACGATGGCGTCGCGAGATTTCTTGAATTGCATTTTTTAAACGGATCAAACTGATAAAAATTTGCGTATAATCTTATAATGTGATAGAATTAGTTTACGCTAAATTTAAAAATTGACGGTATTTTTATGAAAATTTTAATCACCGGCGCCGCCGGGTTCATAGGGTTCCATCTCGTTTCGACGCTTATAGGACGAGGCGATAATGTCGTCGGTATCGATAACGTCAACGATTATTACGATGTTTTTTTAAAGCACGCCCGCCTTTCGGAGCACGGCATTAATATAGCGGATATTGAATACGGACGCGGCGTTGAAAGTTCCAAATATTCAAATTATACATTCATCAAGTCAGATATTTCAGATCGCGAAGGCGTAATTAAGCTTTTTAAAGACGGAAAATTCGATGCGGTCTGTAATCTGGCGGCTCAGGCTGGAGTGAGATACTCCATAACCAATCCTTTCGCTTACGTTGATTCGAATATAAACGGATTCATAAATATTTTAGAGGCCGCGCGGCATAATCCCGTCCGGCATCTCGTCTATGCTTCAAGTTCCTCGGTTTATGGCCTGAATGAGCGGATGCCGTTTTCCACGTCGCATAACGTGGACCATCCTATCTCATTATACGCCGCGAGCAAAAAGGCCAACGAACTTATGGCGCACACATACAGCCATCTTTACGGCATACCCTTGACAGGCCTTCGGTTCTTTACCGTTTACGGTCCGTGGGGCAGGCCCGATATGGCTTATTTTAAATTCACGAAGGCCATTCTTGAAAAAAAGGCCATCGATGTTTATAATTTCGGCGACCTTAAAAGGGATTTCACATATATCGACGATATAGTTTCGGCCGTAACGAAGGTTATCGACAGGCCGCCGCACGGGAATGCATCATGGAACGGGAAGGCCCCTGATCCTTCATCGGGCCGGGCGCCCTATAGAATTTATAATATCGGCAATGATTCGCCGGTTAAACTGCTTGATTTTATAAGCGAAATAGAGAGAAACCTCGGCCGCGAAGCCGTTAAGAATATGCTTCCCATGCAGGACGGCGACGTTTACGCGACGTGGGCCGACGTTTCCGGCTTGAGCGCCGACTTTGGATTTAAGCCGGAAACGCCGCTTTCCGAAGGAATAAAAAAATTCGTGCAATGGTATCTGGAATTTTATAAGATCAGGCTTTAATAGTTCGGCCGGAGTTTTAAATAATTAAAATGGTTATTAAACGGGGTGCTTAAATGAAAGGGATCGTATTAGCCGGCGGGGCCGGGACCAGGCTTCATCCAATAACTAAAGTCATCTCCAAACAGCTTCTTCCGATATACGACAAGCCCATGATATATTACCCGATGTCTATATTGATGCTCGCGGGAATAAGAGAAATACTTATAATTTCCACTCCTTACGACATACCAAAATATAAAGAACTTTTCGGCGATGGAAGCGAGCTCGGCCTTTCGTTTTCATACGAGGTCCAGCAAGCTCCGAACGGCATAGCCGAAGCGTTTATTCTTGGCGAAAAGTTTATGGGCGGCGATAACGTCTGCCTTATACTCGGCGACAATATTTTTTACGGTTACAGCTTGAGCGAACTGCTCGAGCGTTCCGCAAAGATCAACGATGGCGCTATCATATTCGGTTATTATGTTAAAGATCCCGAAAGATATGGCGTGGCCGAATTCGACAAGACCAGCGGAAAAGTTTTAAGCATCGAGGAAAAGCCGAAAGCGCCAAAATCTAATTATGCCGTTACGGGCCTTTATTTTTATGATAATAACGTCGTGGATATCGCGAAAAAAACTAAACCTTCGCCGCGCGGCGAACTTGAAATAACCGACGTGAACTGCGAATATTTAAAACAAGGAAAGCTGAAGCTTGAGACCCTCGGACGCGGAATGGCATGGCTCGATACAGGAACGCACGAAAGTCTCTTAGAAGCGAGTAATTTTATTGAAACGATCGAGCACCGCCAGGGACTTAAGATCGCATGCCTTGAGGAGATAGCCTTTAACAAAGGCTTCATAGGTCGCGCTGAACTTTTAAAACTTGGCGAGAAGATGAGGAACAATCAATACGGGCAGTATATAATCGATATCGCTTCCGGGAAAAGAAGTTGTAAGTAATAGGATGGTTTTTATGAAAATTAATAAAGTCGGTATATTAGGCCTTGGTTACGTTGGGTTTCCACTCGCGTGTGCCATTGCAAAAGTCGGAAAATACGAGGTTGTCGGATACGATCCGGCATGTGATAAGATAGCGAAGATTGAGAAAAGAATTTCTCCGGTGCAGGATCTTCAGGCTCAATCAGACATAACCGAAGTTGATTTAAAATGTTCGGTCGATGATGGAATACTTAAAGGTTGTGAAGTTTTTATCATATGCGTTCCTACACCTAT
>CAZJFS010000270.1:0-4039 GCA_964545075.1 uncultured bacterium
AGGACAAGGTGGATACCGCCAAGCGCGACCTGCCATCCGATCTCGAGGACGATCCGAGCGTTTTTGAGGTGAATATATCCGAAATGCCGATAATGGTTCTTGCGCTTTCCGGTGAAATGAGCCTCCGGCAGTTGAAGGACATCTCTAAAGACCTTAAAGACGATATTGAAGGCATAAAAGGCGTTCTAGAGGTCGAGGTCGCCGGCGGGCGCGAGCGCGAGATACATATCGAAGTAGATCCGGACCTTCTCGCCCTTTACGCCATCCCTTTTACCACTCTTTACACGGTAATAGCGTCTGAAAACCAGAACGTATCCGGCGGAAATATAGCCATGGGCGACGGCCGTTATCAAATAAGGGTTCCGGGCGAATTTAAATCGATCGATGAATTCAAACGCCTCATTGTAGCCAGCGTAAAAGGCTCGCCCGTTTATTTAAGCGACATTGCCGCTATAAAGGACTCTTATAAGGACGTCACTACCGACTCTAAATTTAATTTTAAAAACTCCGTCAATCTTTATATCAAAAAGCGAGTCGGTGAAAACATAATAAAAATCGTGGAAGCGGTTAACGTTTGCCTGGCGGAACGCATGAAGGTTCTTCCGAAGAACCTCAAGCTGACGAAACTTATGGACCGCTCCCGCGACGTGCGCATGATGCTCGACGATCTTGAAAATAATATTTACGCCGGCTTCATCCTTGTAGTTTTAGTGCTCATGTTTTCAATGGGGCTTCTCAACGCGTTCCTGGTGAGCACCGCCGTTCCGCTGTCGATGCTTTTGAGTTTTACGATACTTAATGCCATGGGCATAACTTTG
Organism: uncultured bacterium; assembly: GCA_964545075.1. Classification (GTDB taxonomy): domain Bacteria; phylum Muiribacteriota; class UBA9980; order UBA9980; family UBA9980; genus DAOPXV01. The sequence goes on from CAZJFS010000270.1 coordinate 819, forward strand.
AACATGGTAACGCTGTTTAGTCTTATGCTCGCTCTTGGGATGCTCGTCGATAACGCGATCGTCGTCATCGAAAACATTTACCGTTTCACGAATCAGGGCGTGCCCAAGGTCGAAGCGGCTATAATAGCCACTTCCGAGGTCGCAATTCCGGTTCTGAATTCCACGCTCACGACCGTCGTGGCGTTCATACCAATGCTATACTGGCCAGGAATAATGGGCGAATTCATGAAATATCTTCCGATAACTCTTATAGTGACTCTTTCTTCCTCGCTTCTGGTCGCGCTTACCATAAATCCAGTTCTTTGTTCTATTTTTATGAGAGTCCCGAAGGGCGTTAAACAGGCCATGAATGAGGATGAGATCCTTAAGGCCGGCGAAATGCCGCTGCAGGGGGGCGGAATAATAATCAGAACTTATGAATATATGCTTAGAAGCGCTTTAAATTCAAGAATTTCGGTTTTGCTTTCGTCGGCGCTTCTGCTCGTGCTGTTTTTCATGTTCTGGTTTTATCGTACCGGAATTGAAAGGCCGGTAGAATTTTTTCCATCCATGGAACCTACGACGTGTTTCGTAAATATCGATCCGCCCGAAGGAACGGATATGGATGCTTTGAAGAATATCGCGGCCGAAGTTGAAAAGCGGATAGTGTCCTATAACAACGTTCCTGAAAAATTCAGGACTGAAGGAGGGAAACCTCCGGCGCTTAAAGATTCGGAAAAGAAAGTGCTGGAGCATTACAAAAAAATTGAAGGCATTGAAGGCGAAGCCGTGGTGAGCGATCTTCAAAACATAAGATATATATATACCAAACTTAACTCTCAAACCCTGAAGGGCGGAGATTTCGGGTTCGAAAGCAACCTGCCCAATCATATCGGTATCCAGTTCCATGATTTTAACGGCCGCGTCGAATCCTCGAAGAAGACGCTTGACAGGATACGGGAAAGGCTGAAAGGGATCGCGGGCGCTACGCTCAGCGTCGGCGAGAACCAGGATGGGCCGCCGGTCGGCGCGCCTATAAATATAGAAATATCCGGCGACGATTTTGCTGTCCTGGGAATGATCTCGGCTAAGGTCAGGCAGGCTTTGACAAAGATTCCGCACGTGTATGATATCGAAGATAATTACGTCAGGGGAACGCCTAACTTTGAAGTGATAGTCGACAGAAAAAAAGCCGGACTCTACGGACTTACGGTCGGCATGATCGGAACCGTGGTTAAAACGGCTTTTAACGGCTGGAACGTTTCAACGTACCGCGAGGGCGATTCCGATTATGACATAGTTTTAAAGCTTAAAAAATCATACAGGCAGGATGTCGATGTCTTTAAAAAACTATTTATTCCAGCCCCGGCAGGTCCTCTCATACCTCTTTCGGATATCGTTTCGCTTCATTATACCGGCGGTCTGGGGTCTATTTCACGCATCAATCACCAGCGCGTCGTTACGGTCAAAGCCAAGGTGGATCAGGCGAAGATGCCCGGGCCGGTTGCGCGCGCGGCGGCCGAAAAGCTGCTTAAGCAATACGACCTTCCGGCCGGGTATTCGGTTAAGTTCACCGGCGAGAACCAGGAGCAGGACGACGCTCAGGATTTCCTTTCAAAAGCTTTTTTGACCGCTCTTGTGCTCGTTTTTATGGTTCTGGTCATGCAGTTTGATTCGATCGTGCAGGTCATGATAATAATGTTTTCGATAATTCTTTCGCTCGGCGGAGTGTTTCTCGCTCTAGGTCTGGCGGATATTCCTTTCGGAATAATAATGACCGGTATTGGCGTCATATCGCTCGCCGGTGTCGCCGTGAATAACGCGATCGTGCTTCTCGACTATATAAATCAGCTTCTTATTCGCGGTTATTCATTGACGGAGGCCGTCGTCGCCGGCGGCAAAACCCGTTTCAGGCCGGTTTACTTGACAGCCATAACATCTATTCTGGGGCTTGTGCCGATGATCACCGGGATATCTTTTGATTTCAAGAAAATGGAATGGCTTACGAATTCCGAGTCTGCGTTCTGGTGGTATTCAATGGCCGTTTCAGTCGCAATGGGCCTTCTGATGGCGACTCTCCTAACGCTTATAGTGGTGCCCGTTCTATTACACCTTATCTATGATTATATCGATAAAATAAAGCTTTTTAGAGTGCGTTTTTTTGGGAAAAAGGAAGAAAAGGGCATTCAGGCTGAAAAAATTTAAGACCCGGGTATGAAAGCGGACGGCTCAAAAAGCGTTTGAAGATAACAGGCAAAGCCTTTCGGGGATGATCGATCCGAAAGGCTTTGCTTTTTATTCATGGACTTTTTTAGCAGATCTATTAAGCGGCGCGATATAAGCTCAAAATTCATAAATGAGCTTGTATGCTGTTTTAGCGCCGGCTGGCGGTTTGGGGATCTTTTCAAATTCGAGTCCCGCGGTTTCGGTCAAATTGTCGCGTACGGCCTGAGTGACGAGTATTTCTTTCTCGCGGGCAATATCCTCGCCGAGTTTGCTCGCGGCATTTACCTCCGCGCCGAACACGTCTGTGTCGCCTATCTTTAAAACCCTGCCGAAGCCGATTCCGAGGCATAAAAGTATTTTTTCTTCGTCGGTCTGTATCTCGTTGTATTTTTTCAGAGTTTTCTGCATATTTAAAGCGCATTTGACGGCTTTATTAACGTTTCTAAATATTACAAGGAGGCTGTCGCCTTCGACTTTTAAAAGTATGCCGTCATATTCTTCAATGAGAGGCAGCAGAAGCCTTTCGGATTCATATATCGTTTGAAGAAAGTGAATTATTCCGAATTTTTCGACGCCGCGCGAGAAGCCTGAAAGGTCGGTGAACATGACGGCCCACTCCTCGCCAAAAAGGTCCCATATCCGCTCGTCTATTTGTTCTTTATTGGCGCCTTCCTTCAATCTTTCTCGTATGAGCCGGTCGAGCCTGTCGCCGGATGCGCTTATATTTACTGAACTTTTATTAAAACTCATCTGTTTTTCACTCCGGATTTTAATGTTTTTGAAACGTGACCTTACGTTCAAGGAATTTTACCACAATAAGCGGCATATAGTAAACAAAAAAACATTATCACAAAAAAACATTTCGCTATTATTTTTTATAGCCTGGCGCAGTTAAACTTTGGGTTTATAATGTCTTCAATCTCGTTTGAAAGGTAAGCGTGATCCGCGGCGGTATAACCGTATTCATCTCGGATGCCGGCGTCCGCTCCTTTTTCGATAAGCAATTTGATGACGGC
>CAZJFS010000271.1:0-4014 GCA_964545075.1 uncultured bacterium
CTGAAGACATTCGCGGCTACTATGACAAGATATTCGTAACAGACACCGAAGACCTTCTGGAAGCGCTCCGCGTTATTTTTTCACTTGAGGAATTCAACCCCATGCGCGGCTTTTTAGACTCGATATTGACAAGCTCGCCGGCTTATTCATCCGCGGCGCCCGCTCGCGCCATAACAGGCACAAAAACTGGAAATTACGGCGGAGTGCCTTACAATATAAATTACTCTGTAGTTTTGTATGACGCGCAGGGCAAGTTAATAAAATTCCTTGTTCTTCCGACGCAAATAGCTAAATACACCACCACGATCACCGGAACCGTCGGAAGCGTTGAATGCAACATTACGACCGTTTGCGACAACATCGAGAATATAAGCTTCAAATCCGGCTCAACGCTTTCGTATTCGTGCCACCAGACTCAAAACGGCACGCTTACATACAACCAAAAAACTTTTACATATGCTCTCGATATCAACGCGACCTATAACATTAATTTTGCTAATTCCACATTCGCCATATCGAACGCTACGGGAACCATGGCGCTCAACCTTACTTCCGGATGGACGATCGAACTTTCATACGCCGGAACGTCCGCGACGGGAACCGTGAAAAAAGACGGAATTCCAGAAGGCAGCGTATATGTAAGCACCGACGGCATATGCACTCTTACGGATTATGAAAATAAAAAGAGCGTAACGATCTCCAAAAGCGGAATAACCAAAAACTACTAATATTGCCTGAAACGGTTTTATTTTATTTGTGCGTTCCATTCTCCTGAAAGTTTATACTCGACGGGCTCCACGATTTTTTCGGCGCCTATGAATTTGAAGGCTTCGGCGGAATTTTCGAAATAATTAAATTTTTTAAATACCGCCATGCCTTCCGGAGACCTCATATAATCTATGAATTTTTGAGCTTCGGCCGCATCGGCCGAGCATGCGGTAACGGCCGCCGAAAGGTATCCCGCGCGTACGATATTTTCCGGAGCGATTTTTACGAATTCTATTTTATCCGGCGAATTATTCGGCGTAGTATGCCAGCCGATGCCGGCGTCGGCATTATTAAGCGCTATAAGATTCGCCATTTTTTCGACGTTCTCGCCATACGTGACCAGGTTCTTCCTGAACGCTTTAATTTCATCGGTATCAAGAGCCGCTTCAAGAAGTTCCACCGAAAGAAGCCCTATAGCGGCTGATTCAGGATTGGCCAGCACCACCTTTAATCCCGGCTTGCATAAATCCCTTACTGAAGTTATCTTATGCGGATTCCCTTTTCTCACTATAATGGAAGGAACGATATATACGATCCTGGCCTCGGTCGTTTCCAATAAGATCCCTCTTTTTTTCGCCTTGACCATGAAATCGCTCGAAGCCGGAAAATAAATATCGCCTTTCTTCGCCATTTCTATTTGCGCCAGCATCATTCCGGAAGCTCCAAAGTTTGGAACCACCTTGATCTTGTTTTTTTCTTCGAAATTTTTAACAAGCTCCTCTACCGGGATTTTCGAAGCAACTGCCGCGAAGAGAAGCAGCTCGCGGTCAGCCGCGCGGCAAAAGCCGGACATAAAAGTGATGAACGCAACGATCAGGACAATGGACGATAAAAAATTTCTCATATTTTCCCCGTTTTAATTTATAAATTTCGCGGCGCATTTTATATTCGTTAAAGATAGCGATAACCGCAACTTATCCTATATTTTTTTAGTCCTGCTCGTTACCGGTTTCCAGCTGATAAACCCGAGCGTTCCGACTTCATCGAACCATTCGAATTTAAGTTCGGCGATAATCCCGAGTGAAAGAAGAGCGCCGTATAATATCCAGTAATAGGAATTAGCGTGTACCTCCGCGACATCCTTTTCTTCGTTAGCCGGCATGGTTATTATGACCCGTTCACGGGCAAGATCGTTCATTTTTAAAAGCGTGTCCGCCAGATCCGTTTTTCCTTCGCCGTCAAGGCATACCACGCCAAGAGAACAAAAATTCAAAACGTAATCGCAGGGTTTCAACGTTTCAGCTATTTCCCTGAAATACCCGTTGACTATTTTCAAATTCTTTTTATCGTATACGTTCTTTTCTTCCAATACGGAAAGCGCGTAGTCCGATACATCGACGGCCGTAACTTCGCAGTCATCCTTCAAGAGCGGTATTGCGAGAGCGCCTATGCCCGAGGCGATATCGATCACTGAAGACCCTTTCGGAATTTTAGCGAAATTTAAAAAAGCCATGGCCCGCTCCGAAAAATAGTCTTCCCCTTCATACATTGTCTTAGTGCGTTCATTCCAGTACTCGACGCCGTGCTTTTCTTTCAGCTCCTCCTCGATATCCAGATGCCATGGCAGAACGTATATTTTTTTCCAGTCGATCCGCGCAAGCGCGCCGAGAGTTATTTCACCATCAAGCATTTTAAACCTCCTTACCTTTCAACCGCGATATTCTTATGATTCATTAATTTTTCAATAAAATATCATTTTTTGATAATTAACATTAAGCCGCGACTTCAATTTTTTCAGCGCCATTATTCAACTATTTGCTACCACTATATACTACAATTTTATCAAATCCAAAACTGGTTGTCAACGAATTATTTCTTAAAACCATTCATTTTCCTGGAAGCCGAAAACATTAACCCGTTTTTTTTAACCTGGCATTTTTTAAATTTAAACTTGAATTTTATGCGGTCCCGGGCGGCTATCGTCTCACTCTGGACTCGGCCAATTCCAAGGGAAGCCGGAGCGTCAAAGACCCAGCCGTAACGAGATTATCGGACGGCTCATATCTTATGGCCTACGTCACGGCCATCCCATAAAAAATAAGCGATCTCCTTTCGCGATAAAACCGGAAAGCAATATCTTCGGTCAATCGCGAAAGAAGATCTTATCGTTTATCCTCAAATGCCGGAAGACTAACCTCCGCCTATTACCATAAATACTTTAAGCGCGTCGCCGTCCTTTAAAACCGTATCTTTCTCAGCCGGCTTTTCGTTCACGTTCGTTATGAGATATTTCAGATCGCCCGATTTGAAACCGAATTTTTTCGTCAGGACATCTTTTACAGTCGTTCCTTCAGCCAATTCCCATGACGGTTTCGGCTTTTTCACCTTTGAAACGAGCGAGCCCATAAGTTCTATCTTTACGGTTATTTTTCCTTCCATATGATCATCCTTTTTTTACTTTTTAGCGGCCTTTTTTATAGCGGCGAGAACCCTGTCCGGCGTATAAGGGCCAGAGAACATGCGAACGCCGACGGCATCGAATATAGCGTTGCCGATGGCCGGCATCGCCCCGTTGATCCCTATCTCCGAAACACTCTTCGCGCCGAACGGGCCGCTTTCTTCATAGGTCGGAACGAGTATGGTCTTAATGGCCGGCATGTCCATGGAGTTAAATATCTTGTAATCGGAGAAAGACGTATTTAAAAGCCTGCCCTTTTCGTCAAATATGAATTCCTCCGTCAAGGCGAAGCCGATGCCGTTTAAGACCGCGCCCTCGCACTGGCCTTCCGCGAATTTCGGGTTTATGGCTGTGCCGCAATCGGTGACGTTCAAATATTCGTGTAATTTAACGAAGCCGGTTTCAATATCGACGGCAAGATTTACAAAATGCGCCGAAAATGGCGGCGGCGATTTGTGCGTTATGTGCGACGCCGAAGCGTCTATCTGGAACTGGTTCCTCTCATAAAGCGTATAATACGCGACGTCTCTGAACGACACCTTCTCTTTTTTCGAATTGCTGTAAACGACGCCGTTTTTAAACGTCAGATCGCCTTCGGAGGTTTTCATCATTTCGCAGGCCACCTTCGTTATCTTCGCCTTTATCTTTTCAGCCGTCTTGATGACCGCGCCGCCCGAAAGATAGGTCGTCGACGAAGCGTAAGCGCCAACGTCGAAAGGCGTCATATCGGTATCGGACGAATAAACTATTATATCCGTCGGCTTGACGGTTAAAACTTCCGCCGCCATCTGCGCGAATATAGTGTCGCTTCCCGTACCAAGGTCGGTTGCGCCTAACGATAAATTGAA
>CAZJFS010000272.1:0-3999 GCA_964545075.1 uncultured bacterium
GGAAGATCCCGAAGCTTATCATCGTTATACGACAGGGGATTTCGGCTATGACGTCATTTCCAATATGATACGCGTAAATCAAAAAAATCTCGCGTCAGGTGGCGGAATGCGTTACAACGTTTTCTCGTATAATTTCCGCGACGAGAACATGAAAACGGCTAAATACTGGCGTGACGTAGGGACGATTCAGTCATACTGGGAAGCCAACATGGACCTTAAAAATCCCGAACCCGAACTCAATCTTTACAAACGCCATAATTTTAACGAAGACATAGGCGGGTGGCCGCTGAGATGCTTTAAAAACACGTTCCTGCCTGCGGCTAAATTTGTTTTCTCACCGATAATATCCAGCTCCGTCATCTGCGACGGCGCGATCATTTGTAACGCGACTATCCGCGATTCGATCATAAGCGCCTGCGTTAACGTTCAGTCCAACTCGATAGTGACCGAATCCGTTCTCTTCGATAACGTCAGGGTCGGCCAGAACTGCAAGATACATAAGGTCATCGCCGATAAGGACGTAATAATAGGCGATAACCAGAGCGTCGGCATAAATAAAGAAGAAGACCTGGCCCGGGGCTTTACGGTATCGGACGGCATAACCGTCATTCCGCGCGGCGCGAGAATAGGAGAAACCTATAAAGGCCTCAGCGTCAAAACGATAGTGATCTAATTCAGTTAAAATTAAATGTTACATATCGAAAATTCAAAAATAAAGCCGACTTTTTAAAAAATCAGCCGGCTTTATTTTTTTTGACTTTTTTCTTTTTTTTTATTATAATTTAACGGTCAATAAAAATTAATGTGTTTTTAAATACCCGTGAAATAAATCAAAGAAGGATGTGACCGGTTTGAAGTTTTCAGCCCTTTTGAAAAAGACCCTCGCTCTGACCCTCGCTCTTCCTGTCGCGATAACCGTCCTTACGGGAACGGCGTTCGCCGAAAAGTACACGATGTATCTTGCCCCCCAATATCAGGACGTTCCGTTCAAGGTGGAAAGCGCATTTCTTTCGGCTGTTCCGATGATGGATCCGAAGGATGAGAAAAAGCCTTTGACCATAGAGATAACCGACCAGTACGAGAAACGCGAAGTTCCGGCCCTTAAAGGCTTTAAAATCACTCCGTTCGCCGGAGCCGGCGAATACGCCAAAGACATAATCCCTTACCTTTCCGCTTCGCCCGAGATGGTCGATTCCGCGAAATTACGAGTTATCGCCAGAATGAAAAAACTTGCTCTTATTATAAAATCTGGCGATCAGGCTTACGCCGAATTCTATAAAAAATATGTGACGGCGCCCATCGTTCTCTTTATAGGAATGAACGCCGGAACCGGCCCCGCCTGCGCTCCAGTTCCGATGAAACTCGACATGAAGGAAGGCGGCTCATACTTTTTTAACACGGTAACCTTCGTCGAAGACATACCCAAGATGTTTTCGATCGCCGATGCGGTTAAGAATGATACTTTCGATATGGTCATCGCCCACGAGAACGCCCATGCCATAATGTTTGACATGTACGGACCCGCAATCTCGAAGATCGACAAGAAAAGCAATATGGGTCATGACGGCCCGATGGTTTCAGACCGCGGCCTCGCGTTCATCGAAGGCTGGGCCGAAGCGTTTGAAGCTTTGTATGGTCCGTCCAATCCGCTTTTGAAATTAAAAGAAGCGGACCGTGAAAAATACAGAATATCGGAATTCCTTTTCACGAGACAGGATCCCGTTCGCCGTGACCGTTATATCTGGCAGAACCATACCGGTAAAAAAACTGGAATACTCAAGAACGGCGCTCAGATGATATCAACAGAAGGCTTAATAGCCGGACTGTTCTACGATATGCTTGTTTCTAAATCCATCAGCGATCCTTTCGGAAAATCTATCAGCCTCATGTTCAAATATCAGCCCACGGATTTCATTCAGTTTTTAAACGGCTGGATAAAAGAGTATCCTGCCGACAAGAACGTGTTGTACAGGATATTCCTCGAAGGAACGAATTATTCGACGATGTCGAACGAAGCCAGAAAGCTTTATTACGACTATTACCAGGCCAAGCTTAAATATGTCCAGAAACAGATGGATCAGAAAGCTTTTTACGAGATCAAGAACAAATGGACGGCCTTCAAGGAAAAACTTTTCGTCGAAGCCATGCAGACCGACCGTCTTGCGTCTAATGTCGGTCCGGACCTGTGGGCCGAGGTCAAGGGCTTTAAAAGTTTCAGCCTGTCGGGCATGCTTTCGAGCATACTCGGCCAGCTCAAGCCGCATCTGAACATGTCAAGCGTTACGCTCGGTCAGCTTATGATGTTGCAGGAAAAATCGTTTCTGAAGGAGATCACCGTCGAGGAGATCGACAAATTCGTGAAAACGCGCGAACAAATGGGTGTAATGCCTTACAAAAGCGCGACCGAAGCCCTGCGCGAGATCCTCGGAAAAGATCGAGCCAACAAGATAATCAAGGAAAATGGCATAAGCGACATTAATTAGTTAATAGGGAATATATAAAAAATAGCGGCTGAAACCTTTTGCCGTAAAAAAAGCCGGGCCTTCAAATTAGAAAGCCCGGCTTTTTTAACTTTGTTTTATATATTAAGATTAAGCTTTTACTTGCGTGGTCAAAAATATTCCGAGGGTCATGTGGCCGATCTGGTCCTGAAGTTCCTCGATCTTGTCGATGTGGCGGTCCTCATCATTAAGAATGCTTTCGAGGATTTCGCGGGTGGCAAAATCGCCTACGGTTCCTGCGAGCACTATAGCTTCATTATAGCCTTTTATAGCGATCTCTTCGGCCGCGTGATCGTTCATAAGCTGTTTGGGAACGTCAGAGCCGATGTTTATTTTATGCAGTTCGCTTACTATAGGGAGACCTTCGAGGAAAATAACCCTGGCGATGAGTTTTTCCGCGTGTTTCATTTCTTCGATCGCGCGTTTTTCAAAATGGTTGTGAAGTTTTTCATAACCCCAGTTATCAGCCATTTCAGCATGAACTATGTACTGGCTTATAGCGGTGAGTTCATTTGCGAGAAGGTTGTTCAAAGCGTCGATGAGTTTTTTGTTGCCTTTCATTTTTGATCTCCTTTACTATTTTTTCGTTACTTATAATTAGGAATCTTATTATAATATTATTCTGTAATTATTAAGAAGTATATATCCATTCATAGCATTTGTCAATAAAAAAAACGGCCCGCTAAAAAACAGGCCGTTTTAAATTATGGTATTATCTTATTATGAAAATTATATTGCTATAATTTTTTTATTTGAATAAAAGCGCTACCCAGTCGTTTAAAAGAAAGTCGCAGCGGTTTATAAGCAGCTGGACGCGGCCCATGATCGTCGTTCCGAACTGCGCCCCGAAAGTCACCATTAAAAACATTATGCCGATCTGGGAACCGGTTCCGAAAACAAGCCCCTTGTGCTCAGTTGAAAAGAAGAAATATATAAGACTGCAGATAACGCCGCCGATTATGATGAAATTGTTAAGCGCTACAGTCCAGCTGATGTTTGACCACAGAGGCAGCATCGTCGCCGATATCTGAGGAATTATATCGGTCTGGACGACGGCCATTGCGCCCATTCCAGCGCCGAAGCCGACGACTATAGAGATCGGGATTCTTGAAAGTACGGAAAGGCTGGGCACGAGCATAGTGAGCATTAAAAGTCCTAGAACCGTGGGTATTATGACGTAGTAATCGGTCCCCGTCGAAATAGGCGTCCACACGTTAGGTACGATAATGCTGTGGTATTGGCGCGCCATGGCGTATCCGGCTGAAGTTCCGACGAAAAGATATTCGGCTATTTTGTACGCGAAGTTATCTTCATATAAAAAGCTGTAAATTCCAAGAGTCAATATTGCGGCTATATTTATTCCTATGATTTCACTCATTTTATTCCTCCTTATTGGTTGTTAGCGCGGCCGTATTTTTTTTCGTAAAAATAAGTGGCGTTAGCTATTAGTATGAAGATTATTATGATAATGTGCACGACGGACTGAAAGTCGGCGATT
>CAZJFS010000273.1:0-3895 GCA_964545075.1 uncultured bacterium
GCTGAAAATAAAAGCGGGGCGCCGAAACGTCCCGCCATATTTCAACTTGTTTTATATCTTCGGCAATATCTCTTTCTTGAGATATTCTTTAAAGCCGTCCTTGAGATCGTTTCTCTCAAGCGCCATTTCGACTATGGCTTTCAGATAGCCGAGCCTGTCGCCGACGTCGTATCTCCGCCCCGAGAACCTGCAGCCGTATACGGCCTGGCGCTTATTGAGTTTCGCGAGAGCGTCCGTCAATTGGATTTCGCCGCCTTTGCCCGGTTCGGTTTTTTCCAGGATCTCGAAAATTTCCGGAGTTATGATATAACGGCCTATTATCGCCAAATCAGAAGGCGCTTTGGAAGGGTCTGGTTTTTCGACGAGTTCTTCGATCAGATATATGGCCTCTTCGATGTTTTTAGGCTTCACGCACCCGTAGGACCCGATATTTTCCATAGGCACTTTCATTAGAGCTATAACGGAAGCCCGGTATTTGTCGTGGACGTCTATAAGCTGCTTCAGGCATGGAGTTTCCGATTCGATGATATCGTCGCCCAGCATGACCGCGAACGGCTCGTTCCCGACGAAAGCCTTCGCGCAGAGTATCGCATGTCCCAGGCCTCTTGGCTCCTTCTGGCGAACATAATGGATATTGACCATCGATGAAATATCTTTGATCTCTTCCAGTTCGCGGGTCATATTTTTTTCCAAAAGGTGGTATTCGAGCTCGAACGATTTGTCGAAATGATCTTCAATCGCGCGCTTTCCACGGCCAGTAATTATGAGCACTTCTTCGATACCCGACTTGACCGCTTCCTCGATAACATATTGGATCGTCGGTTTATCGACTATCGGAAGCATCTCTTTAGGCTGCGCCTTAGTGGCAGGCAAAAACCTCGTGCCAAGTCCGGCGGCTGGCAATATCGCCTTTTTTATCATGTGAATCACTCTTTTCTTATATCGCTTTATTTGATTTCCGGTCGAAATTATATCAAAATTGTTTAAATATGTAAAGCGCGCGCCCTTTACTTTTTCCGTTTTTTTTTATATCATAATAAAGGTTATGAGCTTAATATACAAAAGCGCGGTATTTATTCCGAAAATTCCAACCGTATGCGCAAAAGGTCCGCGGAAGAACCAAAGGCGTTTTTCAGCGCTTATAAAAGCCGGAAAAGATAAAAAAGATGGTGTAAAATGATAAAATATCCTTTCACTAAAAAGACCAGCTGCAAGGAAGAATTATTCGGCAATAAGATATCCGATCCATACAGATGGCTCGAAAACATCGAAAACGAAGAAGTCAAAAACTGGATCGCCGCGCAGAACACGCTCACGGACGACCAGATCTCGCGCCTTCCCGAAAAAGAAAAATTCAAAAAAAGGCTTCTGGAGCTTCTCGACCTCAACGGAATGAAGCCCGACATAAAACGCGCCGGTGAAAAGCTTTTCTATCTCAAGAAAAACAAAGGCCAGACTCAGTATTCGCTATATCGCTCAAACGAAGAAATGACGGATGAAAAAATAATATTCGATCCGAACGCCGAAAACGCCCTTTGTTCGATCGATTCATTCGAGCCGTCGCCTTCCGGAAAATCAGTGGCGTACGTCACATCGTTAGACGGCAGTGAGATAGGGACCGTGACGGTGCTTTCCATACACGATAATAAGATTATAGAAGACGGCATAAAATGGTCGAGATACTCAAGCATCGTCTGGAATAATGATGAAACCGGATTTTATTTTTCAAAACTCACGCAAGACGGATTGAACGAGAAAATATATTTCCACAAGATCGGCGTCTCGAAAGATGTTCTTATATTCGGCGGCGACTTTCCCGATTCGGCCATAATGGGCGTATACCCTTCTTTGGACAGAGAATTTCTGATCGCGAGCGTCATAGTTAAATGGGACAGAAATGATATTTTTATCGCGAAATTCGAAGGCGAAACGGCGAAATTTTATCCGTTGATAACCGGATACAATGGAACTTTTTCAGTAAACGTGAACAAGGGAGCCGTTTTTATAGAAACCAACCTCGGAGCGCCAAACAAAAAAATATACGCCGCGCCGGTGCCTGATTTTAAAAACGGCGAAAAGATCGTGCTCGAGGACAAAACAAGATCATATATCATAATCCGCGAAGGAAAAACGGCCATTGAAAACTTTTCGCTCACGGAAAATTACATAATCGTAAATTACACCGAAAATGTTAGGACGCGTCTGAAAGTCTTCGATATAGAAGGAGAATATATGTACGAAATCGCGCTTCCGGCCGATGGCGTCGGAAATGTTACGCCCGCAGACCGGGGCGATCTCGTCTATATCGAATTTTCTTCATTCTTTCACCCGCAGACCATATTTTCATTCGATATAGAAACCAATGAGAAAAAAATAGTTTTCGAAGTCGACGCGGCCTTAACCCCCCAGGATTTTAGAATGGAACAGATATTTTATGGTTCTAAAGACGAAACCATAGTCCCGATGTATATTTTAAGCGCGGCGCGATCCGGCGAAAAAGGCGGTCCGAAACTCCCTGTTCCCGCGATCCTCACCGGTTACGGCGGATTCAACCACTCCAGGCTTCCGGCTTTTTCAGTATTCGCGATCGCATGGATCGAATCGGGAGGAATATTCGCGGAAGCTAATTTGCGGGGCGGCGGAGAATATGGCGAAACATGGCATACGGCCGGAAAGCGTGAGAAAAAACAGAACGTCTTCGACGATTTTATATACGCCGCGAAATATCTTATCGATAATAATTATACGACATCGAAAAAACTGGCCGTTTATGGAAGGAGCAACGGCGGACTTTTGATAGGAGCGGCAATAACGCAGGCACCCGAACTTTTTGGCGCGGCCGTCTGCGGAGTGCCGCTTCTGGATATGCTTCGTTTCGACAAATTCCTGATTGGAAAATACTGGGTTGACGAATACGGAGAACCGTCGCGCGAAGAGGAATTTAAATATATTTATAAATATTCGCCATACCATCATGTCAAAGCCGTAAAATATCCGCCGGTTTACACTTTTACGGCGCTATCCGACGCGCGCGTACATCCGATGCACGCGTTTAAAATGACCGCGAAATTGCAGGAGGCGGCGATAACTTCAGCGAACGGAAACCAGGCTCTGCTTCGAATAGAGATGCAGGCGGGCCATGGAGCCGGAAAGCCCGTAGATCTTATCGCGGAATCATACGCGGAGCAGCTGGCGTTCATATACGCTAATGTTTTATAGCAAGGGATTTTTAAATAAATTTTAAAAGAAAGGGAGCGATTCAAAATGTTCAAAAAAGTCTGTATCGTTATTCTTATTTTATCGGCATTCGCCGGAACGTGCTTTGCTCAAGCAATTTCAGACGCGCAGCAAACTCTCGAATTTAAACAAGGATTCAATTTCATCGCTTTCACGGTAAAACCGAACGACAACGCGGCAACCTTTAAATCGAATAATCCGTATATTGAGGATATTTACGGTTATTCAACGGCATCAGGCGCGTTTGAAAGCCTCTCCGGTGGAACGCTCACGAATCTTTCAGCCGGCAAAGGATATATCGTCAAAGCCGCTTCGGCTTTCCAAACGACGGTGAACGGCAAGGACGCGGGAATTATCGATTCGATCACGTTAAAGCCCGGATTCAACCTTGTAGGTATTTCAAAACCATTGACCGGAGTTAGATTCGGCAACATCTTAAAAAACGTGTCGCTTATTACCGGTATCTATAAATGGAACGCGACATCGGGTTCGTTCATATCGGTCATAAAAAGCGCAAGCAGCCCGCTCGATCTCATCAATGGAATAGATCCGGCAATAACCTCGGGCCAGTCGTTTTTTATCAATGCCGCAAACGGCATGCCGTTCACGTACGCTAACGAAACTCTTTCAATAGGTGAAACGACGATCACGGCTGAAG
>CAZJFS010000274.1:0-3856 GCA_964545075.1 uncultured bacterium
CGCCATGGACCAGACTACCTGGCCGTTCAAAACTGAAAGGTTAGCCGGCAGGGGCATGAAATCCTTTCCATCATACATATTCAGGCCCTTATCGGTCGCTATGGCGATATTGCCGAAAACGCCGGACTGTATGGCCGTGATATAATCTGAAACGAGTTTCGAGTTGCGGTAGTTAAAGACGGCGCAGTTTCCACGTTCCATTATGCCGAGGCCGTTCTCGGTGCCTATATATACCTTGCCTTCGGGCGAGGCGTACAGGGCGGTGACGTAGTCCGAAGGAATGCCTTCTTTTTTCGTATACGTGGTAAGCTTCATCTGTCCGATGTTGAATTCGAGAAGGCCCTGGCCCGAAGTGCCAAGCCATAAGGTGTCGTCGCCTTTACTCGAGATCGAAGTTATGCTGGAAGTTTTAAGTATGTCCTTTGGAAAATCAAAGGTGCTCCATTTTTCGCCGTTGAATTTATAGAGCTTCCCGCCGGCCACGACATAAATTATATTTTTATCCTGCGCCGCGGTATTTTTAGATACGAATATTTTATTGATGACGTTGGACTCGACCGGGCAATTGCCTTCCTCGCGTTTTTTTGTCTTCTGATTTTCATACGCCCCGACATAATGCGTCCAGTGATTATTTTCGAATACTGCAAGGCCAAACCCGGTGCCAAACCATATTTTGGAATAGGATTTCCCCTCGTCGACCCCTATCGCCCAGATCGCGTTATCCTTAAGGCAGCCGTTTTCGACGGTAAATTTTTCCCAGCCGTTATTGTTATACCTGGCTATGCCGTCTATCGTTCCAACCCAGACGTTCCCGGTTTTATCGGTCGCGATGCATGTTATCGTGTTTGAAACGAGACCGTCCTCCATCAGCATATGCCGGAAGCTGGACGCCCGCGACGTCGCAGGATAAAAAACGGCCAGAAGCGCCATCAGAACGGCGAATATCTTCAGGAAAAACAAATCGTTAAACGGCTGGTTTTCTTTCGTTATAACCATTGACTATCACCTCTAACTTGCCCGTTTTCATCGAAAGCAGCATGCCGTGAACCGCTATGGTCTCGGGTATAATGCCTGAAGCTTGCACCGCCGCGACCGAACTGCGTATATTTTCCTTGAAATTTGAAAAGCCGCCGATGAAAGTTTTCATGTCGACGCTTTCAAACACCGAACGCGGCACGTCGTTCTTTTTCATGTTGTTTATAAAATCGCTCGCCGTAATCCCTTTTAAACCGCAATCGTCATGGTTTAAAATTATGATTTCCTCAACCGAATACTTGTGGACGGCTATGGCGAGGGAACGCATCACTTCGGAATTCGCCCCTGGCGATATTGAAGCGCCCATTACGCGGATTATGAATGCGTCGCCATAGCCGATCCCGAGGGCTCTTTCACAAAGCTCCACGAGGCGGGGGCTCGCGCATGTCACGATGGCGAGTTTCAATCTGGGCTCCTTGTTAGTCTTGTAGGAATCCATGCCGGAACCGCCCATAAATTTCCGGTTATTGCTTAATAATTCATCGAGGAGCGCTCCAGACGCTTTAAGCGGCCTGAGCTCGCCGGGCGTTTTTCTATCATTAGGCGCCATTAGATCACGGCCGCTTACGGAAGGGCCGGGGCCCATTTCAATTTTGGCAGGATTGGCCGTTTCACTGCCGGACTTCGAAAAATCAAGCGGCTCAAACCCTTTAAAGCTGTCGTTCAGGCCGGATATGCTGTCGCTGAAAAGGCTTTTCCCAAGGGAAATATCAAATTTTCCGATATTTTCAAACTGTTTACCGCCGCCCATTTCCGGCGACGGAGCAGCGCTGTTATCAAGCATGCCGGAAAAAGTGTTTATTTCAGGCGTATTTACAGGAACAGGGACGTTTTCAGGAACAGCCGCTTTTTTTCCCCCGGCGGATGCGGCGACCTTATCGCGGCAGACCTTGCCGCAACTCTTGCAGATATATGATGCAGAGGGTATTTGCATGCCGCAATAATGGCACGAGTATGATTCGCAACCCATAAAGTTTCACCCCGGTTTTAATGATTAACCTTTTCCGGTCCCGCTTTTTTTTATCATTATAACCGAATTTATTTAAGCGGTCAAGCATTTTTACGCGTTATCGATAAATTTATAACGCCATCAAAGCTGATTCGACATGAGGCCGATACCCGTCAAGAATGTCCTTGACATTTTAATTTTATTAAATTATAATTGATTTTCGTTTTAAAACTCAATGGAGCGTTAATATGCCTGATGTCGATGAACTGCTGAAAAAACTGAAATGCAAGGAAGATGAAATCCGCGAAGAGGCCGCGGCCGCGCTTGTCGGCGTACTTGAAAAGCGGGTGGTTCCGGACCTGGTACGCGCCATGACATCCGATACGAATCCCGGCGTAAAATATTTCGCGAAAAAAGCGCTCACGCTTATTCACAAGGAACATGGCGATATTCAGGCTATTCTTAACGAGATGGCGGCGAGCGAAAGCGAGGCGGCTGAAAGCGAAGCGTCAGGCGGAATGGACGACGCGACCCGCGCGGAGGTTGAAAAAATATTCAAGGCCGTAACGGAAAACGACCGGGATTTTTTTTCTGAGCTTCTTGAAAAACTTCCTTTTGAAAGCAACCCATACATCAGGGCCACAATTATAAGCGCCATCGGAAAACTTGGCGACTCGTCAAACATGGACGATATTATAACCTTTTTGAGCGACGAGGATTTCCGGGTTATCGCAAATACCGTGGAAGCGCTTGAAAGGCTCGGAAATCCCAAGTGCGTGGACCATCTTATAAAACTGGTATCCCATTCGGATAACCGTATCAAAGCGAACGTCGTTAAAGCCATCTGGAAATTCACGACATCGAATAACCGCATAAACAACAACATATCAAAAGCCCTCCGCGACATGCTTAAATCGAAAGTTCCGCAGATGAGGGAATCGGCGGTTTACGTTCTGACCGAGATCGCCGACGATAACGCGGTGGACCTTTTAAGCCAATCAGTCAAGGAATTCGACGGAGAGGCCCAGGAAACGGCGCGTAACGCGCTGCAAAAAGTTCTTAAAGCCCACACGGAAAAAAAGAATGTCCCGCGCGATGAGGCTTTCGTTTCAAAAATAATCGAAAATCTCGCTAAATCGGCGCAGGCCGAAATGTCCAAAAGCCTCGACGACGCTGCGCGTGCCGAAATTAACAACATACAGGCGTCGATCGACGAGACAGATAAGACTAAGCTCGACGGGTTCAAGGCCAGATTGGCTTCCGAAAAGAACCCCTTCGTCACCGCCACGCTCATAAGCGCAGTTGGAAAGCTCGGAGGGCGAAACGACATGGACGCCATCCTTCCGTATCTCAATGTTCAGGATAACCGCATAGTCGCCAACGCCATAGAAGCGCTCGAACTCATAGGAAACCCGAAATGCATCGAAAGCATAGTAAAAATAATATCGCACCCGGATAACCGTGTCCGCGCGAACGCGGTAAAAGCGGTCTGGAAATTCGCCCATAACAATGTCGTGGCCAAACGCGTCGTCATGGAGCGTCTCAAGGAAATGATGTTCTCGTCTAAATTTGAGATGCGCGAATCCTCCATTTTCGTGCTCGGCGAGATCGCCGACGACGACGCCATCGAACTATTGAACATCGCGGCCAACGATAAAAACCCGGCCGTAAAAGAAAAGGCCCGCGAGGCGATACTGCGCGCCAATAAGGTCATGGCCGAACGCGAAACGGAAGGCATGAACGAGGCGATTGGCGACATAAAAAAAACTGCGACGCGCGAAGTAAAAGCGCCTGTTTCGACCCCGCGCGCCGCAGCGGTCAAGCCTCAGGCTGAAACTCCGCCTGAGCCGAACACGGCCGCGAAATCTTCAC
>CAZJFS010000275.1:0-3813 GCA_964545075.1 uncultured bacterium
ATGATCAAGACGTTTGCGAATAAAGAAACCGAAAAAATATTCGATGGATATTTCGTGAAAAAGTATCCGCACGATATTCAACAAACAGCGAGAAGAAAATTAAGAATGCTTAATAACTCTCACGATTTGTCGGATCTGCAAATTCCGCCATCAAACAAACTCGAAAAACTAACCGGTGAAAGAAAAAATCAATATAGCATCAGAATTAATGACCAGTGGCGAATTTGTTTTGAATGGAAAAACAATGATTCGCACAATGTTGAAATAGTTGATTATCATTGAGAGGGCAAAAATGAAAAGAATTAAAAATATTCATCCGGGCGAAATTTTACTTGAAGAATTTTTATTACCTATGAAGATCAGCGCATATAAATTAGCCAAAGAAATACATATTCCTCAAGGAAGAATTTCTGAAATTATTCACGGCAAAAGGCGTATTACCGCTGATACGGCGTTAAGATTAAGCAAATTTTTCGGAACAACCGCTCAATTTTGGCTCGGATCACAGGACGATTTTGATTTAGAGGAAGAAAAACTAAAATTAGAGGTCGAACTAAGATCGATCCAAAAATTTGAACTGCTTGTCGCATAAACCCTTAAATATTTCAAAATTGTCCCGGCACGCGAAAACCGCTGCATTAAAGAGTTTTTACTGACAGCGCGCATGTTTCAAACGCACGCTATTTCTCTCAAAAGCGCTCTGTGCCTGTAAAATTTTTCTCTGATTCGTTCGATTATTTTATTCCATTCTGATTCTTTTTTCAGGCATTTTAAATAAATATCCTTTGCGTCCAAAAGAAGATCACGCGCGTCGCGATACCTCGATTGAAAGGTTTTAGTCGCGATGCGATCGGCGAGTTTCAGATAATATGAGGCTATAGGTTCGGGAAAATCTTTTTTCAGCATTTCCGCCACATCGAGATATTCGCTATATGAATAATAAGGGATGTCTTTTTTTCCGCTTAATAATTCTTTTAAAGCTTCATCTTTGCGGCCTTCGGCAATTAATATCTTCAGATAGCCGCCAAAATCGCCGGAACGGACCTTGTTCAAGAACCGGTCCTTTAAAGAGAGCCAGTCTTTTTCAAAAAGAAAATTTTCCGCGACCTTATATAATCGCGTCGAATCCTCATCGCTGCTTTCTTTGAATGCATTCGCCAGCGCGGCCTTAGCGTTTTCATAATTGTCGCGCTTTTTATAATGATCGAAAAGCAATTCATACGCGGCGTCTTTTTTCCAGCATTTGACGATCGCGGTTTTCGAGAGGGTTTCAATTTTTTCGTCATCCTTTGACCTGGCGTAAAAGCCAAGCAGCGAACCGAATAGAATGTCCACGCCCTTATCTAAATCGGAAATACCTTTTTCGGCGGTCTGGATGGCGCTTTTGAGATCTTTTTTCGCGGCATAAAACATCGCCAGATCATTATAATCGTATGAGGTTTCGAGTTTTTTTAACCTTTCTTCAATATAACCACTCTCGTCTTTGAGGCGGTCTTTTTTTATTTGAATAATAATCTCAATATCAGATTCATTCCTGCTTTTCCCTAATTTTTCGATAACATACAGCCAGTCTTTTTTTTCGCCGCAAATATCGAATATGGCGGTTACGACATCTTCCGCGGCAAATTCATCAGTTCTTCTCATTTCAAGAGCTTCACTGATGAATTTTTTTTTAGCTTCGAAAGATAAACGGCCTTTTTTACCCAATTTAGATATCTTATCAAGCCAGGTATATAGTTCGGGATTATATCCGTCGTCATGCCAGCCGTCATAATCATCGGAGTCGTCAGCGGCCGCAAAGGCTTTCGATGCATATTTTTCAAGAAGCTCGTCGTCGACATTATTTTTTTTCAAACCTTTCACCGGTTTGTTTTTCGCCGAATATCGTTCCAGCCATTCGAGGGCGCTGATATACGCGTCATTATCTGTGCATATGTGATCAACCAATGCCGCAAGCTTATCCGCCGGCAATCCCTTTAATTTTTCTTTTAAAATTTTTTTCATGCGATTCCACCTTGCTTTATAACTCAATTTATTTGTTAAGAACGCCAGCGAATTCAAGCGCCCACATTTTTCCGGGATATTTGTTCGCGGCGTATTTCCGCATAGCGCTGAAAAAACCGGTTGAACGATCGCGGAGCGCGGCTTCGATCAGGCCACTTTCGAAAAGATATTCATAAACGAAAGGCCCGCCGGCCAGGACCGGCGCTATCTCTTCGAACGGGAAGAAATCTGATCCGGCGGACGATTTGACATATTTTTTCAGGCGGTCCGATGAAAAAGCAAAAAGCTTCGCGGTCGGAGTCGGGCCGAATATGCCATCACGGTCGGTTTCTATAAATTCAACGAAACGCGACCAGAAAATATGAGAGAGCGGAAAATCGACGCCGTGTTTTTCAAACATGAACGCCGCGAAATCGGGCGTCATAGATATTAAAAATCTTGCGCGCGGAAGCATATAGAGTTTTTCGATTTTGCTTCGGAAGTCCGGACGCCGGCCCGAAAGCGGAAATGAGCCGCGAAGCATTTCAAGCGCGGACGCGATCTCTTCGGCCTGAAATATTTTTCCGCATATTTCAGATCGTTCAAGGTCCGCCGCTCGGGATGGCGCGCCGTCGTTCTTCAGTTTGATATATTCGTTCTGCATGTCATAGTTGAAAAGCAGATGGCCGAGTCTGACGCGAAATTTATCGATGAGTTCCGGCCACCGCTTTTTGGTGACGCGTTCGGCAAGCGCTATCGCGTCTTTAGTTTTACGGCAAAGCATGAATTTTTCAATGACGCCAGCCGTTAAAACTTGATTCGCAATGTTTTTCAGGCAAAATTCGGACGCCGCGGTAAGCGCCCGATCAAATTCGCCTTTGTAAATAAGGTGAGAAATGATGAAATTATCTATTATGTCTGAAAAAATCAGGTATAATTCGCGCCGGTTTTTTTGAAGATCGCATAAAAGTTCAAAAAATCCGGCATTTTTACCGGAAGATATTGCCGTTCCGAAGGCCGTCATAAAATGCCCGGCGATCTGGATATAATAAATCATTTCACGCGCCGCGCCCGATTCCGAAGCGTCCGACAATAAAGCGATCTTTTCCGTAATCGACGATCTCCGAAATTTTTCCTCCCACTTCTCCGCGCGTTCCAGACCCGCCACAAGCGGCCCAGGCCGGCCCATCTCGTCTTCGAGCCTCATCTGGCGAAGGGCCAATAACTCCTCGAGCAGCCCGCGCGGATCGTCGCATCCGGCGAGCAAACCCCTTTCGGCTATCGTTTCGGCTTTTTCCAGATCGCGGACCGTTTCATCATAAATGCCGCGGCCGCTGTAGGCTTCGGACCACGCTTCATAAACCTTGCTTTTATAAAAATAATCGCGCGCGATTTTTTCAAACGCCTCGTCGGTTGAAGCGTCCGCCAGATCGAAAAGGCTCATGGCAAGTTCGAGCCGGACGTCGAGAAGCAGATCTTCGCGCGTTTCCGGAAAAATTTCAACGAATTGCCTTAAAAACGATACTTTTTTATCTGCGAAAGTTTCGTCCTCTTCGGCGAGCGCGACGTACAGATTGATCAATTCATCAACCCATTCGAAAAGGTCGATATCGAAGCCGGCATAATGATCGTCCACCCATTTAAGATCTTTCGTGAGCGGCGAAAATGTTTTGACGATGGAATTCCACGCGTAGTTCCAGAGTTTAAAGGCTCTGTCGAGATCGTCCTCATCGTATGCCTTATAGCCGTCGTCGATATCGTCATAGATCGATTCAATACACTGCCGCGAAGGCGAAAGCCGCTCCCACAGAATATTCATGGCTATCCCCG
>CAZJFS010000276.1:0-3783 GCA_964545075.1 uncultured bacterium
GAAGAGTTACCGCGAGGCGTTCCTTTTCCGCGGCGAGCTGCTCCTCGGCGCGCTTTTTATCGGTTATATCGATGATTATGCCGCGGATTCCGTTAACGCGTCCCTCGGAACCGATTATGGGAGTCGAATGTATCGAAACGCAGAACGGCGTTCCCGTCTTCTTAAGCGCGATATATTCGTTGGAATTGTCGGGGTCCGGCTGTTTGCTGACCATAGCGCCGAATTTCCGGATCGCCCGTTCTCGCTCCTGGCCGTGTATCATCTGGAATACGTTAAGGCCTTTCTCGAAGTCTTTCATGGTATATTCGAAATGAGCGAACGCGGCTTTGTTCACGAATTTAAGCGTTCCTTTTTCGTCGGTTTCGAATATTGTCTGCGGAAGAGAATCGGCGAGGTCGCGGTATTTTTTTTCGCTTTGAAGGATTTTTTCTATTGAGATTTTTCTCTCCGTTATGTTCCTGATAAGGAATATGACCTCATTATCAAAAAGCGGCAGGAGCCTGGCTTCGAAAAAAGCTTCAGTGTTTTTTAAAGGGATGGAATATTCCATGATGACCATGCTTCGGTTTTTTTTCAGGTCTTCTATTGCGTTCGACGTCAGATCCGCGACGTCCGCCGGCATGATGTCGCGGTATTTCCGGCCGAGAAAATCCTTCGGCGGAAGGTAAAGTTCTTCTTCCTGTGCCGCCTTGTAATCGACTATGACGCCTTCGCTGTCGACCCGGAAATAAAGGTCCGGAATGACGCCGAACACTGCCTGCATTTCGGCGGTTTTATGGTTGAGCTTCGCCTCGGTGGCGCGGTGCTCGTTTATCTCGTTCTCGAGTTTCATTATCGCCTGATAGCGAGCCTCGCTTATTTCGGCCTCGTGTTTTATGGACATTTCCAGTTCCATTCTGAGGCGGTGGCGTTCCGTGGCGTAACGTATGCTCCGCACGAGCATTTTCGGGTCGAACTGGCCCTTTATAAGGTAATCCTGAGCTCCGGCCTGCATGGCTTTGATCCCGGTTTCCTCGTCCGAAACTCCGGTGAGCACTATTATGGGCGTTTCCGGGGCGAAGGCGACCGTCGAATTTACGGTTCTGATGCCTTCGCTGTCGGGAAGCGTCAGGTCTAAAAGAATGACGGCATACTTCGCGGAGCCGGCAAGAGCGACCGCATCGGAAAGCGTCGCGGCGACGTCTATATGCCAGTCTCCCTTTCCGCTGAAGGAGGAAAGATAAGTCTTTAAAAGCGAGACGTCTCCAGGATTATCCTCGATTATGAGTATTTTTCCACGTACTTTTTCCATACAAATCAACCTTTGTTTTTATCGCGTTCGCGAAAAAGTTTTTCCAGAAGCTGAAGCATTTCCTCGTCCTTATATGGTTTGGCTATCACGCCCTTGAATCCATAACTCTCGTGATCGGACATGACGGGATCGTTTGAATAGCCGCTCGAAACTATGGCTATCGTGTCAGGATCCATTTTCAGAAGCATTTTTATGGTTTCGACTCCGCCGGCGCCGCCTTGCACTATGAGATCCATGATCACTATGTCGAAGGGCCTGGAGGATTTTTTCGCCTTTGAATAGAGATCTACGGCCTCTTCGCCGGATTTGGCCGGCATAACTTCATAACCGAAATCGGCCAGCATTTCGCACACCGGGATGAGAACAGTTTCGTCGTCGTCCATTAAGAGGATTTTTTTGTTGCCGTAATTTTCGCTGAATTTTTTCCGGGTTTCCGAGCTAAGAGCCGCGGTGTTTTTGACGGGCAGATATACTGAAAAAACCGCGCCTTTGCCCGGTTCGGAATCGACGTCTATATGGCCGTCATGATTTTTTATTATGGAATATGAAGTGGCGAGCCCGAGCCCCGTTCCGTTAGCCTTCGTCGTGAAGTACGGATCGAATATTTTTTTGAGGTTTTCGACGGGTATGCCGTCGCCGCTGTCCTTTATGGCTATCTTAACGTATTCCCCTTTTTTTAACGGCGGCCGTCCGCCGTCCGCGGCGTGATGGAGCGACGTGCTGATTTTTATGAGGCCGCCGCCTGGCATTGATTGTTTAGCGTTTATGACAAGGTTGGTTATTACCTGGGCGAACTGACCTTCATCGGCTTCCACGGGCGGCAGTTTTTCGTCGAAGGAAAAGGCGCAGGTAACGTTCCCGCCGGCGGAAGCGAACTGGACCGTGTCTTTTAAGATGACGTTGATATTTATGAGTTTTTTTATAGGCAGGCCGCCCTGAGAGAAAGTTGTGAGCTGTTCGGTCAGCCACTTGGCTTTATATATAACCTTTTCGGCCCGCGTAAGTATTTCATGCGTCTTTTCGTCGCCGGTCACGCGTTTTTTGGCCAGAGTTATATTTCCGATGATGCCCATGAGCACGTTGTTGAAGTCGTGCGCAATACCTCCGGCGAGGGTCGAGAGCGCCTCGATCTTCGAAGATTTGAGAAGATCGTCCTCCATTTTTTTCCGTTCCGTGATATCGCGTGAAACTATTATCGCGCGCAATTCCCCGCTTGAAGTGAAATATTTCTGGCCCGTGCTTTCTATCCAGACGAAGCGGCCCGGATCCTTGTGGCGGAATCTTATTTCGACGACCAGTTTGATGTCGCGAAGGCCTTTCTCGAAAGCTTCGGCCGCGATGGGGATGTCGTCGGGATGAACGAACTCATGGAAATACCTGCCGACCATTTCTTCAGGCTTGAATCCTACAAGTTTTTCATTGTTGGGGCTGACATAAATATATTTTCCCGTCGGGTCGGTTTCGCAGGAAACATCGAAAAGCGCTTCGGAAAGAGCTTTGTGGCGCGCCTCGTGCTCGTCGATTCCGTGCTGCATGGCCGCTTTTTCAGCGATCTCCGCCTTGAGTTTATCGTTGGCGGCGCGCAGCTCCATCGTTCTCATGTTAATCTTGAATTCGAGCTCTTTTTTCGATTTGGCTTCGGATTCGATAAGGTCGTTTTCGGCGCGCTTGCGTTCGGTTATGTTCATGGCTTCGGCGACTATGTATTCGACGTTTTTGCTTTCGGCCGAAAAAACCGGCCTTATGATCAGTTCGAGTATCGCGTAATTATCGCCGTGCATCGAATTTATCACTTCGTATTTCGAGGACGCTCCGGCGGCGGCTTCTTTGATCGTTTCTTCCAGTTTCCGGCGGGTCTCCGACGATATGCGCCAGTGAGGGAGGTCCCAGAACTTCCGGCCGATGAGTTCGGCCCTGTCGATTCCGGCGCCGGCGGCCATAGCCGTGTTGATGAGAATGATGCTTCCGTCGGTCGAAAGCTTCGCGCAAAATGTCAAAAGCCGGTCCATGTATTGCTGAAGGTCACGCTCGCGCTCCTTCAGGTCCTCTACAAGGCCGCCTATTTTTTCGGTCATGGCGTTGAAGGAGCCGGACAGAACGCCTATTTCGTCATTGCGCGCGACGGCGTCGAGTCGCGACATGTTTCCCTCGCCCGTTCCGCGCATGGCCTGCGCTATTTTTTCTATCGGGAGTATTATATTGTTGAAAACATTGAGCGTTATGCCCATTATTATTACGGTCATTACCATTATGGCGCATAAAACGAGGAAATAGTATTTGTTTTTCATTTCGCTTACGCGTTTCAGCGAAAGGCCTACGTTTACCGCGCCTATATGGTTATGTCCGCGATCGTAAGCCGGTAAAAGTATGTCTATGATCTCTTCCCCGTGAAAAGGCGATGCCGGGTTATTCATGTCGCGCCGGTAGAAGTGTTCGCAGGGTATGCCGTCCCGCGCGGTTTTAAGCGTGCCGGGATCGTTGAAGCACATTCC
>CAZJFS010000277.1:0-3781 GCA_964545075.1 uncultured bacterium
TTTTATTTAATAAATATAATAAATATTTCCTCATATTAGCGTTATGCGCCATAATAGCGTTTTATCTTAAGCCGCTGTATGTTTACAATTTTTCAGCGGCCGCCGCGAATGAAAGCCGCCTCGAGAAAAAAATAATACGACTGCCCCTTTTTATTATGCTGCTTGTCTGGACGGCCGGTTTTATAAAAATATGTTTTAATTTGGCGGGCTGTTATATCATGTCGGGAGAAATATCAGCAGCCACATTCACGACATTTTTTGTTTCGCTGCTGATCTATGTTACGCTGACAAGCCTTATGACACTTGGGATTACTCAGGAATATATCAATAAATACATAGCGGCCCCGTTTTTTGAAAAATATGAGCCGTATGGAATAAGGTATGGCAGTTCTATAAACCTTTCCATGCGTTTTTTTATTATAATTTTTGCTACCGGGATCGCGCCGATTTTGATCTGTTTGTATCTTCCGCTTTCGTTTAACGCCGCCCTCATATCCAATATGGCTTCGATATTTGACGTTATGGATAATTATGATATAGTCGTGCCGCTTTTAATAACAATATGCTTTGCGATATATTTTTTTATCATGCAGATGATTTCAATGTTTTCGTTCAGAAATAATGTTATCATACCAATCAATAAACTTATCGGCAGAATGAAATTGGTTTCCAAGGGTGACTTCAAGTGTAAGACATCCGTGCTTTATGTTGACGAAATAGGCCAATTGAAAGGGCATTTCAATTCGATGCTGGATGGACTTTTAGAGCGTGAAAAAATCAAGGATACTTTCGGCAAGTTTATGTCCTTTGAAATAGCCGCAAAGTTATTGAACGAGAAAAAAATCAATCTGATGGGCGAGGAAATCGAGGCGACAATTTTGTTTTCAGATATTAGAGATTTCACGCCGCTGAGCGAAAAACTCGAAGCGGGTGCGCTTGTAGAATTTTTAAATTTATATTTTTCTCATATCGTAAAGCCGATCCATGAATATAACGGCGTGATCAACAAATTTATCGGCGACGCCGTAATGGCCGTATTCGCTCCAACTTTTGGCGTTAGCGGTCATGAAGACGCCGCCGTTGCAGCGGCGCTGGGTATGAAACGCGCGCTCGCGACATTTAACAAACTCAATAAATATCCACCGATAAGCGCCGGCATAGGTATTCATCGCGGCAGACTTGTTGCTGGAAATGTGGGCACGGAAGAACGCATGGAATATACTTTCATAGGTGATAACGTCAATATTGCCTCTAGAATCGAAAGTGAAACCAAAAAATTCAAGACCGATATTTTAATGAGCGAAGACGTTGTTAATAAAATCAATAAGCAAAATTTCAGCGACATTGATTTTATTAAACTTGGTCCCGTCATGATGAAAGGTAAATCCGTTCCGCTTGAACTTTACGGTATTATGCCAAAATAACCGCCGCACTGGCTCCGGCTGTGAAGGTGCGCGGTGATCAAGGAGTTACATATGGAAAATGAACAAAAATCGGGTCACGCTTTTGATTTAAATTTAATTTGTGAATATTTCGCCGGGCTGGAACGGCAGGGGCCCGGCAGCCCTGAATCTACTATCAAGGCGTTAAGTTTCATCGACAATTTTTCAAATGAATTAAAAATTGCGGATCTGGGTTGCGGCACCGGCGGTCAAACCGTGGTGCTCGCGCAAAATATCGCCGGAAATATCACCGGAGTAGATCGTTATCCCGGTTTTATCGATATTTTTAACAGGAATGCCGAAAAATTTAACCTCCGGGACAGAATGAAAGGCATTGTCGGTTCAATGGACGATCTATCGTTTACAAATTGCGAATTTGATCTTATATGGTCAGAAGGCGCCATTGGCAGCATGGGTTTTGAAAAAGCTTTGAATTACTGGAACGGCTTTCTCAAAAAAAACGGCTATGTTGCCGTAACTTATGAGTCCTGGTTCACCAATGAACGCCCGGCTGAAATTGAAAAATGGTGGCTGGATGCGGTTCCCGAGATTGGCACGATAGGACAAAATATCTCAATAATGCAAAAAGCGGGTTATGTTCCCGTCGCGGCGTTTACGTTGCCTGAAAAGTGCTGGATCGACAACTATTTCATTCCGCAAAAACGAAGGCAGGAAGAGTTTTTGAAAAAATATGCCGGCAATAAAACCGTCGAGGAATTTATCGGATTCATGAGGCGGGAGGCGGAGTTGTATTCAAAATATAAACAATATTATGGATATGTGTTTTATATCGGGAAAAAAATATAAAAAATAAAATGGCGTACGCCGCTTCAAATCTGGAATATGAAAGAAAGGCAGATCCGTGAAAATTAATATTATTCTCAATAAAAACAATGTGATCTATAGAATCTGCGACACTGCCGGCACCACCGAAACCCAGCTGAAAGCTATGTATTATTCTAAGATCGGGGATCATTACGAAAAAAGCTATCCGATTCAAAAATTAATGTTCGAACATGATTTTACAGAGATCGAAAAAAGATATAACGCGTATATCCAGTCGGAAATAGAACCCCTGAAATCAAACGAGAAATTAGAAAACGCATTATTATGGATAATCAGAGAACACGAGAAAAATGAAGTGAAGTGGTGGTTGACCGGCAGCGCCGCATTATATGTCAGGGGAATAAAGATCGAACCGCACGATATTGACATAATGACATATAAAACGGAAATACCCAAAATACAAAAAATAGCAGAACCGTATATAGTCGAACCATTTCACCATGTTGAAAAATGGGTGGTGAAGGGATTCGGTGTAGCCTATAAAGAATATAGAATTGATTATGCGTTTGAACCTGAAGAGTGGGTAGATAACAATGGATATGTTGATTTCGGGCCAAACGCGGAAAAAGCCCTTGAAGAGATCGAATGGCAAGGACATATTATAAAAGTACCCAAAATTGAATTCCACATCAGGTCTAATGAAATCAGGAACAGGTTCGAAATAGTCAAAAGAATCAAGGAAGCGATCTGCGGAGTTATTTAATGAAAAATTTGAGACAGGCCCTTTTTGTCGTAATTATTCTTTTTATGTGCGCCTTTCATGCTCGCGCGGCGGAGGCGAAGGCTTCCACGCTGTTTCTTGAATTCAGCAAATCTGACGGTTATATCGAAGCGTCTGCAAGTTTTGACGGCGATAAATCGAGCGTCGAACTTTCCGATAAGGACGGCGGCCTGACGAAGCGCATGAAACGGCTGTAGATGAAGATGCAGGATTATGACAAATACTCCGACGATGAATTCATCAAAGAATTGAAGGAGACCGGGAATATATTCTACGGCCCGTTCCATGACGCAATAGAAGGCGCTGAGGTCGTCGGCATCAGTATTCCCATGTCCATGACGCGGTTCCCGTTCGAACAGATGTATCACAACCAAAAACCGCTGGGACTTCAAAAGCAGATCGTTGTGTATTCCGGAAAATATCCGAAAGAGGAGCTCAAATTCAGCGACATCGAATCGGCGCTGGTTTTGGCCGATCTTACCGCGGATCCCGAGAAGGCCTGCAAGGGCATTTCAAAGAAACTCGACGACGCCACTTATCGCGATCTCGCCGACGTCGACAAAGAATATCTCGAGCATCTTCGCTCTCACGACCTTTTGCTCGTCAGCGCTCACGGCGACGTCACCTTCAAAGAAGAAGACTGCATCGACGTCGGAAAGAAAGAGATCTATCCGGATTCGTGGGCAAAGGTCGCTCCGGAACTTGCATATTTCGATTCCTGCCAGCTGGGGGCGAGCCGTGATTTCATCGAAGCGTTCCAGGAGGCCGGAAC
>CAZJFS010000278.1:0-3763 GCA_964545075.1 uncultured bacterium
GGACGTTCGTCAATAAGAGGATTTACGTTATAACGCAGGCTTAAAAACCAGGGGAAAAATAACTTTGCTATTTCAAGAGAATTATAGTTCTCCGGATATTCCGCCTTCAATTTTTCTATCTCGGCAAAATATGATGCAAATCGTTGTTTATATATTTTCAGCCGGTGCAAAAACACTAAATACATTTTCCTTTCAATATTTTAATTTCACTAAAACAAATATCAGCAAATTTTAAATTTATAATCTATAACAAAATCGCCCTGCCCCGAAGGAGGGAGCTTTCCGCTTCCATAATAATCTCCCGATTCGACTTGAAAATATCCGGCGTTTTGTATCCAATCGGCCAGGACTCCATTCACGGTTGAATGAATTGTAAAGTCGTATCTTCCGGGAAGAAGAGGAAGTTTTTCAATACATATTTCGATATTTTTAAAATCCGGACGCACTTCGGGAAAAATTTCGTTCGTGGTTTCATTGCTTATAAAAGTGACTCGCTCGCCGATAGCGTTATCTATTCCAATCGAAAGTTGCAGATTTCTTAAAGTATGAGCCGAAGCGTTATCGTAAGAAAAGCAAAAAATCGATTTTTTTCCGCAGATAAAAGAATTCACGCAATCGCCGCTTTCATTTTTAAGAGTAAGAGATATGAATCTTATCGTTCCATCACCGCTTCTGTCGTGTCTGTCGGCGAGCGATATCTTCATCATTTCCGAGGATTCCTCGATATATTTTTTGATCACGGTATCCGTCTTATCGTCGGCATATATGCCGCCATGGTTTAAAAGGATACACCTTGAACATAGATTTTGAATAGCCGCCATATTATGGCTGACAAAAAGGACGGTCCTTCCGGTTTTTCCAACAGCCTTCATCTTGCCCAGGCACTTTTTCTGGAACTGAATATCGCCTACCGCCAGAACCTCGTCAACGATAAGTATTTCTGGCTCGAGATGAGCTGCCACGGCGAAAGCAAGACGGACATACATGCCTGATGAATATCGCTTAACTGGAGTGTCTAAAAATTTTTCGATTTCCGAAAATGCTACGATTTCATCGAATTTTTGTTTGATTTCCGATTTGGGCATTCCAAGAATGGCGCCGTTTAAGAAAATATTTTCGCGGCCGGTCAGTTCGGGGTGAAATCCAGTCCCTACTTCGAGAAGACTTGCGGCACAGCCGTTTATCCAGATGTCGCCAGCGGTTGGTTCTGTTATGCGGCTTAAAATTTTAAGTAACGTAGACTTGCCGGCACCATTGCGGCCGATAATTCCGAGGCGGTCGCCCGATTTTATTTCGAAGCATATATCGCGAAGCGCCCAAAATTCTTCAGATTCGGTATTCTCTTTGGTAACGTGTTTTGAAAATGGCTTTAATAATTTTTGGCCAATGTTTTTAACGTTTTGAGTTAAAGATTCACGAAATGTTTTATAATTCCGGCTTTGTTGATGTCCGATAATGTATTTTTTAGAGAGGTTTTCAACCTTGATGGCTGTATTTGACATGTTGTTCATTATACTAATATTTAAAATATTTGTCAATTAAATTTGTTGATTGACTGAGCTTATATGACGTCCGCGAAAGTTTTTTCCGTTCTTCTGAAATACAAAAAGCCGCTCAAGAATAAAATTAATGAAATGCCGATGGACGAGAAAATAGCCGGCCACCATAGCGGCTGAGCTTCGCCGAGCATCGCCCAGCGGAATCCGTCTATCACTCCGACGACCGGGTTGAGCGAATAAATCAGACGCCATTTTTCGGGGACTATCGAGCTCATGAAGCCGATCGGGGAAATATAAACGCCGAACTGAACGATGAAGGGCACCAGGTAACGAAAATCGCGATATTCTACGTTAAGCGCGGAAAGCCAGAAACCCGCGCCGAGCGATGAAAGAAATACCAGCAGTAAAAACAGGGGAACGAAAATAATATTTGACGAGGGGATAAATGAATACCAGAAGATCATGATCAATAACATGATTACAAAAGAGATCAGAAAATCTATAAGGCTTACGATTACGGCGCTTGTCGGTATTATAAGGCGTGGAAAATAAACCTTTGAAATAAGGCTGCTATTTGAAATAAGGCTGTTGCCGCTTTCGGAAAGGGCGTTTGAAAAAAACTGCCATGGAAGGGTTCCGGCGAATACCAGAATGCCGTAAGGAACGCCGTTAGACGGCAGATTCGCTATTTTGCTGAATACGACTGTAAAAACGACCATTGTTAAAAGCGGGCGCAGAACGCTCCATAAAACGCCTATGACCGTCTGTTTATAGCGCACCAGGACATCGCGCCAGGCGAGAAAGACGAAGAGCTCGCGATAATGCCAGAGGTCCTTGAAATAGTTAAGCTCGGCTTTTCCCGGAGTTACATGAAGCGTGAAATCCATTTGGTTATTGTCATCTGATGCCATGTTTATATCAATTCCTATATAGTTTTAACGCTGAAATTTTATCAGATTGACGTTGAAAATGCAATACATATTTTGCTCGGTTCAAGCCGCGTATAGCCAAGCATAACTTAGAAATAAATAGAAATATGAGCTTATAAGCGAGGCGCTTATTTTCCTCTTCCCGTGTCGTTCATATTTATCAGATCTTCCGGATACGGCTCGAAGTACGTCTGGCCGGCCAGATATTTTTCGTCGAAGCGCACTATGAAAGATCTTATTACGCTAACCGGAACGGCCAGCGGGACTTTTTTCTCGCGAAATTTTTCAAACGAATCCAGAACGAAAGCTTTTTCCTTAGCTGTAAGCTCTTTTGAAAAATAGCCGAACGCGTGCATCAGAACGTTTATATTCGAAACGAACGACGGGATCTTAGCGAACGCCATAAAAAGCGTCTTTCCATAATTTTCAAGGACTTTATCAATTTTTAACTTTTCGTGGTTGGCCACGATCCTTCCAAGCTCCCGCATTTTTAACTGATTATAAGTCATAAGCAGTAATTTGTTGTCCGCCTGGAATTGTACAAGCGCTTTCATTTCGCGCTTTTTTGCCATATCGCGGAAGGACGCGCTTAAAAAAAGTTTCGTCAGAAAATGTTCCCTTATATTGAGATTGGTGAGGCGCAATTCGTCCTCGACGGGAAGCCAGCCGTATTTATTAATCGCGGCCGCCCCGAAAAATCCCGCGCCCGTGCCGACCGACGATACCTTTTCAAGCGCCGGGTAGATTTTAACGCCCTTGATTCCGCAGGAAGGCGAATAGGCTTTCAGGATAAATCCATCTACGGCTTTTAAAGAATCGAGGAACTCCTTTGAAAATCCATTCATTTTATCGGTGAGATCAAGTCCGGTGGAAGGCTGAACAAGGCGCGCCTCTTTTTTTACGAGCGTCACTCTTATCGGATCCCGGGGGACGCCGAGCCCGATCTCGCATTCGGCGCAAACCGGGTTATAATCGACATAAACCATAAGTTTTTTCACGAATTCATCATGTATCATGTCGCCGTTATATCGGCAGCAATCAAATTCTATACATTTGCTGATTACGACTTTTGGTCTTGGAAATTTATTCAAAGCGGCATTCTCCCTCTTATATATTAATTGATCGCATCATTTTAATTTAATTGTGAATTTATGTCAACACCAAAATCAATAAGGCGCGAACTAATGGTAATATTTATGTGTGCGGAGGCGAACTTGTTAAGAAAAATAATATTGAAAGATAAAAGTATATGTGATAAAATAAGTTGCTTTTTGAAAAAAATCGGGGCGGTGAATATGAGCGCTATTAACGTAAAAAGTTCGGTTCTGGATTTTG
>CAZJFS010000279.1:0-1622 GCA_964545075.1 uncultured bacterium
GGCTGAGCATGAACACGCTTAACGCCGGATGATCGCCGCGGCGTTTTTCCGGCCGGACCATGAACTGCAAAATGTTTTTTTGTACATCCTCTATCTTACCTGTGACGGCGTTAATAAAGAACTGCTGAATTTATTTGTTTCCAGGGGCCTGGATCTGAAGCAGCGGTTGGAATATGCCAGAAATGGCGAAACGGCTTTTAATTATGCGGCCCTCGCAATCCTTGCGGGAAAGAAAAAGCTCGGCGAGCATTTGCAGGCGCTTGTCAGAGCTTGATGTTTTTCACTGAAACGACCGCGACAAGGCCGTTATTTATCGGCCGCTTTTACGCTGAATTCAGATAATAAGGACGATTTGAAAATGAAAAGAAATTATAAATATTGGATCGCGGCGATAATTTTATTTTCATGCTTATTTACGTCAATATTCCGGGCGCGCTGCGAGGCCGCCGGCGCGGATCTGGACTTTTATTTTTACGACGCTAAATATCTTGAAAAAATCGCGGAAAAAACTCCCGATTCATTTCTTAAATTGCTCGAAACCGCTTTACCCGATGCATACAAAGCCCTGGGTATATTAAAGAATGCGGCCTCGCTTTCGAAGGCCGCTGAAACGAACGGCGCGATAAAGTCATTTTGCGTTTCATTTACGGCCGATGCGTCGATTCAGAAAGTTTTAATTTATATCGTGTTCAATTGCGAAGGAGGCCGGGCCGGCGTTTTGCTTGAAAAACTTTCGGGCGCTTCCCCGGCGGCCGGTAAAAAGTTCACGATTGCCGGATTTACGGGTTTTTCCGCCGGGCAGGACTGCGCTTTTATTACTAACGACGAAAAGATCGGAAACGAGGCGGCCCTGGCTATGGCCAAAACCATTATCGAGGATCTCGCCGCCAAGAAAGGCGTTGAAGAAAAAACCGTCATCTATAACTCCAGGTTGGTTTCGCAATACGCGCTCGAATATATCAATGCCAACATGTTATCGCTTCTCGACGCGGTTTATGAAAAAGTTGAAAAATTCGAGATCGAGATCGTTAATGACGATAACGGCCGGGTGAATATTTGTTTTCCCGACGAAGCCGCGCTTCTGGCGAATTACGAGGTTCTGGTCGGATATAAGGATATTTTTGACGCGATGACGATCGGCAACGCCGAATTCGCGAAAATGAAGAAAAGCGGCCTGGCTGGCAGCTACAGCCCCAAGTATTCAAACGAAATGGCGGAGCTTTTCGCCGAAATGAACGGGCTGTCTAAAAAAATAACGCATAAGCTTGAAGGAAAAAAGCTGGTTTTTATGGTCGCTGAACTGAAAAAATATACGGCGCTCAATGAAAAATTCATGAATATGCAAAAGAAGGTCCAGTCGGGCGAGGCGGAGAATCCCGTAAAGGCATGCCTTGGCAATATGAAGACCATCGAGGGCGCGACGGAACTTTTCATGATGGAATCCCCGAAAATGGACAAGCCCGTCACCGTCGATATGCTTGTAAATAAAGGTTATCTGAGAAAAATTCCCGAATGCCCCGAGAGCGGATTGTACTCCGTCGAATGTAAAATGAAGGATGCGGCCGTGGAGTCGTTTCGCGTAAAATGTTCCAGGCACGGTTACATGGATGAAGTGAAGTGAG
>CAZJFS010000279.1:1722-3720 GCA_964545075.1 uncultured bacterium
TCCGTTCCGGACGAAAAGACGCTTAAAATGCTCGGGGATAAACTCGGCGGCGGATTTCCCGCCTACGAAGTGATGCTCGCGATAGCCGACGGCCTTCCCGCCATGTTCAAGCCGGCGACGAAACCCGAACTTGAATTTGTCGTTAAAAATTTCAGCAATGCTTCCGTTAGAAGCGCGGTAAAAATGATCGCCGGCGGCGCGAAGTTCCTTCAGACGAAGGGGAAATTCGTTCCGGCCAGCCGCGTTATTTTTACAGCATGCCTTATGGTGATGGACTTTGAATCGGCCATGACGGCCGTTCCCGCCGGCCAGGGGCCTCTCATGACGAAAATGATATCGGCGGCCTGCCGGAAGATATGCCTGGAAACTCTCGTCAGGATCATTTTAAACGGCGATTTCAATGAAAAATATTATTTGAATTTTTGTAAGACGTTAGATTTTATCGACGGGTCGCAGATCCCGCTTTCTAAAACGATGGAGATTGAAAAAAATGAAATAATCAAAACCGTCAAGGTTTATGCTTCGCTTGACGCGGACCGGGTCAGGGAAATTAAAGACCCCATATATCCGCCGGAAGTTTTCGCCATCGTATCGGCCGAAATCAAAAAGTCGCCTTTCGCCGTTAAAGTCGCGGGGCTGTATGCCGATGAAGCGGTATCTCAGATAGATGGAATATTTTTAAAATATGGCGAGGCTTTAAAAAAGCCCTTCAAGGAAGCGTCAGCGATATTCGACGCGATAGACGGGAATTTTCGCGACGGCAAATATAATAACTTCTTCACGCAGGTCACCATGCCCAATATGGGGCGCGCGAACTGGCAGAACGTCCGCGTCAACGTCATTTCTGACATGGCGAAGACGGCGGCTCTGTTGAAATTATACAAATCTTCGAAAAAGAAATTTCCTGAAAAGTTAAGCGACATCGATTCCGCGGCGGCCGGCGTGAAGATCCCGAAAGATATCTTCAGCGGCCAGGATTTCTTTTATCGCAGGATCATGGAAGACGGGTTCATTCTGGCTTCGACCGGCCAGAACATGCGCCTCGACGGCGAATACAATGAAAAATTCGACCAATCCGGGGATCGGCTAACTTCGTCAGACGACATCGTCATGACGGAAAAATATATCAGCGCGAAATAAATTATTGAAAAACGCCGCCGACCGCAAAGCGTCGATCGATCTATTTTATCCTCGCGAGAAGCTCCTCGCAGACTTTTGCTATATCGGCGCTGTCGGCGGATTTGGCCGTTTTAGCGGCTTTAACGATGCGCTCGAGTTTTTTTACGGCTTCCGCCCTGTCGTTTTCGAGATAATTCAGATAAGCCGATTCGTATTCCTGCGAAAGCGTTTTCGGACGTTCGTAATTTTTCCTGAAGAGTTTTATACGCTCGGACGCCTTGTCGTAGCAATAAAAATGACTGAATTCCAGGTGCGGTTCGATCGCGCCCGGGGCGTTGAGGCAGCCGCCTACTATTATCGTGAGGCCGTTATTCTCTCTTCCACCGATATTGGCCGAACTTATCAGGTCGAACTTGCCGTCGATGACGCCGTCCGATTTAAAAATGCTTTTAAATGCCAATTCGCCGTTAACCCTGTTTTTTTCAGCTTTCAGCACGAAAACTTCCAGCAAGTTTTTCATGCCGCCGCGCCTTAAAAATATTATTTCCTTTTTGCCGCAGCCGTCGATGTCCGCGAGCATAAGCTTTTCGATATATACTGAAAAATCGTCTATCGTTTTTATCTTTTCGCCTTCGAATATGGCGAGTTTTGACGCCGGCGCCTCTTCAAGGGCCGGCTTTGAGATTTTATCGGCCGTTATTATTATATCGTCTTTTTTATCGCCGTCGATGTCGCCGAAAGCCGTGAAGCCGATGCGCTCGTCTTTATCGAGCTTTTCAAGTATCCGCTCGTCGATCGGCTTGTTAGCGGCGACTTCCGCGGCGGAGGCAGGCGGTAGCGGAAGCATTATGGCCGCGGCAAGAGCGGCGCATATCATCG
>CAZJFS010000280.1:0-3690 GCA_964545075.1 uncultured bacterium
CTTAAATTCAACGCCTAACCCTTCATACCCTGAACGAACGTTATCCGAAATAGAGTCCAGGTCGCCGATGATCAGGTCAGGCACTATCAGCGGATATGCAAGGTCGGCTCCTGAATCGGCGCAAATAACGAACGCAGGAGATTTATCTGCGGCCGACGCGATATCGAAAGCCACTTTTTTTTTAAAAGAAGAATTCAGGGACGAGTTTATCAGTATAAAACATTTCATGAGCATTAAATCACTTTTCCGAGAAAATACGAGGATGGATAGTTGTCCTTCGAAAGCTTCAACGAGATCTCGCGGGCCTCGGCGATCTCCTTCTCGTCTATGGAAAGAGACACTATTGATTGAAGATGCAACTGGGCCATTTCACGATCGCGCAGCTTCATATAAGCGGTAGATATTCCGCGATGAGCGTCCAGGTATCCGGGATTTATTTCAAGAGCCTTTTTGAGCGTCTCAACGGCTATTTCGTAAGTTTGTCTTTTTAAATAGGCCATTCCAAGCATATAATAAAGATCGGCGTATTTCGGATAAACGTCTATGACGTCCTTGTAGCGCGAAATCGCTTCATCCAGCATATTGGAATCATCATAACATATGGCAAGCCATGTCAAAGCTTCCAGTTCATCAGGCCTGACCTCCAGCACTTTTTTAAAATTAACTATGGCTTCCTGGTAACGCGCCGATTTTAAAAGTATCTGGCCGCGCATGTTAAGCGCATCCGCATAATCCGGGTTAATCTTGAGGGCCTTTTCCGTCTCGATCAGAGCCTCTCCAGTCAGACCGTTTTTCAGAAATATTCTGGCCAGGTTAAGATAGGCGTCGGGGTAATTCGGCTGCTGCTCCAATATGCGCTGCCAGCGATAAATGGCGCACGCGGCATTCGATTTGAAGTCGGCTACCGCCTCCTCCACGCTTTCGGACATCGAAAAAAAGAAATCGAGGTTCAAGACGCCCTTTAAAAACCTTTCAGTGAAGGGGGAAAGCCGGGCTAGCTTGAGGTCGCCGCCATGAGCGACGAGATCGCGGTATACGCTGACCAAAAAACCGGTGCCGGCGGAATCAATATAGTTAACGCCGTGCAGGTCGAACACCATGTTGTATTTGTGATTCGACGTGAGTTTAAAAACCGCTTCTTTCGCGGCGGAAACGTTGAATATTGAAAGCTCGCCAACGATCGTAGCCACGTATATCTCCTCATGGGAAACAAAAGATATCTTAAGCTGAGATTCTTCGTTCTTATTTATGCTGATACCTTCCGGCATTTTAAAATTCCTCCCTTTAAATTATTCAAGGGGCGGGAAATACCCGCCCCTTTGTTATGAATTAGTACTTATGCGTATGTGATTATCTGCGTCCACCGCCGCCGCCGCGGTTGAATCCGCCGCCTTGAGGCGCGCGAGGGGGCGCTGGTGGCCTTTCTACAAAGCCTTCGGGTTTTTCCATGGTGGCCCTGCGGCTTAAATTAATCCTGTTCATGGAGTCTATTTCCATTACTTTTACGGTCATCTCATCGCCGATCTTGCAAACGTCCTCAACCTTTTCGGTCCGCTGCCATGCAAGCTCGGATATGTGAACGAGCCCGTCGCGTCCCGGCAATATTTCCACGAACGCGCCGAAGTTCATGAGCCTTACGACCTTGCCCGTATAAACCTCTCCGGCCTGTATTTCCTTGGTAAGATCAGTTATCATTTTTATGGCTTTTTGCGATTTTTCAAAATCCACGGAGCAAATGGATATCTTTCCTGAATCTTCTATATCGATCTGAGCGCCCGTAGCTTCCACTATGGACTTTATCATCTTTCCGCCAGGCCCTATTACTTCTCTGACCTTTTCGGGATTGATCATAATGACTGTGATTCTTGGCGCATACTTGCTCAATTCAGGGCGCGGAGCCGAAATAGCGGCCTGCATTTTACCAAGAATGTGCATCCTGGCTTCGCGGGCCTGATGTATGGTTTTAGCTATCATTTCATGTGTCAGACCGTGTATTTTGACGTCAAGCTGAATGGCCGTTATGCCCGTGGAAGTTCCGCCGACTTTAAAATCCATATCGCCGCAATGATCTTCGATGCCGGCGATATCGGTCAATATGGTCCATTCGTTTCCGCGCGTGATAAGACCCATAGCTATACCGGCGACAGGGGCTTTTATGGGAACTCCGGCATCCATTAATCCGAGGCATCCGGCGCATATAGACGCCATTGATGACGAGCCGTTAGACTCGACGATCTCCGAAATTACCCTTACGGTGTAAGGGAAAGCTTCGGGGGCCGGCATTACATACGAAAGAGCTTTTTCCGCGAGATTTCCATGGCCGATCTCCCTGCGGCCGGGGCCTCTCAAAGGTTTTACTTCGCCGGTGGCGTAGGGAGGAAAATTATAGTGAAGCATAAACTTCTGGCGGGTTTCCTCAAGAAGGCCTTCAACTATCTGTTCGTCTTTTTTCGTGCCGAGCGTTATCATCGCGAGCGATTGCGTCTGGCCGCGTGTAAAAAGCGCTGAACCGTGAGTTCTTGGGAGAAGGTCGATCTCGCATTCGATATGTCTTATCTCATCGAGCTTGCGACCGTCAACTCTTATTTTTTCGTTGAATATCATATCGCGGACAACGTCGTATTCGACTTCCTCGAAAACTATCTTGAGTTTTTTCTTGAGGTCGGCGAGCTCTTTGTCCTGTTCCGGCTTGATCCCGAGTTTTTCGGTAAAATATTTCTGGCACTGATCGGCCGCGGCTTTAACTGAAACTCCCCGGCTGGCTTTATCCAGTACGCGTATAGCGCTATCGCATAACGGCCTGAAATAATCGTAAACTTCCTTCTGGAATTCAGGAGTTATCTTTTTAGCCGGCACCGGAACTTTTTCTTTAGCGTTGTTTTTTATAAATTCTTCCTGTACGGCGATCTGTTTTATTATCTCGTCATGAGCGAATTTTATAGCTTTTATCATCGTTTCTTCGGATACTTCGGAGGCGCCGGATTCTATCATGAGGACCCTGTCGCGCGTTCCTGATACGAAAAGGTCAAGTTTTGCGGTTTCAAGGGATTTTTCGTCAGGATTAACGACGAACTGGTCGTTTCCTTCGAAAAGCGCCACGCTTACAGCGCTCAACGGGCCGTTAAAGGGGACTGGCGATATGCAGAGCGCCAGAGAAACGGCGTTCACCGCAAGAACGTCATGCGGCATCTGTTGGTCATATGATAAGACGTTTAATATTACCTGAACTTCCGACCTGAACGTTTCAGGAAAAAGTGGCCTTATGGAACGGTCGATGATCCTTCCGCGCAGTATTTCGCCTTCACTGGGCCTGTTCTCGCGTTTGAAGAATCCGCCCGGGAATTTGCCCGTGGCCGATGCTTTTTCTTTATATTCTACCGTAAGCGGGAAAAAGTCGACATCGCGTTCACCTATTTTGTCGTAGCAGACGTTCGCCATAACGACCGTCTCGCCGCATTGCATCCAGACTGAACCGTCGGCCTGTTTGGCAAGCTTTCCGGTCTGTATGAGGGTTTTTCTTCCAGAAAATATTGTTTCCAGAGTGTTCATCAATAAATCTCTCCTTGTTTACTTTTGAATTAAAAATATTATATATGAAAAATGGATGTTTGTCCATAAAAAAATGAACAAAAATAAAAAAAATGGGAGTATTTAAACTCCCATTTTTTTTGGTGAAAGCTTTTAATTTCA
>CAZJFS010000281.1:0-3654 GCA_964545075.1 uncultured bacterium
ATCCCCATATATAGCATGTATATGGGGAAAATTTCATGAATTATTTGATTTTATTGGTGCTTTAGCGCACATATTTCTTAGCCAATAACAGGAGTGGCTATGCCGCCATTCTATCCGGATTCTGAATAATTATCCTGGGATTCAAATTTTTCGGCGGTACGCTCATTTTGTTCTCGATCAATAATTTAACATGTTCCTTCATCCCCCAGCGCGCATTATATATGCAATCTTCAACGGAATGGCCCACGCCGCTAAAACCTTCTAACTCAGGTGAAAAAAATGCGAAAAAATCGGGTTCGTCAGTTGTTTCAATTATTATCGAATAATCAATATCAAGCATTAAATCCTCCTATTTCTTTATGCCAGCCGCTTTAAGTATCGCGTGACATATTCCGGTCGGTATTTCTTTCGAGCCATGATAATCAACTCGAATTAAATTCTGGCAACCTTCTTTAATATAGTAACGAATTGAGCCTTTTTCTTTTATAAGTCTGAATCCGCTTTGTAAGGTTGATTCCCTACAAGCTCTTTTACCATATTTAATTTTGTTTACTTATTTAAACCAGCCAGCATCACGCAGCTTTTTTATCTTTTGGCAAGTTATGCGGTCCGCCTCTTAATGCTTCCGCAAGGAGAAATACAACGAGTTGATTCAGGCTGACTCCTTCTTCACGAGCCTTTTCAGCCAATTGTTTGTGCAGCGTTTTGGGAGTTCTGGCGAGTATTCTTCCGCTATACTGTTTTTCATTAGTCGGTAAAGGGATTTTGCGTTTTTCGCTTTTAGCGACCTCAAGCCACAATTGCTGAGCTATCTTGACTTCCTTTACAGCCTTTTCGGGTGTATTTCCGAATGCCGAGCAGCCGGGAAGATCTGGTATCTCCGCGATATATCCTTTATCTTCTTCACTGTAAAATATCTTGATCGGATAATTCATTTCATTTCACCTTCAATTCATAATTTTCGATGATCTTCAGCAGCTGTTTCACCTGATAAGGCTTTGCTTTACCGCCGTCATTTTGAAAATTCAATATTTCGACCACGCCCGTCCTGCTGTATGTTTTATGGCTTCCCTTACTCGCTTTCAGCTTAAATCCGAATTTTTCAGCGAGAAGGCATATTTCCTCGAAATGAACATTTGTCTGATTATTCATTATCTTTTCTAAAAGTTTATCTTTCCTGGTCATATTCTTATGATAGCACATGCGATATCACATTGTCAAGTTAGTCCGCGCTACGCCACTTTGCCTTCTTTCAGCTTTATTCTTTCGACTGCTTCCGGACCGCATCCAATCCGCCATTTATTCCAGCTTTAGAAAGATCGTTCGCATCGTCACCGGCTTCGAGTATTACAATGTACCCATCATTTTCGAGCGTAAATTCTTCGATCGGGAATCCATCCGCTAATGCTTCGTATAGGTCGCAAAAGTATTTCTGAACTGCTTCTAAAACGCTTTGGGAAAGGTTCTGAGACGCGTTTATGGCTTTGAGGCCCTTTTGTTGTGTCTTGATGATCTTTATTCTGGCCTGCCGGCCGCTTCTCGCCCTCCATGGCTCCAGCGACATATACCCGACTCGCCGCAATCGCGGCTCCCTGGGCAAGGGCTTCTAAAATCCGGCTTTGCCGAATTTTGAATCCCTATGGCGCTCCGTGCGCGTCAGAAATGAAAAAGACATCCGAGTGCTATGCCAGGATGCCTTATTTTATGAGTTTTATTCAGTTTTCACGAGGTTATTTACGAAGTTTTAGGAATTATGCCGCTTGCTTGAGTTTAGTTTTCTGCCTTTTTAGCTCTTCCTTAATTTCTTTGACGGTATGGCCGGTCCTTTTCAGTATTATTTCGGGATTGACGCCGTCTTCGTACAGGCCGATTGCAACTTCCAACTTGCCTTTCTCAATGCCTATCTCGACACCTTTTTCCTCTGATTCTTTTTTCATCTTCTTGATATTGCTTTCGAGATTCGTCACTTTGTCCGACTCCCTCCGGTCGCTGGACAAGGGCTTCTGAAATTCGGCTTTGCCGAATTTCGAATCCCTATGCCGGCCATCCAGTTCGTCTATTATTTTATCTATCTCATTCTCATCTATTCCGTAGGTTCTCAGCATCATATTCAGCCACATTCGGAAATCCCGTTTGAGCTCCCCTTTGGCCTCTCGCTTCAGAACCCGTGTCAATCTTAGCGCACATTCACCGAAATCGTCCTCACCAGACATTTCCAATCTAAAAAGAGCCGCATTTATGCTTTTCAGTTCCTTCAGACTCTCCTGGCTAAACTCATTTTCTATGATCTTGTAGTATGCAAAGTTGGGAATATACTTCCCGAGCGCTTCGTATCTAACTTCTATCAGATCTTTCAGCTCCACAGGTGTGTCCGACGGGCCTGAGGCCCTAGTGCAGCCGGAGCCAGGGATGGCGTGAGGCTGCCATTTATCCTCGCCATTATACAGAAGAATCGGAAACACCGCTGGCAGCTTCTCTAATTTCACTTTCTTAGCCGCGCTCTTCTTTATAAGATCCTGATAAAACAGCATTATGCCCGACTCCCTCCGGTCGCTGGACAAGGGCTTCTAAAATTCTTCCTTCTGAAGAATTTTGAATCCCTATGTATCTCAGCATCCGCACCGGCATGAACTTATCTACCGTAGACTGAAATTCCAGCAGAATATAAAAATACAGTGTCTCGTTTTTGATCTTTATTTCGTATATTATGTCGTTTTCGCGGTATTTATTCTCATCGGTAACATATTTATTCTTCAGCTCTTTCAGCGTCGAGAAATCCACGCCCTTTACGAACCGCTCTTTAACGAATGTCTTTATCAGATCTTCTAAAAAGTCTAAAAAATAAGATTTATGATATCAAATTTCGTTTTATTCATAATAGCCGCAAGTTCGAGCAGGATCGAGTTCAATGTCCCTATTTTTAATGGCGTATGGTCTGGAATTGTTATATTA
The DNA here is from genome assembly GCA_964545075.1 of uncultured bacterium. Taxonomy (GTDB): domain Bacteria; phylum Muiribacteriota; class UBA9980; order UBA9980; family UBA9980; genus DAOPXV01. Next base: position 2,953 of record CAZJFS010000281.1, read on the forward strand.
TGAGCGTCTTTTTGAAGCCTGGTCGCTTCCCGCCATCCCTGGCTCCAGCGACATTAGCGCCTCCGTGCGCGTCATGTGACTCCCTGTCTGACGAACGACCTTGTACCCTAATTTTTCAAGTTTCTTAACCAGCTCATGCCCTGAAATATCACGAGGCATTTTAGGCATATTTTATTACCTCTTCCCTGACGATATGAAGCTTAATAATTTTAGGTTTTTCTTCTGGATTATCGAAATGGCAATCAACAGCGTCAAGGATATTCGTTTTCAGCTCGCTTATTGTCTCACCTTGAGTAATAATACTTTGATTAATGGCTTTTGCCACATAGCCGCTTTCAACGTCATCTTCAACTATAAATATTAATTCCGTCATATTAATTTGCCTCCTGATGTTAATATCAGATCTTCCACCATTTCAGGATGCGCGAAAAGTCTGCGGTACAGCTTATCATGGCTTGGAAGACTCCGCGTTTCTTTCGATTTGGAAACAGCCGTTTTTCTATGTTCCAGCTTAGTTTTATCTATAGTATTCGTTGCTTTTTTGTTTGCCATAAATAAATTATACCATACCTTGGAGCTTTTTACAAGATTCTGGAATTACATCACTTCCCAGAACACTTCTCTTTTCACCGAAAATCCCCGACCCTTTTCACAGGACCGGGGACTTTTCAGTTTCTATTTATCCAGGCTTTCGTCTAACTT
>CAZJFS010000282.1:0-3598 GCA_964545075.1 uncultured bacterium
CGAAATCAAAAAGTGATCTCCGGAATTCCTGAAAGCTTCACATCATCCGGCAAAAAAAACTATGACGGAAATTTCAAACAATTCCTTGAAAATCTCAATTCCCTGTATGACGCATGTGAATCCGCGCAAAAATCCGCGGCCGAATTCTATGAAATAATGTTCAACCTCGAATTCCTTCCGAATTCGCCGACGCTCATGAACGCTGGCTCCACTCTGCAACAGCTTTCCGCATGCTTCGTGCTTCCGGTCGATGACGATATAAAAGGGATATACACCACGCTTTTAGAAGCCGCGATGATACATAAATCAGGCGGCGGCACCGGGTTTTCATTTTCAAGGCTGAGGCCGAAAAACGACTGCGTCAAAACGACAAAAGGCGTGGCGTCAGGGCCGATTTCCTTCATGCGCGTATATAACGCGTCCACCGAGGAAATAAAACAGGGCGGCACCAGGCGCGGCGCGAATATGGGAATTTTAAGGGTAGATCATCCGGATATAGTCGATTTCATAAAATGTAAAAAAGACGACAACACGCTCACAAACTTCAATATATCCGTCGCCGTGACCGATAAATTCATGGAAGCGGTCAAAAACGACGGAGAGTTCGAGCTCGTAAACCCCCACGACGGCGCCGTGGCTAAATCCGTAAAAGCCAGGGAGATATGGACGCTTCTCGTCGAAAACGCCTGGAGAAACGGCGACCCGGGCATCATCTTCATCGACCGCATCAACGAATTCAATCCCACTCCGCAGCTCGGACGGATCGAAAGCACCAACCCGTGCGGCGAACAGCCTCTATTGCCCTATGAATCATGTAACCTCGGCTCCATAAATCTTTCGCGAATGGTAAAAAACAGAAAAGTGAATTACGACAGGATGACCAAGGTCATCGCGGCCGCGACTCATTTTCTTGACAACATAATCGACATGAACAGATATCCGTCGCCGCAGATCGAAAAACTGACGAAAGGCAATCGCAAGATCGGCCTTGGCGTAATGGGTTTCGCCGACATGCTCGCGCAGTTGGAAATTCCTTACGATTCCGAAGCGGCTATAGACCTGGCCGAAAATATAATGAATTTCATACAGCATGAAACGAGAAAGTCATCCAACAGTCTCGCCAAGCTGCGCGGCGCTTTTCCAAATTTTCCAGGTTCAATATACGATAAGGATTCGCCGAATTTCAAAGGCGTCGATATGAAACTTAGAAACGCCGCCTCAACGACGGTCGCGCCTACCGGGACGATATCCACTATAGCCGGAGCGTGGGGCGGGATCGAACCGTATTTTGCTCTCTACTACGAAAAAAGCGTCATGAGCGGCACTATCCTCAAGGAATTAAATCCTTACCTTTTATCGACGCTGAAGCGCAACGGCTTTTATAACGACGCCATCGTCGAAGCCATAACCCGCGAAGGCACGCTCAAAGACCTCAATGAACTCCCTGAATACATAAGGCATATCTTTGTAACGTCACACGAAATATCTTATGAATGGCACCTCAAGATCCAGGCCGCGTTTCAAAAATATTGCGACAACGCCGTATCCAAGACTATAAATTTCTCGAATTCCGCGACCATTCCGGATATCGCCGACGCTTATCTCATGGCTTACAATATGAACCTTAAAGGCCTTACCGTCTATCGCGACGGATGTAAAAGCGTTCAGGTATATCAGGCCGGAACTAATTCATCCGATAAAACTCAGGCCGCAACGGCTCTTGCGGCAAAAACCTCCGTCGCCATCGCCGATAAAACGGCGATCAAAAAGCGCAAGACGCCTCAGATAGCCGACGGCACGCGCATCAGAAAAGATACCGGCTGCGGAATGCTCTACGTCCACGTTTATAAAGATCTCGACGGAAAAGAGATTGAGGTTTTCGCCGATCTGGGAAAAGCCGGCGGATGCCCTTCGGCGTTCACGGAAGGCCTCGGACGCTTGAGCTCTCTCGCATTAAAGCATGGCGCCACCATGCAGGAAATACGCGACGAGCTCATCGAAATAAAATGCACGAAAGAAAAAGGCTTCGGCGAAAATTACATTGCCTCATGCCTCGACGGCGTTGGAAAAGCCATTCACGATTATATCTGCCTGCGCGAACTGGCGGAGAAAAAAGCCCTCGAAGAAACGGAGAAAATCATCAACGAAAAGAAAAAAAACGAGCCGCAGCCATCAGTGGCGTCTCTGCCGCATAACGAAGGCGACTCTAATTTCACTGGCGGCATAGCGCAAACGCTTTCAATTTCAGGCAACGGCAACGGCAACAGTTCTTACCTCGGAATGATAATCAAATCCGGCGGTCAGAGCGGAGCCTGCCCCGAATGCGGCGGAACGCTTGACTACGTCGAAGGCTGCCGCGGCGGAAAATGCAGAAACCCGGCATGCAGTTATTACACGTGCGGATAAAAAGCGATTAAGCGGATCATTCGCGCCTGTAATAATCAGGCCCTTTATAAAATAACTTAAGGCCGGCCTGAAATTCATGAACTCATTGACAATATAAAATAATTCGGTTATAATGAAGTCATAATGAAGTTCTTTATATCAAAAAATAGAAAGAGGCCGAGGCCGCATCTAAAGATGCGTATTACGGCCTTTTTTTATTTTAACCGGCGGGCAAAACCGACGCCGCATGAATTATTATCCGCATCTTAAATTCACGCTAAATTTTATGGAGGCGCCATCTCATGCGTATAAGTGACTCAATGCTAACGATGCTCATCATCTCCATGGTATTACTCCCTTTCTCTAACTGTTTTGAGGTTTTCGCCGCGGATACAACGCTCGAGGTTTCTATTTCATCAAGCGCGGAGGCGACCGTTCCGAATCCTTACGCTGGAAAATATAAAGGTGCGTTCTCGGGAAGCTCTAAAGGGACTATAAACGCTATGATCGACTCAAACGGCAGTTTCATCGCAACGCTATATTACACCAGGGAGAAACTCTCCGTCGATATAACCGGAACCGCTGACGACAAAGGCAATATCAACTGCACCACGGACAGCGGTGAATATAAAGGCAAGTTTACAAAGCCCGGCAGATGTTCAGGCTGCTGGAAGTTCGGCAAAATGAAGGGAACGTGGTGGACTAAAAAAATAAAGTAGTTCTCCATGCCGATATGCTTATTCCGAAATAACCGTCAATCAAACTAAACGATATTATCCATGAACATGATAAACTATTTTCTTTTAAAAAAATCATTCCGGCAATTTTCTAACGCCGTTGCCATGGCATTATTCGCAATATCCATAACTTTTATATCTTCGGCCGGAGCCGTTTCAACGCCAGCCGAAAAGGCGGTTCAAAAGTTTCTGGAAAAAGGCGAGGCAATAGGATTTTCAGTCGTCTTAAAAACCGGATCTGTTCCGGCGGAAGCTTTGATAGTATCTATAAACAGTGAAAATGGCGGCGGCGCCTCCATGAATTTCCAGCCCGCATCAAAACTGGCCTGTTTCACGGGTTCGTTTTTACAGGAAATAGACGCAATGTCAGCATGCATCGATTCACTCGTGGCGATCGATATAGACGGCGACGGCACCGAAGAAGTTCTATACGCAAGGCGTGGAGGGGCGAAACAGATCCTGGAATTTTTCATTTT
>CAZJFS010000283.1:0-3590 GCA_964545075.1 uncultured bacterium
AAAAAGCCGGCATCGATATAATCGAATTTTATAAAAAGCACCACATTAATGAAGGTGAAGGTTCGCCCGTATTTCAAAAAATGGGCGAAGGCAAGGCTGGCGTCGAGATGAAGATCGGCTCGTGCTCGCTTGAAAAATGCATAGACGTCGGAGTGAAAGAGTTCGACTGGTATAACCGTTTCAATAAAAAGAGAACTGACGGAAGATGGCGCTACGGTGCCGGAATGGTCTGCCTGATGCAGGGATCGAGTATTCCCGAAATCGATATGGGCGCTGCTTATATCAAAATCAACGATGACGGTTCGTTCAACCTTCTCGTCGGCGCGACGGACCTTGGAACCGGAAGCGACACGATACTCGCCCAGATTGCGGCCGAAACGCTTTGCTGCAATACTTCCGACGTAATGGTATATTCTTCCGACACGGACCTTACGCCTTTCGACGTCGGCGCGTATGCTTCATCGACCACATACTTATCTGGAGGAGCCGTTATCAACGCCGCGCAGAAACTAAAAAATTCCATAATTGAAGTGGCGGCCGAAATGCTTGAATCGAGTACCGAAAACATATCGGTAGAAGACGCCAGAGCTACATGCAAAAAAAGTAATAAATCCGTTACTTACGGCCAGATAGCGCTCTATTCGCTCTACGAGAAAAATCAGAAACAGCTTGCCGCCGAGGCCTCGCACATAACGCACAAATCGCCTCCTCCGTTTTCGGCTCATTTCGTCGAAGTCGCCGTAGATACCGAAACAGGTCAGGTCAAAGTTATCGAATATCTTAATGTCACCGACTGCGGGACCGCGATAAATCCGAAACTCGCCGAAGGACAGTGTGAAGGCGCGGTTTTAAACGGCATCAGTTTCGCCCTGACGGAGGAATATATTTTCGATTTGAAAGGTAGAATGCTCAATCCGTCGTTTAATAACTATAAGATATTCAGCTCCACCGACGCGCCGAAGATAAGGACAATATTAATCCCGTCTTACGAGGAAACCGGCCCCTACGGCGCCAAGAGCGTTTCGGAGATAGGCATTAACGGCGCGCTTCCGGCTATCGCTAACGCCATATGCGACGCCTGCGGCGTAAGGCTTTTGAGATCGCCATACACGGCTGAAAAGGTTTTTAACGCGATGAACGGGTTGAAATGATTAAAAGGCGGACGGTATGACGCTTTGATGAGCTGATATCGCTCCGCTTGAAAAAATTTGGAAGCAAACGGCAGGAATTATAAACTATGGCTATTTTTAAGAAAGAAAAACTAAAATATATTATATTATTAATATATTCCATATCTCTGATAATAGCTTACGCTCATTATCACGACGATTGTCATGACGCTATAAGATGCGTCAGGGAATGCGTTATATGCAGCTTTCTGGCCGTGATAGCCGCCTCGATTTATTTCTCGCTTTCCGTTTTACTTTTATTTAAGATAGTATTTTTTAATAAATGCGGCGATATTATAGATCCGCCGTCAAATATTCGATTAAATATGCCGGGCGGCCGGGCTCCTCCAAGCCGTTAAATAATTATAAAACGGTTAAATAAATTAATATATTGGAGGAAATTAAATGTTGAAAAAAATCAGCGTTTTTTTAACGGTATTGTTATTTTTATCATGTTGTTTTAAACATGCCATTGCCGCAGAACAGCCGGAAGACAGGAAAATAAAGGTGCTTGAAAAGCAGGTCGCCGAGCTCACTGAAGCGGTGAATAAATTGTCCGGTGAAATTAAAAAAATCAAAAAAAACAACGGCGGTATTGAAAAAAATCAGCCAGTTCCTTTAAGCGAAGACGAAGAACTGGCTGCCATAAGAACCCGGGCTCAAATGACCGCGGCGTCCGGAGCGGCTTCATCGGGAACGACCGAGGTCGCGACGAAAGTTTTCAAGGGCGGCGAACGCGCCCAGCAGGCGATCAATCCTGAAATATCGATCACATTCGACCATCTTTCGTCTTATAAATTGAACCAGCCGGTAAATTATCCGGGATTTAAAAGCGGCGAGAATTTCAGACTGGCCGGGATACACATGCAGTCCGAAATGGACCCGTATTCTTTCGGTAAATTAACGTTCGCGGCTAAGGAAGACGGTTTTGAACTTGGCGAAGCTTACGGTATCTTCAGTAATATAATACCGGGCGGAACGCTTACCGCGGGTAAATTCAGGTCTCAATTCGGCGTCGTAAACCGCTGGCACCTTCCCGCCCTCGATCAGAGTCTTTTTCCTATATCGATGACCACGATCCTCGGGCCCGGCGGGATAGCCGGCAAGGGTTTTTCGTTCGATTGGAACCTGAAAAAGCCATGGTCCGACGCGAACCAGATCACGCTTCAGTTTCAGAGGGCCGACAACGCATATCTTTTTTCGGGGGCGAATTCGGGCCATATACCTTCGGCGCTGCTTCACGTTAAAAACTATTACGATCTTACACGCGATAAGTACTTCGAGGTCGGCCTGACGGCAATGATCGGGCCCAACAGCAAGTTTGGCGCCGCCGACGCGGCCGGGAATGCGTATGACGAACCTAAACGCTATACTAGGCTTGGCGGGCTCGATCTGACGTGTTTTTATGAGCCGTTGAACGATAAATACAGAAATTTTACGTGGCGCACTGAATTATATCATGTCAATAAAGAGATTTTGGTCGCGGCCAATAAAATTGAAAACATCAATACCTGGGGCGGTTACACTTATTTTCAGAGAAAAACCTCCGAACAGTGGGAACACGGTTTGAAACTGGATTATACTCACCCGTTCCAGGTCGATAACAAGCGTTTCAGGACTTATGCGATATCGCCCTACGTTAATTTCTGGCAGAGCCCATGGGTCAGAACGCGATTTCAATACGATTATATAAACAGCGACTTCGCGCCGCAGAGGATCGAACACCGCGCCAACCTTCAACTCACATGGTCTTTCGGGCCGCACAAGCATGAAAAATATTGATCATAAAAATACGATAGCAAAAGGAGAAATATATATGAAAAAAATGATATTTATATTTTTAACGCTTATGATCGTTCTTCTGCCGTTAAAAATATCCATCGCGGCCGGCACGGTGAAAGTCGTCACCACGCTCACCGATTATGCTTATTTCGCGAAGGAGATCGGAAAAGAAAAAGTCGAGGCGACGGCGATCTGTCAGGGCGATGAGAACGCCCATTTCGTAAGGCCCAAGCCGAGCTTTGTGACGCTGTGCCAGAAGGCCGACCTGTTTATAGGCACCGGGCTCGATCTTGAATTATGGGTGCCTGATATGCTCGAAAAATCGGCCAATAAAAATATAATGAGCGGCCAGCCCGGCTATGTCGCCGCTGCCGACGGCGTTAAAACGCTTGAAATTCCAACGGTGTTAAGCAGGAGTGAGGGCGGGCTTCATGTTTACGGAAATCCTCACATCACGGTCGGACCGCTTAACGCTCTCCAGATAATAGATAACGTATTGATCGGTTTGAAAAAAGTGTCGCCTGAAAACGCTTCTTATTTTGTTCAAAATCACGCGGCATTAAAACAGAGCCTCTTAAATTCACTTTATGGCGAAGAGCTGGTTAAGATCGTCGGTGCGGAATCGCTTGTCGACATGAC
>CAZJFS010000284.1:0-3455 GCA_964545075.1 uncultured bacterium
TGAACTGTTCCTGCGCGGCTTTTCTTTCCTTCAAGGACAGGCCGGCGTGGTATCTGACGGCGTTGATGCCGTTAATCTTTAATTTTTCGCATACGCTTTCGACGAGTTTTCGAGTTATGCAATAAATAATGCCGCATTTACCGGCATTTTTTCGCACGTAATCGATGGTGAAATCAAACTTATTATCGGGCCTGTTGACCTCGAAATAAAGGTTTTTGCGGTCAAACCCGGTCACTACCGTAACGGGATTGTGTAATTTGAGAAGCTTAACTATGTCATCTTTGACCAAAGGCGTCGCCGTCGCCGTAAAAGCCGATACCACCGGCTTGTTTTTAAATGTCTGTATCATTTCCGCGATCTTGAGATAGCTCGGCCGGAAATCATGGCCCCATTGAGATACGCAGTGCGCCTCGTCGATGGTCACCATGGTAACGGAAATATCGTTTAAAAATCTGAAAAAATTAGGATTTTCGAGCCTTTCCGGCGCTATATAAATTAATTTATATGTCCCTTTCAAAGCCTCGCTCTCGATCTTTCTATATTCAGAAGTCGTGAGAGTGCTGTTTATGAACGCGGCCGGAAGCCCCGCCTGGCGGAGCGCCTCGACCTGATCCTTCATCAGCGATATAAGCGGAGAAACTACGATGACGGTGCCTTCCGCCATGAGCGCGGGAATCTGGAAGCAAAGGGATTTGCCGGCGCCCGTAGGCATTATACCCAGCGCATCGCGGCCCGAGATTATAGCCGAGATAAGTTCCGACTGGCCGTCCCTGAATTCCGAATAGCCGAAATACTGTTTCATTAATTTTAGCGGATAAGTCAGCATAATTTAATATGCGATTATACCAGAAAAGACGCGGGGTGTCAATTAAGATGATTTAATAATCTTATTCGCCTATAAATTTGAGCGAGCCTTCGATGTTTTTCACTTCGCGGCTTTTCTTTTCGAATTTGACGTCGATATGCCCGATGTTAACTCCGAATCTGCCGGTATTTACTATGCATGAAGAGTTTACAAAAAGAGGCATTTCCAGAGCGTCAGGCGTATGCCCGCCGACAATGACCTTTATTTTAGAATGTTTCTTCGCGAATTTTTCATCTTCATCGGTCCCCATATGGGACAAAAGAATTCTGACGTCGCATTCGTTTTTAAACTGGCCTATGATCCTGGAATATGCATCTTCGGAATCGATGAGCTTAACGTTTTTCCTGTCTTCTTTATTCAATTTTTCCGCGGTCGCAAGCGTCGTCATCCCTAAGATCCCGATCTTTATTCCTCCGATATTTTTAACGATATAAGGTTGAAAGACGAAGTCATCCGAGTCTTTATAGACAAGGTTAGCGCAAACGATGGCAATATTAAGGGCGCCAGATTGTTCTTTCAGCTTTTCAATTCCGTATAATACATCGTGATTGCCAAGCGCAATAGCGTCATAGCCAAGTTTCGACATTATTTCAAGATCGGAATTCATTTTATTTATGTCCGTATTATCCTTGTTCATTATGTCTCCGGAATCTAATAGAAGGAAAAAACCTCCGTCTTTTCTGCTCAATATGCCTTTTTTCGCACGGTCAACGGCCGCGGCCACGGAAACGCCTGAATTTTTTTCTTTCTGAAAATAACCATGCGTATCATTGGTGTGAATGATATCGAGATTAATTAGATTTTCTGAATATTCCGCCGAAAATAGCGGCGCCGGATTTAACGGCAAAATGATCGACACCATGACGCATATCAATAAGAGAGTTAAAAATTTAGAACCATTTACCATATTTTTTTTCATTTTAATCATCACCCGTCATTTTTATTTTCAAAAAATCAGTCGTTAAAAGGATTTTTAATATTGAATATCCCTTCCGGATGTTTTTCTTCGGCGTTTTTAACGGTCAAGGAAGCCTGAGGGGATACTATCACGCCGTATTGTACCGGGGAATCAAGAATAGCGGCGGGGCCGGGCATTGTAATTGTGAGGTTGCGATCGACGGGCATCATGGCTACGCCTTCGCGATCAAGGCCGAAAAACTTAACCATCTGGTTTCTTCTGGATTTGATCTTTTCGACGACGAGCGCCTGTACGAAGGGCTCCCAGTGGCTCTCGGCGGCCGCCCATTCAAATGTTTTCACGTCGATGGCGGCGATTTTTCTGGCCATCCACATAGCGTCGGCGAATGTCGCGCTTTTCCATGCGCCTGGATAATACATTATTTTGACGTTGAAACCAATAAATCCGGGAAGAGGCACCAGCCATTCCCAATCGTAGGAATTTATTTCGCCGGCGGAAAGCGGGCTTCCCATTACGCAGCCGAGATCGGACTGATACTCGATCGGCCGGTCGAATTTTTGCGTCTGAGGATTGTAAAGAAGCGACATCTGGCAATTATCGTCCTTGGCATCGAGGCTCGAGAGAAACAGATTAAATATTATAGATCCTCTGGCGGCGCGGCTCTGATTCGCTCCCAACCCTGAAAAAGCCGCCGCTCCAAGTTTTTTGACCACGGGAGGCGTGAAGGACATTGTCGACTCGATGAAATAAACATAGTATGCGCCCAGATATTTCTTTTTAAGACCGTATTTTTTGATAAACGCCTCGTCAACGATACCGTTGCCCAGTATCCGGCCCTGATCGTCTTTGATAATGTTTTGAGGAAGTATCCAGTCGGCGATATGAAACTGGAGGGCTTTCGATTTCGACTGGGCTGGCGCGAATGCTTCCACGAGCTGGTAAAAATATGAAACGGCTTTCGGATCTTCGCCCTGTTTTGCGGGTGGTTCGAGCACCAGCGGGACGGTTCCGGAAGGAATGTAATATTTAAGGTCGGCGTACCGGCCGCCCAGAATCATATAAAGCCGGGTGGCGAAAAGTTCGGTATGCATTTCTTCGCCGAATTTAATTTTCCATTTGAACCCGTAGCGGTCTTCGGATGAAATTTTCGGATGCGATCCTGAAGTAAGAAAATGATCGAATACAAAGCATTTTTTGGCTTTTTCAAATGAAAAGTCAGGATTGCCGCCGGGACATGTTTTGACCATATCTTCAATTTCTTTTTCAAATGCCATATATGTATTTGGCGAAAACGTATTAGTGAGCCTGTATACGTTGCTTTCCTCAAGAGGCTCGAGCCTGGAAACATCGCGATGCGTCATTCCGGCGATTTTTTCGGTGGAAACGGACTTTTTCCACTCGTCGAAGAGAAATAACGCCTCAAGTTTGGCAAGGCCGGGATCATAAAGGACTGACGCCCGGAAAAAGGAAAACCCTTCGCCCGTGGTGGCAGGCGAAGGGCCCCAACAAAGGAGTGAGGAAAAGTCGCGTCAACTCTTCCTAAAGCTATTGGTCACCCCTTCCGCGTTTTTGTTCCGCGTTTTTCGCGGAATCATTCCTTTTTTACGTCCTCCGCCTCTTTGGCCGAGAACTTGAGACCGTCCTTTGCGGCGTCGATCTTTAGGCTGGAGC
>CAZJFS010000285.1:0-1652 GCA_964545075.1 uncultured bacterium
TCCGGGCGTTCCTTTTTTTATGAAATTCGAGTGGCAATAGCCGATCGTTCCGTTCGAAAGTTTCACTTTATACCAATCGCCCTCGACGCCGATTATAGAAAGAGTGGTCATATTAGCGAGTTCCTGCATGATAGGGCTCGTGCTCGACGCGCCGGATCTTAAATTGAGGGCGTAATTGGCGGGAATATCGACATAGGCGGGCACGTTATCCGCGGCGGCGGGGTCTTCTATCGTATCGATGAGTTTTACGAAAGAACCGTTTATCCACAGCGGATTTCTGTGGCCTGAAACTTCTATTTTATACCAGCCGTCCTGTTTGTCGAGGACCTTGAAGCGCGCCCCGTTCGGAAGAACGTCAACCGCGGTATTATCCAGTCCGGCGCCGATCCTGAGACTTACGCTTTCGCCGTCGGATGTCGCGACGGTTCCGTAAACGGCCACTTCAATAGAGGAATTGGTTTGGACGCCGGATACGTAATATCCGTTTATCCATGCGTCGGAGCCGTTATAATTTATTTTATACCAGCCGAGTTTTTCATCGAGGACCTTTATATTGTCGTATCTATGGAGCTGTCCGATTATGTTATAGTTGGTTCCGGGGCCGGTCCTGACGTTGAGGTATGAATCCTCGGAAACGTTTATCGTTCCGCTCGCGGCGCCGGTGGCGTCAGTGACTATTCTTCCGGCCTTTAACGAATCTTGCACGCCGGAGACGCCTTCCGCGCCCGCGATGCCGTTCGTCGCGGTCGCGATGATAAGCGCGGCCAGGACAAGTAAGAGGGAAGATTTTTTAAGGGAGTAATAATATGCGCTCAAATAATTCATACGGATCATCCTCGCTTTATTCATTATTTTTAAATACTTTACTCGTTAAAAATTTTTGCTTCAAAACTTCTTAAATACTTATACTAAGAAAAACACAATTTTGTTTCAATTTTCATTTTTTTATGAAATGGCCGTCAGGAAAAGCTTAATGCGTTATGATTATTTTCGTGTTGAATATCGTGACAAGTCCGTCGAGGATGAACTGAACGCCTATGCAAAGCAAAATAAAACCCATCATCTTAGTCATGGCGTTCATCATCGTCGAACTCATATATCCGACGATCTTCGCGGAAAATCGCAGTATAAGGTATGAAATAAATGCGACCACGATAATTGATGAGAGAACGGCCGCATAATGAGCGAATGATTTCGCGTGCGAGGCGAGTCCCAGCGTGACCGCTATCGCGCCCGGCCCGGAAAGAAGAGGCATGGCGATCGGCGAAAACGCGACATCGTCTTTTACGATCGATTCTTCGTGCTCGATCTTCGATAATTTTTTCTTTTCATCGAGCATTCCTTTGGCCGAAGTTATCATCATGAGCCCGCCGGCGATCTTGATGCCTTCGATTGAAATCCCGAAGAAATTCAATATGAGCGAACCGCCTATAAAAAAAGTGGAGAGGATCAGCAGCATATAAAAAGCGGCGTTACGGGCTTGCCTGTTTTTCTTGCCGCGGTCGTCGCCGGCCGTGACGGATACGAAGATCGGCGCGGCGCATATCGGATCTACTATGGTGAAAAGCGATATAAAACTTGCGATAAAAAGTTTTGCTATTTCGAACATCGTCTTTACTTCCAGATTTATTGCCGGAAAGGGCGTAACTATT
>CAZJFS010000285.1:1752-3341 GCA_964545075.1 uncultured bacterium
TATTTCGAACATCGTCTTTACTTCCAGATTTATTGCCGGAAAGGGCGTAACTATTCTACTTAACCCGGCTTGGCCCCGGCGTCCGAATTATACATTAACCGGACTTTTTTGTCAACCGGCCGGAGTTTTTTTATAATGATTATATGACATAAAGTTCCAATTTACTTGAAAATTTTAATCGATCGCCTGATTTTACGATCTTTTTAGCGCCGCGCTCAAGTTCGATTCCGTTTATGAGCGTTACGTTTTTGGCTTCCTGAAGCGCGACGATATAAAAATTACCGTTTTCAAAAATAAATTTTGCGTGTTTTCTTGATACGGTATTAAACTTCACGCAGTCGATAAAATCTTTTTTTTCTTTCATAAATGAGCATTTTGAGTGATCCGCCCGAGGAGGATTGCATTTATCGCATCGGCCTAAAACATCGCCGTCCTTTAATGAAATCGTGATATTTTCTTCCGATGAATGTAAGAGCAGTTGTAAAACCTTTCTGGCGGACGCTTCTATAAAAGTTCCATCATAAACATCGCTATTATGATTTGCGGGCGAAGAATTTCCGGAATTTATTTTCAATGCGGAAGGTTCGACTCCCGTGATATCTTCCTGGCAATTATTGCAGAGCATAGCGTAATCAGGATTATCGGCCTTACATTTCGGGCATATCTTTCCGGTCGGATTTAAAATTTGAGGAGAAGGCGGCATGATATCTGAATTGACTTCAGTTTTGGTTGGCGCGTATGAAATATCGACGCCGCAATTTTCACACATCGCTTCGGCATCTGAGTTTTTGGTATTACACGCAGGGCATATTTTATAACGCTTCACAGTTCACTCCTCTTTCATTTAAAAGCTTGTAAAATTTTTTCATATCGGTTCTGGCCGGTATTCCTATCATGAATATCTCGTCGCCGATAATTGAAAATTGCATTTTGCGGCCGCTATATTCGATTTTATTAATGTTTTTCGGATACAATTTCCTTGCGGCGGCGGAAAGCAAATGTATTTTCTGGTTATCCGACCCGCGCCATATAAGCCGGTCCGTCTCGTTTTCAGCAAAAGGTTCTGAAACAAGCACATCGATTTTTGAGAGAATCGCCGGAAATTTTCGGCTCAAATATTCGTATCGGTAACCTGAATATACAAAAATATCGCCGTCCGTGATCCCGCGCAGGTACTTTACGAGCTTTATAAGCGCCGCCGGCTGATCGAATGGCTCGCCGCCGGTTATCGTAACGCCATCGACGCGCTTGCTTTTGAAAATATTCAGCCTGTCGCGCAAGTCGCTCAATAAAATCTTGTGTTTTTCATCGAACGGCCATGTGTCTTTGTTTATACAGCCCTCGCAGTGGATCGAACATCCCTGAAACCAAATTCCCAGGCGGCGTGAACCAAAGCCGAGGTTTTTGACCGGATAATGAATTTTACTGACATACATTTCCATTAGCTGACGACCATTTTTTATAACTTTTGTTTTCTGACTTCAGCCCGCGGTTCGGCTTTTCTTTGACGAGCATTTTCGTCAATCGTTGAAGCCAGCATTTTCCTGACCTTGACTTCTCCGGGTTTTTTCCTCATCTTTTGCGTAACG
>CAZJFS010000286.1:0-3328 GCA_964545075.1 uncultured bacterium
ATCGCTAACAGAACGCGCAACCCTAATCATCACCGCGCGATAATAGCTTTGACGACTGCCTTCTGGGATGCATACCTCCGCGAAGACAAAGACGCTAAAGCGTGGCTCGACGGCGTTGGGGCAGGCTCCGTGCTCGAAAAAAACGACCGCTGGCTGAAAAAATAAGATATCTCAATAAAACGGATCGACTTTAAACTGATATTTTAAAGGAGTAAAGAGTATGAGAATGATATTTGCCGCGCTCGTTATTTTTCTGGCGGCGGCACCGCTTGCGATTGCGGGGGAAAGCGACACATCGGAAGTAAAGTTTTTCTTATACAACATAGCCGACGTTAAAGGCCAGGACCTCTCCGAAATCATTATGCGGCAGGGCTCAAACGCCGACGGATCCGGCCGGGTACTATCAGAATATGCCACGCCTAATATGTTTTCAAAACCGGTCATGCCTGCGGTCGGCGAAAAACTTATCGCTATATCCGGATTGGGCGTTTCAGATGACGTGGTGCGGTCGTTGAAATTTTATTCATTCGATTCCGGAGGCACAAAGTACCTGATGTTTTACACTAAAAAATATCCGGAACAGGTTATGGATAAATGCCGCGAAGGCGACGTCATATTCGCCCTGAAAAAAGATGTGAACGCCGGATCGAAAAAAAATCCCGTGATCACGGAAATAATTCGGTCTTCAGAAAAGGAAAGAAAAGAAGCGTTTGAAAAAGCCGTCGATTACATCTCAGACAAAGCCAACGCGGAGAAGGTCATGGCTATAAAATTCGGATTCGATGAAGAACTTGAATTGTCTGAAAACATCTCGAAAAAGTATAAAATGAATTGTTTCAGCACAAGCAAGCGCTCCGAACGCTCCGGCATTTTGATCGCTCATTTGGCGGCCCGCTCCGTTGACAGCAAATTCGATAATTTCATGTTCGTTTTCGACCGCGGAAAAATAGTTTTCGCGGACCATGCCGATTTTAAATTTTCCTTTGATTTTAACGGCCGGGATTATTTCATGACGCATCAATGGCTTCCTGAATCCGGCTGCGCCGGACTGGTCTTATATTCCATTGAAAAAGGCGTTTTGAAGATAGTCGCGAGCGATTATTCATTCGCGGATTGACGGGCGCTTATCGGCCTGAACGAAGCGCCAGGCGATATTTTAAAAGTCTATAAATAATCAAAGAAAGAAAAGGGAGTTGTCATGAGTAAAAAAAGAGTTTTTTCTATCGTAATTTTCGCCTTTATCATCGCGATTTTATTCGCAAACGCGGTTTTAGCGTCAGATGTTAAAAAGGATTACGGCCAGATTGGAACGGCGCTTATGGAAACCGAATTGGTGGGCCTTATAAAGATCGGTTTGACCGATAAAGATGTCATAAAGATCCTTGGAAAAGACGCCGTAAAAGGAAAAGCGGAGGTATGGGGCGCCGACGGACTTACCCATCAGGACTGGAATTATAAAAAAGCAGGCGTTTCGCTCGGATTTGTGAACTCCGGAAAGAAGTGGCTCGTATCTACTATAAGCGTCGAAAAACCATGCGACTTTAAAACGGCTAGAAATATCGGAATAAAAAGTACCCGCGCCGAAGTATGTAAAGCTTATGAGAACGAGATCGATCCGGAAAATGCCGGAGACGCTTCGAAAATAATTGCCGGATCGCTTTTTGGCGGCGTCGTATTTACGATAGAGAAGGACGTCGTAACGGCTATATTTATAGGAGCGTCCGCCGAATAAACCGGACTTGCTGAATGCGCGTCATATATTTCGCGGTTATAATCACATCACGAACCGTTTATTTATAAATCATTCACAAAGCGGGATGGTAAAATTAAACGCGTATAAGACTTGATCGGCCGCGATCTCTCTTGTATATAAACTTAACGGGAGGAACGACATGTTAAAAAAAGCCGGCTCAATTTTCATAGGCGTTCTTGTTTTTCTTTTAATTGCATCTTTTGGTTCGGCATCTTTTGCTTGCACCGACTTTCAGGTCAAAACCCTTGACGGCGATTTTATCATCGGCCGCTCGATGGAATTCGCGGTAGATCTGAAACCGCACATATTCATAAAACCTCGCGGTGAAAAAGAATCCGGCGGAGCTCCCGAAGGAGGCAACGGCCTGGTGTGGACGTCGAAATACGGTTACGCCGCCGTCGACGCGTTCGGCATGGCCGGCGTCGTAATAGACGGATTGAACGAGGCCGGATTATCGGCCGAAGGCCTCTGGCTCGCTGAAGCCTCGTATCAGGTTGTTTCAAAAAGGCGGAGAAACCGCGCCGTCCATATAGGACGTTTCGGCGCCTGGGTACTCGGCAACTTCAACAGAGTCGAAGACATTAAAAACGCGGTTAAAAATATCCGGGTCTGGGCCGATCCGGTCGCCGGCATAAACATGGTTCCTCCGGTTCATTTCGCCGTTCATGACGCGGAAGGCGGAAATATCGTCATAGAATTCATCGCCGGAGAGATAACGGTTTATGATAATCCCGTCGGAGTTCTAACTAATTCGCCTTCGTTTGACTGGCATATCGAAAATCTTCGAAACTATGTCAACCTGAAGACTGAAAACGCGGCCCCTTTGACGATAGGCGGCATCGTCGTAAAGCCGGCTGGCCAGGGCAGCGGATTGTCCGGTATTCCAGGCGATTGGACGCCGCCTTCGAGGTTCGTTCGGGCGGCCATGCTCGCTAATTTCTCCGACCGTCCGAAAGACGCCGCCGCGGGAGTGAATCTGGCCGCTCATATATTAAACGCCGTGGACATTCCGATGGGCGCCATAAAAAGCAATGAAAAGAACGGCGCGGCGAACGACCACACTCAATGGGCCGTGATAAAGGATCTCAAGAACGGAATATTGTATATTCGCGATTACAACGATCTATCGTTACGCGCAATAGATCTTAAAAAATTACCTTTTGAAAAAGAAATGAAGACCAAAAGGATACCGCTCGAAAACAAAGCGCCGCGGATAACGGACATAACCGGCGCTCTTTTAAAATAAGGCTCGGACTGGATAAAAAACTTTAAAACATCGAGTTTTGTGTAGTTAATGAGAAGAACGGAGCGGAATGTTTTCCGCTGAGTACCAAAAGAAAGTTCATATCGGAAGAAAAAATATGTCTTACGGACAAAATAAAACAAAAATAATTCATAAAATCCCTTCCAGCGTTACATTAAAACGACCACTGATGTTGAGTTTTGCCGTATGTGAAAAATAATTAAAATATTTTGAAAAATATGTTGACATAGTTTAAAATGTGTGTTATAATGATATCGCTTTGAACAAATAATCGTGTTCAGTTTGACAAGTGAATAGCTCCGACAGTGATC
>CAZJFS010000287.1:0-3293 GCA_964545075.1 uncultured bacterium
GAGATATATTACTCTAAAAAGCCATCCGAGCGGGCCATGAGCGAAGCGATGAAATATATGCCGGTGCTTTCCAGATGCGCCTCCCTCGCCCTGATCAATAACGTCATCCGCTCCGAAAGTTTCGAAATATCAAAACTGTCGTATACGTCGCCGGCCGACATTGAAAAAAAACTCGCCGAAAACAGCGTCTATCTGACGCGCGACACTTTCGCCGCGTATGTCGACGCGATAATCGAACTTCTCGCGATGGCCTCCCCCGCCACTTATACCGCCGCTCTTCTGTGGGACAAGAAAAATCAGGCTTACAGGATCATAGGCGAAAAATTTTTTCGCGAAACTCAAAATGAAGACACGCTATTCATCTTCCGGGAAATGTCCGTAAAAACCATCGAAACCGCCGTCAACAAAATGCAGACCATCTCCATATCCGGCCGCAAAGGCTTCAAGACGTCCGGCCATCCGGAAAGCGGTCAGACCCACGATCTTCTGGCGGCGCCGATAATGAACTTCAATCAGGGCCGCGGCGGAATAGTCGTCATAAACCCTTTTGAAAAAAAGGACTCGCCGGCCGGTTTCGGATACGACGACAATATGGCGGTGCTTCTGCTCGCGAATTATCTGGGCGCCTTCTACGATAATTTCCTGAGCACTTCGACGCTCGAAAATAAAATAAGAAGCCTGTCCATAATATATACCATATCGAGCATAAGCGATAATTTCTTCGATTCCATGGATTTCGATTCGGCGATAAACCGAGCGCTTACGGAGATATCCCTTTTCATGAGAGTTTACTGCTGCGCTCTCGCCATCTACGACGAAGACGACGAAGAGCTTAAAACATATTCATCGCTCCCCGAAGACATTTCCGGACCGCTTTCATCGCTCATCTCGTCGCTTAATATGGACTTCTGGAAAAACGGCCAGCCCGGCGGCGGAATGGAAAAGGAAAATAATTACAGCATAATAAATTTAAGCCAGGTAAACATATACCACGAGCCGTTACGCGCCTTTCGCGAAGACCTTAACGCAATCAACGGGTCTAAAACCGACTTCGATATCAACGCGCGCCCCATACATTATAATCGCAAGCCTATAGGATATATGTTCTTCATCAACTCGGCGACCGCGGCCGACGAAGGATGCCAGTCCCTCTGCCGGGGAAACGAAGCCGAAACCATTGATTTTATGATAGCCGCCTCGACCATACTTACCTCTATGATCGTAGCGCAGAAAAACTACCTGACGCTGGCCCGGCTCGAAAAATACGCCGCGCGCATGGAAAGGCTTGCATCCATAGGCGAAGTGGCGGCGGGCGTAGCTCATGAAATAAGAAATCCACTGGGCGGCATATCGCTTTTCGCAACTTCTCTTTCGGGCTCCTTTGAGGAAGGCGACATGCGTAAAAAATGGATAAGTCAAATAATAGAAGCGGTTGGCCGCATAAACGGAATGGTTTCGAGCCTTTTAAATTTTTCACGCGACGAGATAATAAATAAGCGCCTGGTGAACATCTATCAGATAGTGAAGGACGTTTCATTTTTCCTGCAGAAAGAAATCAAAGAAAAAGAAGCGCTGGTGGAAATAGTCCCCGATCCAGCCGCCAATAAAGGCGTTTTCAATATATATTGCGATCCCGAAAAGATCAAGCAGGTCTTCACGAATCTGATTTCCAATTCGCTCAACGCTTTTGAAAAAAGAACCGGCGAGAGCAAAACGGCGCAGGATAATAAAATAAAAATATCGCTGAGTTATGACAGTCAAAACGATTTTTCGACGATTCTTTTATGCGATAACGGCCCCGGAATACCGGCTGAACTTTCAGAAAAAATATTCAGGCCTTTTTTTACAACCCGCTCAAAAGGAACGGGACTCGGGCTTTCAATAACGCAGAAGATAATCGAAGCCCACGGAGGCTCCATACAGCTCGCGCCACGCGCTGGAACGGACGAAATAAAAAATTATCAAACAATATTTGAGATAAATTTACCCAACGAAAACAAAGTTTCTTACATATAGTTAAAATAAAATGAATCTACATCGAAAGGCCGGCATATAAAAAACCATGAAATCAAAAATTTCAAATTATACGATATTAATAGTCGACGACGAAGACATAATGAGAAACGGACTGGTCGAGCCGCTCGGAGCCCTTGGATACGAGATCGCGGGCGTAACTTCGGCCGAGGATGCCATGCGCGTAATGGCGGAGCGCAAGATAAACATACTCATCACCGATATGAGGCTCCCGAAAATGTCGGGCATGGACCTTCTGGCGATCGTATTGGAAAAACATCCCGACACCGCCGTAATGGTCATGACCGCTTACGGAACCGTCGATACCGCCGTCGAAGCCATGAAAAAAGGCGCGTTTGATTATATCACGAAACCTTTCACGCTCGACGAAATACAGGTAGCCATTGAAAAAATGAGCGAAAGGCTCGATCTTCTCTTCGAAAACGAGCAACTCAAAACGGAACTGCGCGGCAGGCACGGCGTCAATAACATCATCGGCAAATCGCCGAAAATGGGAGTGATCTTCGATCTTATCGAAAAGGTCGCGCCTTCAAACGCCACGGTCATAATATACGGCGAATCAGGCACCGGAAAAGAGCTTGTAGCCAGCGCCATCCATTACGCCGGCAACCGCTCGTCAAAACCGTATATAAAACTCAACTGCGCGGCGCTCCCTGAAACGCTTCTTGAATCAGAACTTTTTGGTTACGAAAAAGGCGCGTTCACCGGAGCGGTGACGAGAAAGCCCGGAAAATTCGAAAGCGCCGATAACGGCACCATATTTCTCGACGAGATAGGCGATATAGTACCGGAAATCCAGGTCAAACTGTTGCGCGTTCTCCAGGAAAAAGAATTCATGCGCGTAGGCGGAGTAAATCCG
The DNA here is from genome assembly GCA_964545075.1 of uncultured bacterium. Lineage (GTDB taxonomy): Bacteria > Muiribacteriota > UBA9980 > UBA9980 > UBA9980 > DAOPXV01. The sequence continues at coordinate 2,894 of CAZJFS010000287.1, forward strand.
GTCAAGGTCGACGTGCGAATAATATGCGCCACCAACGTAAACCTTCAAAAAAAAGTCGGCGAAGGCAAATTCCGCGAAGATCTTTATTACAGGCTTAACGTTATCCCGATATATATTCCGGCGCTGCGTGAAAGAAAAGAAGATATACCCTTGCTAATAAATCACTTTATTGCTAAATTTAATAAGGAGAACGAACGAGGCTTTAAAAAGATAAATGACGACGCGTTAAGGACTTTCTTTAACTACTCGTGGCCCGGAAACGTTCGCCAACTTGAAAACACGATCGAACGCATAGTCGTACTTAACGACGCCGAAACTATAACGCGCGAGATGATCCCGATGGATCTCATGGCCGAATTTAAAAAAGACGGCGAAAGCGCTCAAAGTTTAGAGGCGTCAA
>CAZJFS010000288.1:0-3222 GCA_964545075.1 uncultured bacterium
CGGGCTGCTCGTCCTGGACGATCATCCGGAACATGGTGGTCTTGCCGGCGCCGTTCGGCCCGATGAGCCCGGTTTTCGAATTTTCCCGCAAGATAAAGGAAAGGTTTTTAAGTATATCGAAAGTTCCGAATGTTATCGAAACTTTGTTGAATGTTATAAGGGGCATTCCATTTCTCCTGAAATTAATTTTTTTGAAAGGTTCGAATTTCTTTGCGTGACCTTGTTGTTGCCAAGCGCTATGCTTACGGCTTTTTTCGAGCCTATAAGTATGACGAGCCTTCTGGCGCGGGTCACGGCGGTATATAAAAGATTGCGCTGAAGCATTATAAAATGCGACGTGAGGATGGGAACGATCACGGCTGGGTATTCAGAGCCCTGCGATTTATGTATGGTTATCGCGTAGGCGAGCTCAAGGCTGTCCAGGTCGTTATATTCGTATTCGACCTGGGCCTGCGGGAATTCGACGACTATGGAACGGGACTGGACGCGCACGTCTATTATTTTTCCGATATCGCCGTTGAAAACATTTTTTTTATAATCGTTCTCGGTCTGAATGACCTTATCGTTCAATTTCAAAAGCCTGGCCTTGTGATATAATTCGAGCTTCGAAGGATTCAGGCTCGACTGAAGCATCGAGTTAAGCGCGGTGACGCCGCACTCGCCGCGATACATAGGGCATAAAAGCTGCACGCCGTCGATGGGATCGATCCCGAATTTATCGGGGATGCGCTCTTTTATCATTTTTATTATCATTGCCGCGCACTCGGCCTGATCGTCCTTTTCTATGAAATAAAAATCGGTGAGCGTCTCGCTTTTGGGGGGCATATAAGGGAATTCGCCGTTATTTATCCTGTGAGCGTTGGTTATGATATAGCTTTGTTCGTCCTGCCTGAATATCCGGTTGAGCGAGATGGTGGGTATAACCTTCGAGTCTATGATATCGCGCAATACGTTGCCCGGCCCGACCGAAGGGAGCTGGTTTATGTCGCCGACCAGAACTACCTTCGCGTGGGACGGGACGGCCTTGAGAAGGTGGTGCATTAAAATTATGTCTATCATCGAAACTTCGTCGCATATTAATACATCGCATTCGAGCGGCATTTGCGGTCCACGTAAAAATTTTGCGTCTCCGGGGGCGAATTCGAGAAGGCGATGTATGGTTTTGGACGTTTCGCCCGTCGATTCCTCCATCTTTTTAGCCGCCCGGCCCGTCGGGGCGCATTGCAACACCTGCATTCCGAGCATTTTAAAAGCTTTTATTATGCCGCGGATGGTCGTCGTTTTTCCCGTTCCGGGGCCTCCCGTCAATACCATCACCTTGGAGGTGAGCGCCTTATTGATGGCTTCAAGTTGTATTTCGGAGTATTTTATTTTGGATGCTTTTTCAATGCGGGCGATTATGGTGTCCGTTTCCATTACGATCTTTTTCGCCGGAGTTTTAAATATCTTCAATAGATTTTCGGCCACGCGCGTTTCGGATATATGGAACGATTCGAGATATACCTCGCCGTCTTTTTCGACGGTTATAAGCTTTTCGCCGATCATTTTCGTTATGAGACTTTCAAAAATTTCCGGCTTGATATCGAAAAAGTCCTTCATTTTTTCGAAAAGTCTTGTTTTAAAAGTGAAAACATGCCCTTCGCCCATCTCCTGATTGAGCGAATAGATAAGCGCGGCCTTCGCGCGCACTTCCGAGTCCTCGGCGATGCCCATCGAAAGAGCTATCCTGTCGGCGCTTTTAAACCCTACGCCGAAAAGATCGTCGGCGAGCTTGTAAGGATTTTCGTTTAAGATGGACACGGCGCGCTCGCCGTAATGTTTATAAATCCTTGTCGCGAGCGAGGTCGATATCTCGTATTTCTGCAGGAATATCATTATCGACCGGATCTCGCTCTGCGTTTTCCAGGATTCGGCGATCTGGTTGAGGCGCCATTCGCCGATGCCTTCGATCTCGAGAAGGCTCCGGGGCGCCTTATCTATTACCTCGATCGTTTTTTCCTTGAAATGGTTGGTGATGCGTTCCGCCATTTTAGGCCCTATTCCATGTATGAGGCCCGAACCGAGATATTTTTTAATGCCGAATATGGTCGAAGGAAGCGTGACCTTATAGGTCTTCACTTTGAACTGCCTGCCGTATTCCTTGTGACTTCCCCATTCGCCGCTCATTTCCACGAATTCTCCGACGTTTATGGATGCGAACGTCCCGACTATGGTGACGAGATCTTTTTCGTTCTTGCAGCGGACGCGGGCAACGCAGTAATTTTTTTCCTCGTTGTAAAAGGTTATGCGCTCTATGGTTCCGGCAATGACGTCTAACGTTTCGCTCATTTGTCCAATATCCTCCTTACAGAGGTTATTATATAAAATACCGCCGCCGATCCAGCGATAACTATCGCCATTGTTTTAATATCCTCGTAGTTGATTTTCAATATCGAATAATTGGTCGCCATAAAAAACAGGGCGAGTATAGGGATCGCGGGAATACCGGTCGCCGTCAACGCGACGAATGTAAATGTCGCTACGAAGGCCAGTATGAAGCTTATATACGTTTTTTTTACGTTGAGCCTGAAATTAAGAGCGCAGCCCATGAATATAGCGGCGAACAAAAAATCGGATATGCCTATGAACTGCCTGAGCTGCGCCGACCCGAGAGAGGGATATTTTATAAGAAGGTAATCGAGCGCGATCGATTTTTTAGTTATTAATTCGGAAGTGACGCCGTAGAATACCGACCAGAGATCGGCTACCGCCGCGACGAGGCATAACGGTATCAGGAAGGCGATTTCGTCTATCCTTGAAGCTATTATTCTTCCTATCATGGCCGCCGCCGATATGAGGCCGATGGTCGAAACGGCGGACCCGAAAGCTTCTATGTAGACGTTCAAACCCGATGTCATACTTACGAATGAGACATGGACGGCCACGAAGATAAAGGCTATTATGGAATAGGCTGTAAGATTGAAGGGAAGCCTTAATATCTGAAAGATTATGTAAAGAGAGGTTATCGAAAGCGAAGCGCCGGATATCACGTAGGCTACTCTCGGAGGCATCCCGGGGAGAAGTTTGGCGCAGACTAAGATCGCAAGGTAGCAGGCGGCGAAGACCGCATAGGACATTTGAAGCGAGCGCAGGTCCGTCTGGGATAATGTTTTGCCGCCGGTTTCAGAGTCAGCCGGAGCGTTGACCGATTTGAAAAAATCGACCAGCTGGTTTACGAAAATG
>CAZJFS010000289.1:0-3189 GCA_964545075.1 uncultured bacterium
AATTGATCAATAACTTTTACTTGACAAAATTCATATAATGGCTTAAGATTTATTTCGGACATTACAATACCAACTCCTGATACTTTTATTTGTGACAAATTAACTTTATCAGGAAAGGCTTGTAATGTCTATATTATTATAAAAGAGCTAGCAACTTTTTCGGAGAAGAACCAGATAGAATTAAAGAATTATTAAGAATTTACTTTGCGCAAAAAATACATAGCTATTTATTTGACAATAAAACCAACCTTTTTACTGCAGAAAAAGAAAATATAGGCTGGACAAAAGAAGGTTTTTATTTTACAAAAGATTATAATGTTCCTAAAGAAATAATGCAAATAAGAAACAGGGATCACATTACAGAAATTGAAAACGGCTGGATGGGTGAAAAAATAGCTGTTTATATGGAAAATGTGAACTTGTTTTCAAAAAAATTGATAGATATTTATAAAGACTATACAATGGAAGGCATAAATAACATTATGCGTTTCGATGTTTCAAAATTTCTTCATAAAATGGACAACCCTAAAAAATCACTATATGTATTAGATGAACAAGGACATAGGGAAGTTCACGGGAAACGTGTTTACCATTTAAATCTTGTAATAAAGTACTCTTCTAAACATGATACCACTTACAAAAGATTTAGAATTGTCTTAAACAGAGACGGAATAAGAAGAATTGAAGAGATTTTTTCCGAAAAAGAAGCTAAATAGATTTGTTTTTCAAAAAAGAATTATGACAATTTTTATTGAAAAGTCCAACCGATAAATTATTGCGCTTAGATGTTACCGCTAAAGCAATAAATTCAGGGAAGGCGCAGTTTCGCTAAAAACCATAAAATTTTTGTCTTAGCGCGCAAAAGCCTTGTTGATGTATGACCTTCTTGACATTAATAAAAAACGGTTGAATGACGCAAGCGCGTCCTAAGCAATAACAAGCGCGGCGCTCTGACTTTTGCATGCCTTGAAAAACCATCAGCGATATGTTATATTCCCATAAAATTCAATTTAGCCGGAGGCCTCTCATACCTGAAACAATTATTTCAATGATAAAAGATAAAAACCTCCACGAAAATAATCTTGTGAACCGTGAAAATAGAGCCTTTGCAAATTTAAATACAACTTTAGCGGCCAATAACAAACCGGGAAGAACATCAATCGCAGACGAATTTGAATCGCTTCGAATATTAAATGATGCAGGCTTTGTAAAAAAATTAAAGTGCGGCAGTTATAATGCTCGGAAAATGAAAGGCAAGTTTGCCTTTGCGCGGATAATTTTATGAAAAAAGACAAAATCAAAAGATACAGCAAATATGCCGGAAATACTATGAAAATCCCGGACATCTCAATTAAACGCTGATATGCCGGGGTGTTTGCCAAACATTCATTGTATTATTTAAAATAGTTTTTCATTATAAAATTCGTTCCACGGGCGGTTCAATTTGACCATGGCGTTCAAAAGCAGAAGTAGTTTATGCGCGCAGGCCGTCATGGCAACTTTCGCCGGTTTTCCCTTTTCACGCAATTTATCGTAGAACCGTTTGATCAGCGGATTTTTCTTCATCGCTGAGAGGACGGACATATAAAGCGCGCCCCTTATGTTTTTTCTTCCGCCTTTTATGCGTCTTTTGCCCGTTACTTTTCCGGAGTCGTTCGCTATCGGCGCGAGGCCGGCTAATTTCGATATCTGTCTGCGGCCAATGCACCCGATCTCCGGGCACTCGGCTATGATTGACACTGCCGTCACGAATCCGACGTTTGGAACCGTGGTCAAAAGCTCGTATTTATCTCTTACCGCCTGGTTTGAATTTATCATTCTCTTTATTTTGACGTCCAGCCTGGCGATGAGTTTTTTTAATTTCGCGTTGAAGTTTTCGACATATTTCACGAGAGGCCTGTCGATAAGACGTCGGGACCGGTTCTCGTGCCTCAGTTTATCGGCCATCAACGTGCGCCGGAATCTTATATTCTCTTTTAATTTTATTATGTAGGGGTCGAGAAAGTTCAGTGCGGGCTGAAGGTTTAACTTTTCAGCCGCCAGAGCGATCGTTACCGCGTCGATGCTGTCAGTTTTTTCAATGATGCCCATCGCGCGGTTGAAGTTTTTAAGTTTTGCGGGATTTTCGATCCTGAAGGGGATGGCGGCTTTTTGAAGCGCAAGCGCGAGCCTTGTCTCGCATTTTCCGGATGCCTCCATTAAAACCAGTCGTGATCCGAGGGGTTTGATAGCGGCGATAAATTTTTTGCGGCCCGAGGCGTTATTTTCGAAAGTGTATATCGTTTCGGCGGAGCTGGTTACCGCGACGTCGAATTTGTCTTCGGCGACATCCACGCCGATAACCGGATCGATATATTTTTTTACTGGAACTAACGATGAACTTTTCATATAATTCTCCAGGCAGGAGTTTTAAAGATGAAGGCCGGCCGCATCACTATCCCTGACGCCTGTCCGGCCCGTGTTTCGCAATGAGATCAGTGTTTTCCCGATGGAATATAGGTCCGTGAATGCGGCTCGTCATGTTAGCCGTTAATAATCATATAACCAGCGGATGAACCCGTGCACGCATTCACGATCCTTAAATTATTTTTCAGCGCCTAAGGTTAAGATAAATCGGGGTTATTGTCAAGATGAAAAATCAGACATTTTTTATGTGGCCTCCATAATATGTAAGCATAAAATCTATCAAGGAAATTGATCATGCTAACGAAATGCTCGGCGACTTGAGTTCGATTGCTGGCAGTCTCCTTATTACATTTACGAAGAGTGAATAGAAATAGAATTGGACTTTATAACATCTGACAAAACGATCATATAAGTTAATTATAAAAGTGATTTCAACGAAAAGCAAAAAGCTTTATTTGATAAAATGAAATCAGCATTTTTCTTTACAAACCCTTAATTATATGATACTATCAAGTATAAAAGCTTTGATATACGGAGAACTTTATGGCTCGACAAAGCTGCATGGCGATTTATCTTGCGGTCGAGTATAAACGTGGCATTTCAGCACTATTTCTTATGAAGGAAATCGAGATATCTTACCCCGCAGCCCGGGTTATGCTGTATAAAATCAGATACTACATGGAAGGCCTGGATTCGTAAGATCAGAGTGACGCGCGTCGCCGGCACGGGTATAAAATCAGAGACTATATGGAAGGCCCGGATTCTGTTTACAGACTTGCCGAT
>CAZJFS010000290.1:0-3189 GCA_964545075.1 uncultured bacterium
ATTTAAAATCGACGACGGTCTTTCCGCTCTTATCGATGACTCCCCATTTGCCGCCTAATTTAACTACTGCGAGGCCTTCGGTAAACCACCAGGCATCTTCATATTTATTCAAAATAACCACTTTACCTGTTTTATTCATAAAACCGAATTTTTTGTCGAGGGAAAAAGCGGCAAGGCCATCCGAGAACGAAAGGACGGCGTCGAAAGTTTTTGGTTTCGGAGGCGGAACAATAGCCGGGCGGGGAGGAACGACAGAAGGCCTGGGCGGATCGGGACGCGCGACGGCCACTTCTACGGTCCACGGCGGAATCTCGTCAGTCGCGGGCAGCTTGTGTCTCACCGGTCGAGTATTCGAGTTTTTGAATATGTTGTAAACGAAGAAAAGCAATGCTATGATTAAAAAAGGGAGAACGATCTTAAGAAGCGTTGAAAAAGCGCTCGATGAATTCCGGCCGTCACGAAATTTAAGAGAAGCGTCCTGTTCGATATAGTGCTCGATAACTCCGCCTTCGGATAACGGCTCTTCGCAATGAGCGCATCCGCCTCTCGCCTCATCGTATTCCAAATTGCATTTGGGACATTTCGACATTTTTTTCTCCATGCTTCAAATTTTTGTTCTGATCGGCTAATATCCGGCAAGAAAAATTAAAAACGGCCAATCTCTTAAAATGCGCGTTTAAATGGCCACCCTGTTAACGTTATCCGCCATACGCTGAACCGTACGCATATATTTCACGGCCGGCTTCCCAAAAACCATTATATAGCCTATATTATTACCGGCCGGAATGCCGAGCGCGGCCTTCATTCCGGGAACAAGATCGTTGATCGCCCATTTCGCTATTCCGTTCCAGACGGTTCCAAGCCCCATGCTTTGAGCGAAAAGCTCGAAATACGTCAGCGCGATGATGCAATCGGTTTCAGGCGTCGGACATTCGGCCGGCGCCGAGGTTATTATCATGTGCGGAGCGCCGCGAAAAATTATGTCCACGCCCTTTTCTTCCCAAAGTTTAACGAATTCCGCGAAAAAAGCGAGCCTTTCAGGAAATTTACCTTCCCTGGCGATAGCCGAAAGGCATTTCATCGTTTCAACGCGGACCTTCCGCATTACAAGCCGGTCGTCGACTACGGTAAAATGGACCTGCCTCGAGTTTACGCCCGTCGGCGCGTTAGCGGCCGTATCAAGAAGCCTTTTCATCGTTCCGGCATCGAGGTTCTCATCGACGTATCTGCGCACCGAACGCCTGCCGCGCATGAGAATTTCCAATTGTTTCGCGTCGATAACATTTCCGGTTATAGCCTGACTGTCTTCCGGCCTTTTCCCTAATATGGAAAGGGCTGCAGTCGGGCATATCGCTAGGCAATGCTGGCATTTCAGGCACGAATCCTGGTCTTCATCCGCTATTTTGGGCCGGCCGGTTTCCATATTAATAATTCTCGCCGGACAATCTTCGGCGCATTTTCCGCAGGCAACGCATTTTTTATCGTCAATTTTAAACTGCAGCATATTTTTCTTCCTCACTTTATTAATAATTAAGATGACCAAACGTTAAGTTAAAGCGCCAAATAAATCCGCCTTTATATTTTCTCCTTCTCTCTGCGGGCGAATCATTCCAGAAGGTGCGGGTGATAATTGGCATAAAAAATCATCGTGGGGATTGTTCCGCTTTTAAATTATAACATACCGCAAATATTTTTGCACTTGTTTTTCAAGCGACTTACATTATGGAACCAAACCTTGAAGTAATAGGAACGGTTCAACATTAAACTTCTTGACAAAAACACTCCTTATTGTTAAAATAAGGACGAACTTAAACGCACATTTGATTTTCAAGGAAGAAATATCTCATCATGAAGATACCGGCCTGTTTTTTCAGGGCGGTTTTCGCTCTTTTACTTTCAAAAATTCATTCAAGGAGTGTTGCTTTATGGCAAAGTTCTTATCCGTTTTATTTAAAACCACGCTGGTTTTAAGTCTGGCTTCATTATTCTCCGGTTCTATGGTACCGGTTTTTACAATCATAATCCAATTGCTCGCTATCATCACCATCGATTGTTTTTTCACCGGCGAAAATTCCGGGACGATCATAGCGGAAAACATCAAAAAATATATATCCACGGAAAAATATAAGGAAAAAACATCGTTTGTTTCCTTATGCCTTTTTATCATATCATTCGGACTTGTATTGATATACGTAATTCCGTCATTTTCGTCCGACGAAGTTATCCGCATTCCGGACATCCGCGGAATAAAACCGTTTTCAAGCGAAGCCAACTATATGTCGCTTGAAGGATACGTAGCGACATATTGCCGCATGCGCGGCCATGAGATAACCCGCGCGGAAGCCAGACAACTTGTAAAAGACGCTCTCGCGGAAAACGTCGGGCAGGCGGTCGTCACCCGAAACGAAGCGGTCACGGACGAAGAAAAAGCGATGATCGAGAAAAACGCCGGACATAGCGCCATAAAAACAGCTAAAAAAGAAGAGCCGCTGACGATAAAAAAATACGACGCGACGCTTAACGAATATAGAAAACATTCAATGAGATCCATAAGCTCCGCGCCCGGAAGAACCCATGAAGGCCGCGCCCGCGTGGCGGTCCTTCCGTTTTCAAACCATACGGGAAACGATTACGCGGTCGAACGCGTAATGAAAAGCATAATGGCCGATTTCCGCAAAAAAGGCTACGCGGTAATAAACGCCGAGCACATTATGAACGCCCTCGAAAATAACCGCTGCGAAAATGACGCCGAACTGGCAAGAATCGCTGAAATTCTTGAAGCGGATGTAGTCGTCGCGGGAGACATCATCAAATACAACCGCCATAAAAGTTTCCGCCTGGCCGGTTTTCTGGTCGGAAACATATTTTCGGGCTGGCACAACTACGGCGACGTAGAACTCGACACGAAAATCTTCAGAACTTCCGAAGGCGCAAGCGTTTATTCAAACAGCGTCAGAAAGCACGAAAAGCAGCAATTGTTAGGACTGTTCACATCATCGGGCCGCGCCATGGGCAGATCGGTCGATGAAGCCGTCGGCGCGCTTTACAACGACTATAACAGAAACGATTACGCCCTCTTTAACGAACGCAGAAAAAACGCGGGCGATGAAGAAAAATGGACATCCGCGAGCTCGGGCTATGACTTCGTTGAAATTTCGGGCGGCAACGAAGAGCCGCGCGTCGATATCT
>CAZJFS010000291.1:0-3186 GCA_964545075.1 uncultured bacterium
AGGAACTATCGTATCGGCGCCGAGCGACTGATAAAAGATCTTATCTACAGCAAAATTGCCATGATTGGCATCATCGCTTATCAGACGCATGAAGATGGAATCGCCGTTGATCGTTTCGCAATATTTATCAGCAAAAGCGCCTGTAATGATTTCGTTTCCGATAAATAACCTGTCATAGCCATTTTCAACGTCGATTTTCTTGAAATGTACTTTTATTTTTGTCGCGCCTGGAATTTTTATCAGCCCGTATTTATCCCACTTATCGAAATATTCAACGTTCCAGTTCACGTCGGCGGTTTTCCATTCAGCCGATTTAGGCGTCGTGACCGACAACGTCGCGGGAATACTGTTGATAATGCCTCGATTGGCCATCACGCCAATATCGTATTTCATTTCGGGAAGAAGATTCGATATTTTGTAGTTATTCGAAATGGTCCTGGCAATTTCCTTGCCGTTCAGGGTGATTATATAACTGGCGGGATCCGCGACTTTATTCCAGCTGAAAGACATTTCGCTTTCCGAAACCGAGGATGTTTTTAAGTTTTGAGGAACCGGAACGACCTGATTACCAACATTATCGGCGATTTTAATACTGTAGCACTCTCCGTTTGACGCCTCGCTATCAATATTGCATTCACCATACTTAATATTAAAATAGCCATTCTCTCCCCAACCCGTACCCCATGAATTTTTAACGTTCCAACACTGGTTGAAATCGTCATAGCCAACTATTAATACGACATGACCGCCGCCGCCATCATTGCTTACCCTTTTATAAATGCCTCCGGAATATCTGAAAAAGTCTTTGTAAACTTCCATCCTCGCTATTACCGGCCCGTTCATCAACGCGCTTTTTATGAAATCTTTTCCTCTAAAAAAATTAAACTCCTTAATCTGATAAAAAGTAGGAGTAGCCGTAAACTTATAATTAGGGATAAGATAATAAGGGCAATATTCTTCATTGACCGCGCCGCTTATTATCTTAAGATAACTCAATGCGAAAAATGTATCCCAGCCGTTATTAAAAACATCATAATTATATGACTTTCTAAAATTCAAATCGGCCTGCGTAAAAAAGTTGGGGTTTTTAGCCTGATAATAATTAATAATGTCATTCGCGCTTTTTTTTCCCTGATAAAAATAAGCGAATTCCGAAAAATCGACGTTCAAATATGGGTTGTTTGTGCTGATTCGCAATTGCGCTTCGAGAGCGGCAAGGCAGCCATGGGCCACGCATGTGGGATAAGAGCCCTGGTCTTTTACGCTCGATACCCAGTTAATGCCGTTTTTATTGCGCCAGTCGAACTTTGAGGGCAAACTGGAGATCGCGTGTTCAGGGGCGCGCATGATCATATAAGAAGGAACCATTTGAGCTGACGATTCCGAACCGGCGAGAGTGCGCATATCAACGACGCCTCTTTCTATATCCTTGCTCAATGTAGTCTCTTTCGGGGTCCAGTTCTTTTCTGACTGCTTTTCCATTTCATTTTTTATTTCATCGACGGAAGTAACGCTCGCCGCTGTGATCTTCAATGCAAATTCTGCGGCGATGACCGATACGCCATCATTATATGTTGCATTTAATACGGCTTTCCCCGAATTTTCCGAAGCGGTATATTTACTTGCGTTCAATGACCCGCTTCCTGATGCTATCGACCATTCCAATGGCACCTTTTCAATGGCGCCGTCCGAATATTTCGCCATAGCGGTTATCTGAGAAAGGTCGTATTCTCCGCCAGGGCTAACGCCGTCGGAAGTTTTTGAAAGAACTATTTCCATAAGCTTTTTAGTGGTTATTTCATTTTTAAGCGCATCTACAAGTTTATCTACATCGCCTTCATTCCCGAGAGTTAATCCTGATTTCATAGCCAATTGAGACGATTTGTCGAATCCTCCGGCCGCGGGCACCTCGTCTTCGGTACTATTAATATACCTGGAATAACTTTTCAATAATTCTTTCAAGCTTGAAATATCAAGAGTTTTTTTGAATTCTTCGGAAACGTATTCATTCGCGCTCAGTTTATTCATCAGGTCGATCATTTCAACTACAGATTTCGTCTTTTGTTCACAATCGGTTATTCTTCTTTCAATCTCGACTTCAAAATCGAGTTTTTTAACATCCCTTTTTTCAATATCAATCTCACCCGTCGAAATCAGATTCATCGGAAGTTTTGCGGGATCCATAAGGATCAGAAGGCTTTTCGCCGTTGTATTCTCGTTAACCTTAACACCCTTAATCGAAAAATTTCCGCCTCCGGAAATGTCGCTTAACTTTGGAACGCGGCCGAGCATCGATCTGTATAAGGACTTGCCGTCTTTTTTTATGACGATCCCCGCGATGTTATCTATAGTATTCGAGTCCAGCGGAAGTATGACCTTGAAATTCGTTCCTTCAAGCGAAAAGCCACTTGAAAGTATCCTGGTTTCATCGGTCGCGCTGACGATCGCCACCGAATACGTGTCACCGGATATAGCGTATGAATACATTGCACCCGAACTGCCAGCCGCAACGGATGAGTTTATTGTGCCGTTTATTTCAATATAATTCGAAGGCAGCTGCCCGGAAATTGTTGATACTGAAGAGTCATCACCCTCCATAAAACATCCGCTAAAAATTATAATTAATGAAAATAAGATAGCCAGAACAAACAGCCTTTTTAAATTAATTTTCACAATAAGGTTCCTCCAAATTTATATAATAAATTATTCTCATGAAAAAACCGGAGCATTAAGTTGTTCCGGTTTTAAATTCTAATTATTTTATTTTTAAAAACATGTCGTAATTTTGTTGTAATATAAAATTTAATATTACGGATTTGCCATATATCTGAAAAGCATTTTACATTTTATAAATGTCGTTGTCAACTGTGGTTTTTTACGTAATTAAGATAACGCAAAAACGACCTGTCACCAAGTTTAAAAATTCTAGATAGCACTGAATCCCGGATAATCGAGTAAATAAGTCGCCTTTGTTTTTTTAACGGCTTTAAAGCTCTCGAGTTCCGTAATTATCAGTTTATATAAACTGCCATGCTTCGGCGTTTATGGCACATATGGCGCCGCCACTTCCATTTCAACATTAAACTCGTTCAGATGCACTTTTTTTAATATTTTATACATCGCATGTTTCCTTTCCACTGGCATTAGAACGTGCAAATATGAAAAAAATTTTTCATATTTCGGGAA
>CAZJFS010000292.1:0-3182 GCA_964545075.1 uncultured bacterium
TCTTTATGCTCTTGCGAACTTATCACTACGCGGTAGCATCCGAACCCGGCTGATGAAACTGCAAGATGCGTTTTTCCAAGTTCTCTGTAAGAGATGTTCCAATGCGCGTTCTGGAATTTGCGCGTGAACTCAGCCGATGCGAAGCCTTCGATTGCTTTCATGAGTGAAAAGAAACCGAGTGATTTGTCAAACGTCCGCTCTCATATTCGAACAAGCCTGAAAAGAATCTGTCTTCTTCCATCCATTTCAAAAATATTTCGTCGCCCTCCCACATGTTGAGGTCGAATATTTTCGCGTCATCGATCCACTCGAGATTTCCTTCATTGGAAACGATGAGTTCGCCTGAAAAATCGCGTACGACGAAAACGAAGACGTACCAGTCCTCGCCTTTGGCGAATTTGGGAAATGTGAGAACGCCTTTGAGCTCGGGGTTTTTGACGATTATGCCGGCCTCTTCGTAAAGTTCGCGGATGGCGCATTGTTCAGGCGTTTCGCCCTGTTCGAATTTTCCGCCGAGTCCGTTCCATTTGCCTTCGTGGATATCGTTCTCTTTTTTCACGCGGTGGAGCATGAGGGTCTTTCCGTCTTTTTTTACGTAACACAAAGTGGCGAGTTTCATCTATTTACATCCTTTTTATTTTTTCCGAAAGTTCGTCCGTTATTTTTTCCAGCACGCGCTTAAAACTCGAACGCCCGCCAGCCGAATAAAAATCGCTGATGCCAAGTTCGATCATGTTCCTGAAGTCGTCGTCGTCTTTTAAAGCGGTGACTATGTTCCGTTCGAGAAAATCCTTTACGAAGCTTATATATTGTTCGAGAAGGCGGGCTTTTCTGTTCGCGTATATTTTATTTTCCTTATAAAGATGGTCCCGGTGCGCCGTGATGGAGGCGAGCAATTCCTGGACGCCTTCGCCGGAGATGCAGTTGGTGCGGATTATAGGGACGCTCCATTCGTCTATTATGCCGCCTTGAAGGTTTCTGTCGTGGCGGAGGTTGAGCATGTAGTTGATCTCGCAAAAAACTTTTTCGACTCCCGGTCTGTCGTTCTTATTTATCACAAATATATCGCCTATTTCGAATATTCCGGCTTTTATAGCCTGTATCTCATCGCCAAGCCCGGGAACTTCCGTGACTATCGTCGTATCGGTCATTTTAACGACTTCTATCTCGAGCTGACCCACTCCGACCGTCTCGACTATTATGAAATCAAAACCGAAAAGTTCGTAGATTCTCAGAACGTAGGCGACGCATCTGGACATTCCGCCAAGCGAACCGCGGGTGCCCATGCTTCTGAAATAAAGGTTATCGGAAGTGAAGTTGGCCATCCTGACGCGGTCGCCAAGTATTGCGCCGCCGGTGAACGGCGAAGAAGGGTCGAATGCTATTACCGCCACTTTTGGCACATATCCCTCAGCGTGATTTTTATCATCGCATATTATCGATCGCGCTAGCCTGTCGACGAGCGAGCTTTTTCCCGATCCCGGGGGGCCGGTTATTCCGATTATTATTTGCTTTTTTGAAGCGGCGGCCGCTTTTTGTTTTTCAGAAAAATGGCTTTCAAGTCGTGAAAGCAGCTCGAGCCCTTCGCGGTCGAAATTTTCGACAAGCGTTATAAGCCTCGCCAGAGCTCTGTGATTTCCGTTTATAAACTCGTTGAATATATCCATTTTATCATACGCTTTCAATATAAATTTTGATTTTTTTCATTATATCACACGCCAGCGCTTTAGTCAAAAAAAATGAATTTTAATATTCGCTGATCATAAAAAAAATTGCATTTCAAATTCTTATATGCTAATATTTTACCTGATGCCTTCCATGAATTGATGGTAAATTGCGATAAATTATTGGAACTAAAACATGAAAAACATGAGTACTTAATAAAACTCGACCAGTCTTATCTTCCGGGCGTCATCAGGCAGCTTGAGAAGATCGTGGCCGGAATGTATAAAAATGATAAGAGCGGGGTTGAATGATCGTCTATGAAAAATTGTCCTGACTGCGGTAAATTAATAATGGACTGCGTAAATTCGTGCGAATGCGGATATCCGCCCGGCGGGGTGAAAAAGCCTTTTGACCCTGCAGCCGGTCCTTTGCGCGCCGGCTCTAAAAAAGCAATGTTAAAAAAATATTTCAGCCGCTTTTCGTTATCCGGCATTGTACTTATGATCGCTTTCGGCTGGGCAGGGTATTTTTTGAGCCTCTGGGTCGGTTTTCTGGTGTATCTGTTCGCTAACGGCGGACTAAACTGGCAGGGCGGCAGCAGGCTTGATATGAATTCGATAAAGGCGGTATGCGCTTCGACATCGGTTATTATCGCAATCATTCACGCCAGCGTGAGCGCAGGATTAACGCTGCGTATCCCGGATAAAGAATACAGGTTCGCATCTTTAAAAAAATTTCCCTTGAAAACGCTTTTTTTTGCCGCCGGAGCGGGCGCCGGAGCGGTCGCAAGTTATGCCCTCTGCGGATATTTATTTACAGCCGGATATTTCGGCCCGCGGCCTTCGGAAGGCGATTTTTTATTTATTTCATTGATATTTTCCGGAATAGGCGGAGCGGCCTCGCGGACCATGTTTTTTGTAAAAACAGGATTTTAACGAAACGCCGGAGTTTTTTTTTATGACACGGTCGGCGTTATAAATGGAGAAGTATATGCAGATAAGATCTTTGCGTGAAGTGTCTTTTGAAAAGGTCCATGCCGCTTTCACGGAGGCCTTCAGCGACTATGAAGTGCAGATCCGGATGCCGTTCGAAAAATTCATGACTATGGTAAAGATAAGGGACCTTGATCTTGAATACTCGATCGGCTGCTTTGACGGTGAAAAACTCGTCAGCTTTATCGTCTGCGGATACCGGGCGGCTCACGGGAAAAAACTCTGCTATGACGGCGGCACGGGAACGATCAAGGAATATAGGCGAAAAGGTATTGGCGGCGATCTTTTGAGGCGATTGATCGAAGATCTTAAGTGTAGAAACGTTGACGGCCTCATTCTTGAAGTTCTCGAAAGTAACCTTCCGGCGATCGAATTGTATAAGAAGCACGGGTTCATAACTACAAGAAGGTTTGAGTGTTATGAATGTAAAAAGTCTGATCTGAAACCTGGTTTGGATAATGATTTTCAGATAAGTAAAGATGCTGGAAGGCGCAAAACCATAGGATATGAAAAATTTAATTTGTA
>CAZJFS010000293.1:0-3139 GCA_964545075.1 uncultured bacterium
GGAGACCTGATTGAAGAGCGCTTCCGCCACCGAGAACGGGCATGCGGTCGAAACGCCGGAATCGTTTATGAGCATTCCGTTTGTAGCTCCTACGGCCAGACCTTTTTTTATCGTCTCTTTTACGTTTTCCTTTCCGAGGCTTACGAGAGTGACCTTCGTGTCGGGTACTTTTTCCGATATTTTAATGGCTTCCTCTATCGCATATTCGTCGTAAGGGTTGACTATATATTTAAGCTCCGTGGTATCGATAGCCGTGTTGTCGGCGTTCAATTTAATTTTTGATTCGGTATCAGGAGTCTGTTTCATTAAAACAACTATATTCATTTGAATTTTCCCTCTTTCACAAAAATTAAAATTTTGATACATCATTATATAGGAATGAAAATATATTGTCAAGCAGAAATACTTTTTTTGCCGCCCGCCCGTTAAATTTTTATTTCATTTAAATTTTTATTGATTTAAAAGGATAAAAGTTTTATAATAATTTTATAATGCATGCTCCCGCCCGGGGCTTCAAATTTTTAGTGAGGTGGATGGTTTATGGCTTTTGATGCATGGGAACTTCGTTTAAAGGAACAGCAGGATCATATTAAGCGCAACAGAATAAAAGCCGTTACTATCAAGGAGAGCGAAGAAGGCGGAGAATCGGATTTCGACGAATACAGCTACAAGTCTTATTGCGGGCGCTATGACGAGAACGGCATCCTCGTCGAGGAAACGTCCTTTGACCCGGGCGGCGAGATCGAATGGAAATGTTCTTATAATTATGACGAATCGGGAAATCTGAACGAAGAGGTGCTCTGCTGCGACGACGGCACGATCCAGAAAAAATTCGTGTTAAGCTATAACGAACGCAAGAGCCTGATTGAAAAACTTAGATATGGCTATAACGGAGATCTCGAGAGCAGGTATACTTATAATTATGACGAAAACAACCGGATGATCGAAGAGGTTGATTACGATTGCGTTTATAAATGCGTCGACAGCAAGACCATCTATAAATATGACGCGGCGGGAAATCTTATACAGGAAGCCAATTATGACGCCGAATCCAATCTCGACACGAAGACCGATCTTAAGTATGACATGGCTGGAAGGGTAATAGAAGAAGCCGATTTCGTGACGGACGACGCCGGAGATATAGACACCGACTGCGTAATAAAATATGAATACGACGCGGCCGGCCGGCTCGTTGAAAGAGTTTCAGCCGCCGACGATTCGGTGTTCGAACGGATCGGCTATAAATATGACGCGGATGGAAAAATAATCGAAGAGACGATGGATAACGGCGGTTATGAAACCCGCTACGTCTATTCGTATGACGATCATGGAAACGTTTTGAAAAAGGTCCAGTACGACGCTTCGAATGACGAGCCTTTCGTTTACACCAGATATTATTATGAATATCACTCTGGCGCTAACGTTCCGGCCTGATCTATTGTTCGCTAACGTTCTCGCCGGAAGGCGGCTCCATAAGATCAAGGGATTTTTCGAGTTCGGCTTTCCGGTTTTTCAGCTCTTCTATCTCCGCGTCTACGCTTTCACGGCTTTTTTTCGCCTGCCTGTAGCGGCGCCTGTATGTGTTCTGATATGGATCCTCCGGATCGGACGCGCCTTCGTTCGGCGCGTCGCGCCAGTCGCGCTGAAAATCGGTTCTCTTGCTCCAATCGTTTTTGGCCATGCGCTCGGAATTTTTCAGGGTTGAAAGTTCGTCCGCCTTTGCGGCTAACTTTTCATCGACGTCTTTTATTTTTTGCTTGTATTCAGCGATCAGCGTTTCACAGTTTTTAATGGAATCGTCCTGTTTCTTTACGACCGCGGGTTTTACCGAAGGCGCCTTGGGCTCCGGTTCTACCGGCTCTACCGCGGGCTTGTTTTCAGCCTTAGAAAATTCTATTTCCCGGTTAAGGCCTTCGAGTTTTTGCGAAATATCGTCCAGCACTTCCTTTTCAAAGCTCGTTTTTAACGCCAGTTTATAATTTTCGACTGCCTTTTCAATTTCTCCGGTGAGATCGTATAAATGCGCGAGTTTATAATATACCGCGACGTCGCAGACGTTCACGGCGTCTTTTTCATATTTTTGTATAAGCATTTTGCAGAGTCCCGAATCGTCCTTCAAAAGGAGCGACTGGTCTGAAACCAGCGCCGACTCGAACTTTTTGAGCGCGTCTTCTTTTTCGCCTTTTTTCAGGCTTTCAAGGGCTTCGTCGAAGAGTTTTCCGGCCGCTTTTTTTTCGACGATATTGAAAAAACGAGGCGTCTCGTCAACGGCGAAAACCGTTCCGGCTGCCGTAAAAACAAAAATTATCGCGACGGCCGACGCTATAATTGGGTTCTTTATGAAGTTGACCATATCATCGCTCCTCAATTTTTTATTCGCTTATTCCGCTTTAATTTTGCCGCTCGCGCGATCCGGATTCGCCGGAAGCTAAACGCGCGCATTCCCGTTTCGCTAGTTGATCATAGCGATTTAATTTCATCCAGCGGCTCGTTGAGTTCTTCCGTGCCGGCGAGAACGAACCTTGCGTCCACGATAATATTCGTTTCCGTGCGGCTTTCGCTTTTCCCGCGCTTTTCTTTTGTAACGGCCCTTATGAATTTTATCGATTCGTACGGAAGCGTTATATCGACATGCACGTTCGTATAAGCTTTGTTCGGGCCGGCATTTCTTAACGCCGTCCTTTCGTTTTCCCTCGCCGTCACTTCTTTTTTGTTGAGCTGGTTATAGATCGGGATGTCTTCGACGTGACAGTAGCATGTGTCGCCTATCGCAAAGTGGGGCCCCATTTTTTCGGCGATCAATATCGGAAGCTTTTTTCCTATGCCGTGTTTTTGAGCTACCGCGTAGGCGAGGGTATTCGTGCCTATCGCGAATTCACCCATTGGCAGAGCCTCCTTCAACGAAAAAAGATTTTCCTCGATATATTTTTTGTTTTGCCTTTCGTTGCCGAAGTTTTTGCACGAATAATCCGTCACGCATCCGTCCTTGAATTCGAGGACGAGATCGATATAATTAAAGCCGTCGAGATATGCCTCTTCGATATGCAGCGTCCCGTTCGTCCCTTTAAGCTCGGGCGTCGTAAATACTTCGCCGACGGGGATGTTCACGTCAGCGCCGCAGTTATAATAATTCGTCTCT
>CAZJFS010000294.1:0-3132 GCA_964545075.1 uncultured bacterium
AATTCGCCGTCTAAAATAAAGATCAGGCCAACCGCTGCAGAAAAGCGTTCTGGCCTGATCTTATTATTGTCTGAACTTGAAAAAAGCTGAAACAAAAGATGATACTATTAAACTAAACCTTTGCCATTAAAATCATCTCCTTGCAGAAAAAGATTATAACACATAACCGGTGATAAATTTAAATCTGCGATATTTTTTTCATATAAGCTCATGAAAAACCCCCGCCCTTTTTTCTGCTTTTTACGGCACTCTTTCCTGCAGCGGTTTTTACCCGCAAGCTTAAATTGTTAAAACCTTCGCATTGACATTTCCGCGAATATCGTGTTTAATATAACAAAAATATGAGCCGGAGGAATGCTCTTGAAAAGTTTATTTGAAACCGCGCCAGTCCAGATAAAAGATATGCCCGAAGATGTCCGCGCCGCCTATGACGCGCTTCGGGCCGATAGAGAAGCCCCCGCCGGAACTTTCCACATAAGGACGAAAAAATCGAAGCTCAAGCTTCAGCAGGATTATTATGTCGCGGTCCTGGTCACTCTATTGATCTTCGCTATCGGTATCGGCGGCGGAATATTCGCCTTTTATAAAAGCTCGGCGGTCTCGGGAGCGATCATAGCCGCAATATTTTCTTTCTGCGGCGCGCTTTCGTGGTGGCTCTGGGTGGGGACCGCAGCCGAGGTCATCGCGGACCCATGGTACCGCTCGATGATATGCACCGGGGATCACCCTCTTATCCGCGATATGGGCAACTGCTGGCTTGTCCCTCTAAAAGGCTATGACACCGTCACGATCATCGCGAAAAACCAGAAAGGCTGGATAACATACCACCTGGCGATCGACGGTCCGTCCGAAAAATTTTTTCTCGGCGACTACGGACACTTCGGAGTCGAAGAACTCAAAACATTCGCGGATTCGCTTCAGGCTCGGCTGTCATCCATCAGTCAAGCGATCTTATAGAGTATCAATGGCTTTTCCTTGCCTTTGACTGAAACGGGTTCGCACTTTTGGAATGTGTGCGCTTTTTTAAGTTCATCATTGAGTTTAAGGTAAGTTTCTTCGCTGATCAAAATATCGGATTTGAAAGTCTTGTTTTCAGACTCTATTCGTGATGCGACATTGACCGTATCGCCAATGACCGTATATTCAAGCCTTGCGGCGGTTCCGATGTTTCCGGCCACGAGAACGCCGGTGTGAATGCCGATGCCGAAATTAACCTCCACGGACATTTTTTTCTGCTCGTTGAAAAGCCTTAATTTCTCGCGCATTCCGATGGCGCTTTTGACCGCGTCGGTGACGTGATCGACCGAACCCAGATGCGGAATATACAGCGCCATGACGGCGTCACCTATGAATTTATTTATGACGCCTTTGTTTTGCATAATAGGTTCGGTGACAAAAGAAAAATATTCATTTAAAAAATTGACGACCTCGCGCGCCGTCATTTTTTCGCTCATCGCGGTAAAATTTCTGATATCCGAAAAAAGTATCGTCGCTTCTATGTCCTCGCCGCCAAGGTCTATTTGAGCCGAAGACATTAGGTGTCTGGCTATTTCTATCGAAACGAACTTGCCGAACGTTTCACGAAGCCGCTCACGTTCAGCAAGGCTTTCCACCATTACGTTGAAATTATATTTCAGCGTCCCTATTTCATCGTCTGATAAAACCGTCGTCTTGACGGTCAGGTCGCCGGATGCCAGCTGCTCCATTTTTTTCAGCAGCGTGTCGAGCGGCCTGTTGATGCTTTTGTAAAGCATTTCAAGATAGCCTATGGCGTATGTCAGCGATACTATAATAATGATCGTTGTGTATACCTTGCATTTTCTGAGATCGTAGAAAAACGCCTCCGAATTTTTGAGGGCTTCCTTGATGTTGGGTGCCGCTAAATAAGGCACCGGAATTAAATAAGCGTAACATGCGATCATGGCCATCGGAATTATGAGAAGGTTTAATATCATTAAATATAGTTTTGTTTTTATCGTCAGGGCAAGTCCTTTTTTCTTCGCATAAAGCGTTTTATCATCATAAAATTTAGCCGCTACGTTTAAAAAAAGAAGCGGTTCAAGATAGAGTACCGTAAAATATGTCGAGTAATAAAACCTGAAAAGTTCGCCGGCAAAATGGTATGGCATATATGAAAATGAGAATGCGGGATTGCCTTGGTTTGTATAGAGAAAGCGCCAGGTAATACTGAGGGCGTTTAAAATGAAAAAAATGATGATGGTCTTATAAATGTCGTTAAATCTTTGAAGTGCCGTTTCCCTCAGCCGCTCATCCCCGGTTTTAATGAATCTGGATATGGGCCTTACCTTCAGATAGAGCCATAAAAGCATTATCGTAAGCAATATATTGGCTATGGTGATATCCGAGCCGTCCGGGGACGAAATGTAAATTTTATCAAGCGCGGCATCAGTCGGGAAAAGACATCTTGTCAGGTTCACAAAAGCGTTCATAAAAATTTCCGCTAAAAACGAGGCAGATGCTATGGCCACTAACATATGACCTACAAAACTTAAGGAAAAAAAGCCTTTTTTCATTTTATTCAGTGAACTCCATGACGCGCTCAACCCGCAAAAACGGATATCCGCATAAAAATATTAATTGTTAGAGTATATTGTTTTAGCCGCTTTTGGCGAGTGGTTCAACGCTTAAATCAAAGCTCTTGCTTTAATTTTTTTTGGCTTCGGCGCAGGCAGCTCCTTCGCCGTGATTCTTATCAGATCGCTGATCCATTCGCGGTCTTCCATTCGGCCGTCTATAAGAAAACTCATTTTGGCGCCGGTATATGGCGGCGCTTCCGTGACATCTCCGATAAACGTCCTTCCGCCTTCGGTCGGTTTTACGAACAGTTGATCGTCGCATATAAGAGCTACAACTTTTCCATCGCTATATAGCGCGTATTCGCCGAACATTTTTTTATAAGTGATCACGCCCGCGTTTTCTATTTGCCCGGCTATGAATTCAACGAAATTTTTATCAGATGCCATTTTATCATCTCCTTAATCCCGAATATTATAACATATAACCGATTATAAATTCAAATCCGAGATCAGCTAAGTCGTTCATACAAATTATTTTACCGGGCCGTGCAAAAAAAACGGAGCCTCTTATCGGGGCTCCGCTTTTTTTATGGGC
>CAZJFS010000295.1:0-3122 GCA_964545075.1 uncultured bacterium
CCGGCGAGTGCGATTGCGCGTATTGTTCGGAGGGTTCAAAAGTCGAGAATTATCTGAAGAAGTTTTTCGGATTTGAGCGTTTCAAGCCCAATCAGGAAACCGTAGTCGAAAAGATAGTGGCGGGAAAAAACATTCTGGCCCTGATGCCTACATCAGCAGGAAAATCACTATGTTATCAGCTTCCCGCGATGATCCTGGCGCATAGAAAAAAGTTGCTGACACTTGTAATCTCGCCTCTTCAGGCGCTTATGAAAGATCAGGTGGATGTGCTGCGCGAACGATTTGGATATCGGCATGTGACGGCTATTTACGGCGGATTGTCGGCGCCGGAGCGGAAAAACGCGCTTGAAGGAATAATGCTTGGAAATTATGACATCGTATATGCCGCGCCCGAGCAGCTGAGAAATAAATCATTCATAGATGTTTTGCTTCAGCGCAGAATTGGAATGTTCGTCATCGACGAGGCGCATTGCCTTTCGAAATGGGGACACGATTTCAGGCCCGATTACCTTTATATCCCGAAATTCATAAAAAAAACGAAAGAGAAAAATGGCCAAACTCAGGTTTGCTTTTTCACGGCTACCGCTAAACCTGGCGTTATCTCTGAAATTATAAGCAGATTTCCTGAAAGCGATTCGGCTGGCGAAAACAGTTGTTCCAGCGGCAACAATATTGAAGTGATCGACGGCGGGCACGAGCGCGATAATCTTTCTTATGAAGTATATTTCACTCTCGAAAATGAAAAGAAAGATAAAATATTCGAGTTTATTAAAAATGAAAAAGGCTCCGCGATAATATACACCGCATCGAGAAAGCGCGCCGAACACTTTTCTGAATATCTCTGCTACCGGGGCATAAACTGCGACTATTACCACGCCGGCCGGTTCAAAGATAAAAAAGAAATCCAGGACCGTTTTATAGCCGGAACTTTGAAGGTTATAACCGCGACAAACGCTTTCGGAATGGGTATCGATAAGCCCGACGTCAGGATCGTTATACATGCCGATATTCCCGGCTCGCTCGAAAATTACATTCAGGAAGCCGGAAGGGCCGGGCGTGACGGCGCCGCATCGCGCTGCATTCTTTTATATAATGGCAACGACGCCGAGCGCCAGTTCATGCTGCAGGTAATGTCAAAAGTGACGGAGCGCGACATCAAAGGCGTATACCGGGGCCTTTCAGCCTTTCTTTCAAAAAAAAGAAAAAAACTCGTCGATATCGCGGAAGACGAGATCATCGCGACAAGCGGCGAAATATTGATGCATGACGACACTGAAACGGATTTCGACATTGACGACAACATGTACGATATTAAAGTGAAGACGATCATCGCCGCGCTTGAAGACGCCGACCTTGTTGAACGCCTTGAAAACCGCGTGAGCTTTATTAATATTTCTTTCATGAAAAAGGATCTTTCAGAGGCGTTGAAAGCGCTTGATATGTTTTCGTTGTCTCTTTCGAAAAGGCATCAATATGATAGCATCTTAAATTATGTTTACGGCCCCGCGGTATCTGAAAGCAGCGGTTTTCATACTGACGCGATGTCGGCCGCGACCGGCGTCGAACAGGCTGAAATCATAAAGATTCTGAGACATTTGAGCGAACTTTCAATTTTATCTTCGGCCGTTCAATTCAGCGCATATTTTTCGAACGCAGTTAAAAACGATTCTTTTGAAAAGCTCGAGAAATTTCATAAACTTGAAAGCGCTATTTTTGAAATAATGTCTGTCGGCGATAATTATGAAGATGAAAATGATGCTTTTGACCCTGAATACACTTCCGGCTATTTGATGGATACCAATGGCATATATTCTGAAATATCTGAACACAATGAAGATGTTTCGACTAACGATATTCTTTCGGTTATATATGGATTGCGAGATCTTGGGGCGATCAAGATAAGTAAGGCTTTCCATAATAAATTTTATGTGAATCACCTCATGAGAATTTCGGACATGGAAGAATTAATCAATGAAAGAAATGAAAGAGCCCATTCGATTTTAAAAGACCTTATTGAAATTTCAAACAATACCGAAGGGCACGACATTTATGTCCGCTTCAGCGAATCTGATTTGACGACAACTCTTTTCGGCTCTGACGGCGAATCCCAAACGCGTGAAAAACACGAAAAAACTTTATTGTTCATGCATGAAAACGGAATAATCAAGCTTCAGAACGGACTTGGGATTTTCAATCCCGCCATGCATATCCGCGTTAAAAGACTGCCTGAAGCTGATTACGATTTGAAACGCGCGTTCGATCCGCTCGATAAATATTATGAACAAAAAATCGCTTTTATTCACATGATAATAAAATATGCCGTGAGAGGCATTTCAGAAGGCGTAGCCATAGGCTTTGAAAATCTGAAGAAATTTATCGGGGATTATTTTACCGAAAGCACCGATAGTTTTATCGAGAAATACTTTGAGACAAAGCAGGAGAGGGATGTTCTTAAATACGCAACTGACGCGGCTACTCTTCAAAAAATATCCGGCGACTTGAATAATCCGGTTCAACAAAAAGTCGTATCTTACGAAGGAAACCGTCGGGCGCGGCTTGTCGTTGCCGGACCCGGAAGCGGAAAAACAAGAATCATCGTTCATCGCGTCGCGTATTTGATAAAAGTTTTGAGAAATAACCCGAGATCGATTCTCGTTGTGGCCTTTAACCGGCAGGCGATTCTTCAAATAAGACGAGAACTGAGAAAGCTGATCGGAAAAACCGCTTCGCATGTTGATATTTACACTTATCACGCGCTTGCGATGGCTATTTGTGGAAAGATGCCGCCGGAACTTAAAAGCGATGACGGCACGATCGACTTTAACCGTGTACTCACTGATGCGGTTGCGATATTAAACAGAGTCGAAGTTAAAAAATCGAAAAGCGATGAGCATTCATCTTTTAATTTTCATAATTACACATATATTCTGGTTGATGAATATCAGGATATTAATGAAGCCGAATATAAACTCGTTAGTCTGATCGCTGAGAAAAACAAGAAAGCACACGGCACGGTAAAACTTCTTGCCGTGGGTGATGACGATCAGAACATTTATTCGTTCAACGGTTCCAACGTAAAATTCATAAGATGCTTTGAGGAAGATTACAACGCGCTCGTCCAG
>CAZJFS010000296.1:0-3118 GCA_964545075.1 uncultured bacterium
CGAGCACGCTCATGAAAAGCTGAAAAAAATAATCAACGAAATAATGAAGAATAATCCGATGGATTTCGCATCTTCCATGGCGGGCGATCTGGTTTCCGATGACGATTCAACGCCCGTTAACGAGCAAAAACATCATGAGCAGGCCAAACCCGTTAAAACCCACGCAAAGGAAACCATGTCCGGCGCAACCGCGGATATAATGTCTGAAATCGAACCGGAACACGAACCGGCCGCCGGCAAAGCCGCTCCGCCTTCTTCAAAAAAGGAAGACTCGAAGCCGGCCCCGGAACGCGCTAAAGCCAAGCCTAAACCTCAGCTAATAGTGGTTTACACCAACGCTGAATCAAAGTTCGTCAAATTTTTTCTGACGCTCGTTTCGCTCGTCGTATTCTCTGTTTTTCTATCACTGGCATATCCGCAAATAATGGAAAACACCATACCCGGAAAATTCGCCATGGGCGCGACCGCCGCTTATCTTATCTTTCTTTTCTGCCCCGTCAGCTATGTCAGTTCGGGCGCAAAGATAAGAGTTGCCTTGATATCGCTCATAGGCCTTGTTTTTTACATGTGCTTTTCGTCCGGGCTTAACGTCGATTTCGGAGTCGCCGAAAAAGTCAAAAGCTTTAATTTATTGAGCGGCTCGTTTAACGTAAACGAGGCGCTGATAAAATTGGCCATCCTCCTGGTATTTCTATCAGTGACGTTCATATTCCTTCTGGATGAGCACATCGGCCGGGGATACAGGGTTTTTCTCTTCATGCTCGGCGCTTATTCAATGGCGTCTATCTTTGAAAACATCGTTTCAAACGCAGGAACCAAGGAACTGCTTTTAGAAAACGGCGGCATCGGCCAGAAAATCCCGTTTATATATCTCAAGCCTTTTTATCTCGGAGTAAACGTTTTCCTGCCTCTGGCGCTTGTGACCATGGCGTTCGAGTTCCTCGCAGATCTTTTCGAGATGTCATTCCGCAAGCTCTTTTCGACTTTCTTAAGCTTGGCCCTCGTGCTCGGCGCGTGCGCCTTCTTTTTCTTCAACCTCAACGAGCTGTCGGTGATAAACATTTCAAACATCTTCATACCGCAGACCGTAAATATCGACAAGATATCATCCGGCGATTTTTATGACTCGGTCTACCGCGCAATGCTTCAAAAAGGCGACGTAAAGGAAGCCGTTTTAGACAGGCTCAGGGTTGAAAAAGTCGAAATATTCGCGAAGGACGAGACGGCTAAGGAAAACCCGGTTCCGGAAAAGATCCTGCCCGGACCGCTTAAAAATCCTGCTATTTCGCCTAACGGATTTTATCTGGCGTACGTCGTTTATGACGGAAAAAAATCCGACATAATGCTTTATAACCTCAAGACGCGCGGCGAAACGACCGCTTTAGTGGCCGACGGAACGTTTAACGATTTCCCTTCGTTTTCACCAACGTCCGACAGGATCGCCTACGTTTCAAATAAAAGCGGAGCGGACAACGTCTATATCGTCAAAATAAACAAGACCGAAACAAAGCAGATAACGAATACCGCGACGCAGAAATCTCATCTGGTCTGGGCGCCGCAAAGAAATTCCATTACGTATATCGAGGCCGGATCGCTCATAAAGCAGCCGGTGGACCTGGATACCACGGGCGATAAAAAAGAGCCGCGAGAAAAATTAAAGCTGTTCGCTTCCGTCGCCGAAAAGATGGCTTCGGGCGTCCGTATCACCGCCGATATATCCACTCTTACGCCTAACCAGATAACCATAAAATACAAAACGTCCAAGAAAAATCTCTCCGAAATGTTTCAGGAGATAGCGGCCGTGCTTATAACCGCGGCGAAGATTTTCGAAGACAGCGAATCTATCGAAAAGTTCGTCGTATCAGTCAATTACTTCAACGACAAGATTGAGATCAGTACGATACCCGCCATAGTTAAGCAGAATATCGACGATCTGAAATTTATAAACACGGAAAAAATAAAAATCTGGCTTAAAAATTCTACCGTTTATATAAACGATAAGGTCAAGGTTTTTGAATAGGGCCGGCTTCCCTTTTTTCTTCGAGCATCGGCCTTATAACGAATGGAAAAACGAGAAAAGCCAGGAAAACCAAGACCAACAGAACCACCTCGGCGACCGTCGAATTGTAATTTTTAAAGATCTTCCCAGCGTTACTTAAAGCCACTATCATGAAATTGTTTAAAAAATGGCAGAACATCGCCGGGATTATCGAACCGGTATGCATGGTTATAAGGCTCAGATAAAAGCCGATAAAAGCCGTAGGCAAAAACCTGTACAGCGAAAGATGAAATACTCCAAATAAAAGGCCGCAGTAGACCGCAGAGGTCACGCGGCCATATTTTTTATAAAGCGGCCGAAGCAGCGCGCCGCGGAACATGACCTCCTCGCAAACGCCGGGAAGCACGGCCGAAAGAACCGCGATCACGAAAAAATCATATGCGCCGGCCGCGATCACGAATTCCTGCATCCCCTTCAAAAAATCTTCGGGCGGCGGAATTATGAACCCTAAAAGTATCGTCAGCACGAACGTAAACCCGAACCCGCTCAAACCGACGAGCGCGGCGTAACCGAATTCGGCGAGCGGCACCATTTTAAATCTTATATGCGCTAAAAAATCTCCGTAAACAAGTTTTATAAGGATATACGAAGGCAAAAGTATCAAAAGCACCTCGGTTAAAATAAGTCCGAACTTCAGGTTAAAATAAGTCTGAAAAAACGAGCCGAGGAAATATAGCGAGATCATCTGAACTATAAAAAAAACGAAGAATATAGTCGTTTCCTGATTTACCTTGAGCTCTTTAAAGCGCCAGAAATAAAGCGTTTCAAGATCCTCCGACGGCCGGAAAAGAATCGATTCGGACGAAAAGGTTTTCGCGGCGAAATAAAGCGTGACCAGCGAAAAAAAGAAATTGACGGCGAAAGTCATCACCAGATATTGAAACTGATAGTCGCCTTTAAGCATCGCCTTGAATAAAAGGGTCAGATTTACGACCGGCACAAGCGCCGTATTGAAATTGAGATCGTATCCGGGAAGCGCGCCGACCATAGGCGGGATCATGAAAAAGAAAAGGATAGGGGTCATATAATTCTGGGCTTCCTTGAAATTTCTCGCGAATA
>CAZJFS010000297.1:0-1635 GCA_964545075.1 uncultured bacterium
AACCCATGACGGCTGACGTGATAGCTAATCCGACCGACTTGTCGCGCACGAGCGTTTCGCCGATGATGACGCTTGCAAGCCCCCAGACGAGCATTCCAATACCCATCTGAACGTCGGCGAATCCCTGGTAAGAAGATAAAAGCGCGCTTGAAAGCGCCGTGAACGCGTTTGAAACGGCTAGCCCGGATATAACCATCATATTGGTATTAACGCCAAGCGCCGCCGCCATTTGCGGGTTATCGCCGGTCGCTCGCATCGCCGAACCAAGCCTGGTCCGTAAAAACCAGAAAAGGGAAAAGCCGCAGGCGGAAACGATAATAAACGAAAGCGCCGCGGCGCTGAGTTCTTTCAGGCTGACGGAAAATCCAAAAAGCAATATCGTTTTATTGGCGGTTTCGCTTATCGAGAGCAGTTTATTAAAAAACGTGAATATAGTTTCTTCGTTCATCAGCGCGACGTTGCTTTTACCCATGACGTGAAGGTTGACCGAATACAGGGCCGTCATTACGAGGATTCCGGCCAGAAGCGCGTTGATCTTAAATTTGGTGTGCAAAACGCCGGTTACGGCTCCGGCAAGAGCGCCGGCGAGAGCGGAAATAAAAAGCACCATAATGGGATTGAAATATTTCCCGGCGATCAGCACCGCCGCGACCGACGCGCCGAGCGCGAGAGATCCTTCGGCGGTAATATCGGCGAAATTGAATATTCTAAAGCTTATCAAAATTCCTATCGCAAGCAGTGATAATATAAAACCGATGGTAAAAGTTCCAAGTAACAGTGCCATTATTCGACCTCTTTCATATGCTTTTCAATGCCGCGTCCTTTTCGGGATAGTCATCGGTTTCATATTTCGCAATATTTGCGATCCAGCAGGAGCCGCTGATAAATTCGGTTTCGCCGGCGCCGTTGCCGCCACGCCAGTCGTTGATAAGATGGAGCACCGCTTCCGGAGCGCCTTTTTCATAAAGCGCGGCGATGACGTCGGCAGGATCGGCGCAGTTTTTTTTCAGCGGAGTAAAGTCAAAAACCGCCGCGTGAAAATGGCCCGATAATATGGAACCGATGGCAAGCGGCCTTAAAAATTTAGCGACGGCCGGGTCCGGAGATGATTCAGAGCACGAAACGCCGGCGCAAACGGCTATATTTCCATTATAAGCCGGTTCGGACGTTATATTAAAGTTTTCTCTTATCCGGGGAAATTCAAACGGGCCGCCCGCGCCGGAATTTTTATCATTCGAGGCGACGGGCGGCGACGCGAGCGAGGCCCCGACAATGCCCCGGACCTCGCCTATCACCGTGACGAGAATATTGTCGCAATTTGTTACGCTATGAGCCGTTTTAACGATATCGCTGAATTTGACCGGCGCGCCGGCCTGAGCGCTTTTAAACGTGAACGCGGCCGTTTGATCGCATTCAGAGGCGGCCGAATAAAGATAATTGATCTCGGGAGTATAATCCTTGCCGGCTATAATGTAATCGGGGTTTTTAGAGCCGTCGGAAGGCATATAGGCCGCAAAGCCGCATACCGCGAGGAACTCTCCGGCGCGACAGATCGCGGCCCGGCCGTCAGGCCCGAACGCTCCCAGGCCGAATGCGATGGTCTTATTGCTTGTCGCCATGCGGCGCATATCTTCC
>CAZJFS010000297.1:1735-3118 GCA_964545075.1 uncultured bacterium
GAGCCGTTAAGCGAATTAAGCTCCCTGTGCGACGTTAAAAGCACCCGGACGCCCGCCGAACTGATGTAGTCGACATCCGTTACGTCTAAAACGATATCGTAAGATCCGCTCCTTATAATTTCTTTCACGGCCTCGCTCAACCTGGGCGACTGACTCGCGTCGATACGCCCTTTCAGTTTTAATATTTTAAATCCGGCGTTATCCGTCGCTTCTATCTCAAGATTATTGATCACTATACCCGCCTCATAAATATTATAAATTTCGTATATTCAAAATCATTGCAAGCTTCATTAAACTTCCGGACAGCCCGGAGTCACTCTATGATCCTGGCCGCGCGCTTGATCACTTCCGGCGACAGTTTCCATCCGGCGCCGATCTTTTTATTGTTTTTAACGTTAATGACTAAATTTTCCGGCACTATATTTTCGATGGGGACGCTTTGGATGGAACGGCCCGATAATATTTCAGCCGTAAGCGCGCCCAGCTTTTCGCCGACCTGATAATAATTCGCTCCGAGAGACGCGAACGCGCCTTTGACGGCGTGATCAGGGTTGTTGGTGAAAACAGGGATGTTCGCTTCAATGCCGGCCTTAATGACGGAATCGATAGCCGTTTCGACGACGTTATCGCCGCCGACCCATATCGCCTCGACGCCTTTCATCGTAAGAGCGCGCGAAGCGTCTAAAACCGACGCCGTATTTTCAACCGGCATTTCGACAAGCGTTATTCCAAGTTCCGCGCAGGTTTTTCGAGCCTTGTTCACGCAGGCTTCGGAGCATTTTTCGCTCAAGGCCCATGGCGTTCCTATTTTTTTCAAACCGGGATTTATCCGTTTCGCGAGCGCGATCACTTTTTCAACCGGCTGAAACGTCCCGATACCGGCGAGGTATGCCGGATGATCGCATGGATCGTCCGCCCCGATGCCTACGCCCGAGCCGGCTGGATCAGTGACGACCCCGAATATATGAGGCATTTTAAAATTTTTATTAGCGTTCGCCATTATCTGAAGCGAAGGAGTGCTGACCGTGACCACGATATCGAAACGCGAATTGATGATCTCATTTGCGATAGCAGCGCCGGTCGCGTTATCCGTTTCGGCGTTGAATTTTTTAATGGATATATTTTTGCCGTCCGTATATCCTTTTTCAGCGATAGTTTTTATAAGAGCCGCGACGGAATCGTCGAGCGTCGGACGCGATGAAAATTGAAATACCGCCATTTTAATTATTTTATCGCCGCCAGCCTTGTTTTCAACGCTGGACAATAACAGCGCTAACGAAGCGATCGCGATTAAAATTAAACCTGGCAATATTTTTTTGGCGAAATGCCAAAAACCGGCATTTTTCAATTAAATTCCTCTTTTATCGTCAGCATTCGCTCAAT
>CAZJFS010000298.1:0-3085 GCA_964545075.1 uncultured bacterium
TCAACTTATCGTAAAAATCGATGACCATTTCAGCCAGCGGCATGTCATAATGAAGATTGACCCTTTTGTCGTCTATGTAGTCCATACTGACATATGTTCCTCGGCGCTCGCGCGTAAGGTCCATTATCGTTCCGACGTAATCTTTCGGAGTGAATATGTTGGCGCGGATATAAGGTTCATATAAAACCTCGATCTTCGTAGGATCAGGCATTTTCGATGGATTATCAAAATACATTTCAGCGCCAGCGCGTGTAATAAGCTTGTATTTAACCGAAGGCGCGGTAGTTATAATATCGATACCGTATTCGCGCTCGATCCTTTCCTGAAAAACGTCCATGTGCAGCAATCCCAGAAATCCGCATCTGAATCCAAACCCGAGCGCTATCGACGTCTCCGCCTCGAAAATAACCGAGCTATCGTTAAGCCTGTATTTATTAAGCGCTTCTCTTAAAAATTCGTATTTTGTGTTATCGACTGGATAAATTCCGCAAAAAACCATCGGTTTAATGTCTTTATAACCCGGAAGCGCTTCCGTGGCGGGATCTTCAACGGAAGTTATCGTATCGCCTATTCGAAGGTCCGAAACGGTCTTGATGGTCGCGGAAACATAACCGACATGGCCGCTTGAAAGGGACGCCACTTCGGTCATTTTAGGCATCAGCATGCCTACCTCAAACACTTCGAATTCCTTCCCGTTGGCCATGAATTTTATCTTCTGGCCCTTCTTGATCTCGCCAGCGAAAACCCTTATATAGGCTATAACGCCCTTGTATGAGTCATAAAAAGAATCGAAGACGAGCGCCTTCAGAGGCTGATCGTCATTGTTTTTCGGAGCCGGAACATATTCGACTATGTATTCCATGACCTGATCGATATTCAATCCTTCCTTAGCCGAAACCCGAGGCGGGATAATATGATCGATGCCGAGTACTTCGGCGATCTCTTTTTCGACTTTATCGGGATAGGCCGAAGGAAGATCGATCTTATTTATCACGGGGATTATCTCAAGGTTGTTGTCGAGCGCCAGATACATATTGGCCATAGTTTGAGCCTCTACGCCCTGAGTGGCGTCAACGATCAAAATAGCGCCTTCACAGGCTGTAAGCGCGCGGCTTACCTCGTATGTGAAATCAACATGACCGGGAGTGTCGATAAGATTCATCAGATAGGTCTTGCCGTCCTTCGCTTTATATTCAAGCTTGACGGCGGAAGCCTTTATGGTAATGCCACGTTCGCGTTCGAGATCCATCGAGTCCAGAATCTGATTCTCCATATCGCGCTTTTGGATCGCGCCGGTGAATTCGAGTATTCTATCCGCCAATGTCGACTTTCCATGATCGATATGGGCGATAATGCAAAAATTTCTGATAAGGCTGGTATCCATTAAATTTATTCAAACTCCGATGCGTAATAATACTTATAAAAATCAGAGTATAACAATAATCATTTCACAGAATTTATCCTGAAATTGAATATTGTTATATGCTGATTCATTAATATGTTAATAAATCACTTTTTAACGAACTTCGCAACGGCGGTGTCTTCGTCAGGCGATATATCGAATACCGAGTTAAGGCTCGTGATTTTAAAAAGCTCCATCAATTCGGGACGGAGGTTCGAAAGTTTCACGTCGCCCTTAGCGGCCCTTATCTGTTTAAGAACATTGATCAAAAGACCGAGTCCAGAAGAATTGATATAGGCCAGATCACTGAAATTAAAGACAAGATTTTTGACGTTGCCCTTTATCAGCTTCTCCGTCTCTTTCTTGACGATCTCTTCAGTATCGTAAACGATTCTGCCCTTAAAATAAACCACCTTTACATCGCTACAATCCTTGGTGGTAATTTCCATTACAGGTCCTCCCTTGACGTTTTACTCTTATTTTTTCCTAAAAATTTTACCATCGTTATTTCGTTTCCGGAGTCGTTGAACTTTATCTCATCCATGAAATTGGTTATAAGAAGAAGACCGCGACCCGCCTCTGCGTCAACTTCCGCTTTCGCGGCGTCATAATTTTTATGGTCGAATCCTATTCCCTGATCGCGCACGACTATTTCAAGTTTTTCTTCGTTTATATAATATGAAAGCACGACCTTTTTAAGAGGGTCGGAGTGATTTCCATGAACGATAGCGTTCTTAAGGGCCTCATCAATGGAAAGATTCATTCCAAAACCGAAAATATTGAGATCATTACTCATTGAAGGATTCTCATTCATTTTTTCCGAATGTATCTCCTGCGCCAGATTATTTATAGCGGATATGACCTTGGTAGATATAAAATCAACCAGATCTCTCTTGGCGGGAAACTCAAGATATAACGAATTTTCGAAAACTATCATTATACAAATTTTCCTTGTTTTAAAAATTCAACCGCCGCTCAGGAACTTTTAAACGTCATAATCATTGAAACCAGTATCGCAAGGACCACGAAAACCGCAAGAACGATATTTTGTTTTTTGGCGTCACGCTCTTCACGGCCGCCGCTCGACAAATCGCTCGCCTCGCGCATAGCAATTTCATTAAGCGGATCGTATTTCAAAACTTCCTGATAGAAAGCCCTCGCTTTCTGACTGTCGCCCGATTGCCTGGCCTTGTTCCCCGATTTAAGATTCAGCTCAACCAGCTCGGACATTGAATTTTGATCTTTAGGCTTTATCTTCAATATTTCAAGATGCTCGTTGATCGCGTCATTAAGCATTCCCTTTTTTTCGAAAAGAGCCGCCCAGTTAGCGTGCTTTACGATATCCTCGGGCTCCCATTTCGATATCCTGTCGTTAAGGGCGTCGGCGATATAGACATTGCCGGACGCGTCCACATATATTCCCTCAGGACTTTTAAAATTATCATTTTTCTTTCCCGGCGTTCCAAAAGATGCGATAAGCTTAAAATTTTTAGTGAATTTATGCACCTTGTGGTTATCATAGTCCGTAATATAAATATTGTCAAGGTTATCGCAGGCGACATAACGCGGATTTTTGAACTGCCCCGCCATATTACCGCCGTCACCGAAATCCGAAATCAGCTTTCCATCCTTGGAAAAAGCCGCGACCTTGTTAATTTCCGAAAAAACAATATAAATATTATT
>CAZJFS010000299.1:0-3057 GCA_964545075.1 uncultured bacterium
CGTCTCAGCCGCCGTCTTTCTATGTTCCAGCTTCGTTTTCTCTATAGTTTTCAATATTTTTTGTTTGTCATAAATAAATTATACCATATCTTGGAGGCTTTTGCAAGATTCTGGCGCTATGTGTGCGCTATGCCGCCTTTGTCTGTTCCGCATCCGTCGGCTCCTTGCCCGTCGGCTCACGCCATCCGTGGCTACGCCGACACTTGGGCCTCAGGCCCGTCGTCCATGGCACCGCCGACATATACCCGACTCCCTTCGGTCGCTGGGCAAGGGCTTCTAAAATCCGGCTTTGCCGAATTTTGAATCCCTATGGCGCTCCGTGCGCGTCATAAACAATCTCGCCGCGTTTTGCATACTCGCACACGAAAAATTCGCCGCTTTGCCATTCCGCATTCGTCAGCGCAGTGGCTTCTATAGGCTGAAAAACTTCATAAATAGCTGCGGAAATTATATCGACACGCTCCCAGTATGTCTTTTTCTCGAAATCTTCGGAAATGACCACCAGGTCGATATCACTACCCGCCTTCTGATCTCCAGCAGCGCAGGAACCGAAAAGCATCAGCTTTGACACGCGAATTCCCTGACTTTCAAGACATTTATGAAATTGCTGGATTATAGCGTCTATTGTTTTTTTATCCATTCGTCGCCTCCTCGCCATCCCTGGCGTCGGCGACATTAGCGCATCCTTGCGCGTCACACGCCTCTCTTGACTTTTCAAGAAAATCATTGACAACCGTTTTATTGAATTCCTTCTGTAGTTTCAACGTATCTTCCGGGTATCTGACTACAACGCTGGCAGTGCTTAATTTTACGATGAATTTTCCTATTTCTTCAGGTGGAGTTATTCCCATCTCTTTGACCAGATAAACAAGACTATGGGTTTTCTCCGGTATTTTCTGCGTAACCTTCTGAAATAAACCTTTCAAGGCTTTCTCGATTGCCAGATGACACATAAAAACAGAGTAAAAATACCTGCCACCATCAAACATATATTGCGCCGTATCGATATCATAATCAGACTGTTTGAACCATTCTTCAGTGGTTATCGACATAATACTCCTCGAATATTTTATATAATAATTATATCACATAAAGCGAATATTGTCACTCTTTTCATCTATTTTTTCAGCGGCAAATTTCATGAATTATTTGATTAACAGTGCCTGGGGAATTCTCGTGACTAAACTGGGGATTTTATTTTACCATTAACACTATGGGGAAGAGAACCGGCACGGTCTAAATAAAACATCGGAACCAGAACAACGGCGCAGGCGTTACCGCGCCGGCCACGCGAAAGTATTTCTGGACTACTCCTAAAACGCTTTTCGAGAAGTTCTGAGATGAGTTTATGGCTTCGAGGTCTCTTTGTGTCTTGATGATCTCCTTTGCTTATTTTATTAAGTTGCGGAAATCTTAGGGTTCCGCATTTTTACCCTGGCTAAGTATCTGAGACAGCCTAATTTTATTATATATCCTTGAAAATACTGCTGTTACAGGTTTCTGGAGAGCGAGGATTTTGTATGGTCCGGTCGCTTCCCGCCATCCCTGGCTCCAGCGACATATACCCGACTCGCCGCAATCGCGGCTCCCTGGGCAAGGGCTTCTAAAATCCGGCTTTGCCGAATTTTGAATCCCTATGGCGCTCCATGCGCGTCAGAAATTAAAAAGACGTCCCAGCGCAATGCCAGGATGCCTTATTTTATAAGTTTTATTTAGTTTTTTTGTGAATCTTTTACGGCAGAACCGCTTAATATACTTCGTCGTGCGTACCTATAGACATCAACATTACTTCGTCTCTATCGATATACTGAAACACTATTCTGTATTCGCGATCTATAGATATCGCTCTTTGCTCGTTCAATTTACCTGACAGCTTATGATTCTGGAGTTCGGGAGCGTGAGGTTTTATCGCCAAAAGTTTCAGTTTATCCTTTATTACTTCTAATAGTTCCGGGTGTTTTTTCAGCCATTTATCGAATTTTTGCTTAAATCTTTTGTTCCACGTTATTTTAGGCATTAGGTTTAAACTCTCCGTATATCAGATCTTCTACCGTTCCGCTCTGACACTTTCCGGTTTTGTGATCTTTTAATGCCTGCTTGCAATCAGCTAAAATTTCGTCTCTACGCCTTTCGATCAGTCTGTGTTTAAGAAGTTCAAGCAATGACTCCTGATCATCAGACTTTGCAACTTTATCAAATTCGTCAATAAAATAATCAAATGCCTTAGCCATTTAACACCCCTTTCGAATTCGCCGTCTTTCTATGTTCCAGCTTCGTTTTATCTATAGTTTTCGTTGATTTCTTATTCACCATGAATAAATTATACCATACCTTGGAGCTTTTTGCAAGATTCCGACTGACAGCGCCTTTCAGAGTAGCGTTCCATCTTATTTTCCGAAATCGTTCACGAGCTTCTGGAGTTCCTTCAATTTTTTAGCTTCTTCCCGCGCTTTGGCCTTAGCTAACTTTTCAGCTTCGGCCTTGGCAAGTTTTTCTTTAGCGGTCGAACTCCCTTTATATTCCGGGCTTTTCAGTGGGTCCTCCGACCCCCGCGACGTTTTATTAAGCGCAACGAAGAACGCAATAACTCGGGGAATTAATTTATTTTGGTATTAAGTTTTCTTTGGGCTCCGCAAGCGAAGCTCGTAAAATTTTGAATCCATATGAAATTTTAGAATCTATGCGGCCTTATAAAATTGTCCGATCTTCTGAAAACCTTCAATATCCATTTTAGTTAATTTTTCTCTGATGGTTTCCATTTTCTTGATTACTTCGGGGGAAAACAATCT
Source organism: uncultured bacterium (assembly GCA_964545075.1). Lineage (GTDB taxonomy): Bacteria > Muiribacteriota > UBA9980 > UBA9980 > UBA9980 > DAOPXV01. The sequence goes on from CAZJFS010000299.1 coordinate 2,790, forward strand.
CTCGCCGCAGTGTAGGCAAATCTCCGCATCTATTGTAATAATTGCGGCGTTATTACCACTGTAAATAACTTCTTCAACTTTTTTTTCAACAATTTCTCCGGAGCAAACAGGACATTTTGGAAACGGTTTCATTTATTATTTTCTCCTTTCTTGAAAATCAATCCATTTCGATGGATCTGGCCTATAAACAGTTATCAAAGCTGAATATTCAGTGTCTTGATTATAGGCCCAAACACTATGAATCGGTTCACCAGCGATATTTTTGCCA
>CAZJFS010000300.1:0-3050 GCA_964545075.1 uncultured bacterium
AAAAAATATCGATGCCAGAAAGGCGGCCGCGAAAAGATAAAATCTGTTTTTAGATATCATTGATATTACTCTCCCTGAAATGAAATCAATAGTTTCGGGCATCTCTTTCGTTTGATCAATAAGGATTTATGTAGCGTAAAGCCACCATTTATAAAAAAATTTATTATTATTATTTATTATAACAAAAGGATTTTCAAAACAAAAGCTATTATTATATATATTCATGAGAAAAATAAGCCCCGCGTTTGTAATGGACGCGGGGCATGTATATTCGATATATTTAATATTCAGATGTTGTATTTAATCGTTAAACCTGCTGACGGTTTTGAATATCCCTTCAGGATGCATGCGCTCTTCGGCGTTTTTTACGGTCATAGATGCGTCGGGGGAAACTATCTTTCCGTCCCTGACGGGCATATCTATAATTCCGCCGGCTTGCGGCACTTTTATAGTAAGTTTGGTGTTTACCGGCAGCATTTTGAAGCCTTCTTTGTCGAGTTTGAATATTTCGACGAGTTGATTGCGTCTTGATTTAATGCGTTCTACGAATAGCGACTGGGCGAATTCAGGCCATCTGCTTTCTTTCGCAGCCCATTCGAAAACCGAAGGATCGAGGGCGCAGATTTTTCTTGCCATCCACATGGCATCGGCGAAAGTCGCTTTTTTCCAGGCGTCTGGATGATAGAGAACGCTGACGTTGAATCCTATATGACCGGGAAATCCGACCATCCATTTCCAGTCGAACTCGTTTATTTCGCCGGCCGCCAGCTTTTCATGAACAGGCGCCGTAAGGACGCATCCGAGATCGTACTCATATTCGATGACATTGTCGAACTTTCGGGTTTGCGGGTTATAAAGAAGAACGAGCTTATTGTTAGCGTCTTTAGCGTCTATATTCATAAGAAGCGTGTTGAATACTATCGAACCGCGCGCGCTGCGGCTATCGGCGGCTCCGAGGTCGGAATAAGCCGCGGCTCCAAGCCTTTTTGAACATGGGGCGTTGAATGAAACGCTGGATTCTTTAAACCATACATACCATGCGCCAAGATATTTTTTCTTGATGCCGTATTTTTTAAGAAATCCCTCGTCAACCTTTCCGTGGCCGAGAAGCTTTCCATCCGGGCTTTTCTGGAGGCCTTCGGGTATGACCCAATCCATCATTTTGAAGCTTCTTATGCCGTTGTTATTGCATTTTTCTACGAGTTCGCCGAGCGTTTTATATTCGCTTTCATCGTCGCCTTCCGGATGAAGCACCAGCGGCGCCGCTCCAGGGGGAAGGACATATTTGAGATCGGCGTAACGTCCGCCGAGGGCCACGTATAGGCGGGTTGCGAGCGCTTCGGTATGGACCTCGTTGCCCCATTTGAATTTCCATGAAAAGCCGTATTTATCTTTTGTCGCTACTTTCGGGGAAGTGGCGCTTGTAATGACCTTGTCCAGCATGAAAACTTTTTTTGCCTGCTCCATATCGAAATCAGGGTCTCCGCCCGGGCATATGCGCGTAAGGGATATTATCTCTTTTTCAAGTTCAGCGTAGCGCATTGCCGGTTCGATCGGAAGAGGCCTGTAAACGTGGGTTTCTCCGGAAGGCTCAAGCATCGAGATCTGTCTTGCCGTCATCGAAGCCATTTCGGATTTTGAAATGGCTTTTCCGGAACCGTCATATATTCTGTTGGCCTCTTTAGCGGCGTCATCCGCGTCTATTATTTTGTCAGGGTCGCACGAAGGTATATTTACAGCAAAGGGTTTGCCGATGACGTGGACGGCCTTTTTCATAAGATAAAGCGTGCTTTTAATAAGATTTTTCTTTACCATATGATCTTCCAGTATGCTGGCTTCGAGCGAATACCATATTCTCATAGTTCTGACGTAATTTATGTTCAATTTATCCGCGTCGACGCCGGGTTTAGAAGCCTCGCCAAGAATGGCCGACAATCTTTCTTTTATGAGATCGCAGGCTATTACGTTGGAGTCAAGCGCGATTTTTTCCGAACTTTTACCTTCTTTTTCAAGTTCGGCGACGACCTGCGCACGAATTCTATCGATTGATACGATAAGCGTTTTGAGATTGATGGGATTCATTGGTAAAAATTTGAAAGATGTGACGACGTTGTTGTCCTCGGAGTTGCTTTCGAGCTGGGCCATGAGAGGCGATGCGAGAATGGCCAGCGTCATAAGTACGATCAGAAGAGCAAATGAGCTTTTCATCATAATGAAATTCTCCTTTTATTTAATAAAATTTGATTACGATTTTATTTATCATTAAATTATATCAAATTGCTTATAATGAAGTCAATAGCGTTTTGAATCGGAGGGTATTTTTAAATAATTACCGGTCTTAAAATATAATATCTTAAAAATTGACAAAAATTCAAACATTAGATACAATCAAAGGATATAATTAATATTGGAGAAGAAAATTCTTTAAACTAATCAAAAGTAGTTTAAATATTGATGAAATAAAAGAGGTTAAAAATGCCTGCCGAAAAAAATTTAAAAATGCTATTATTCATTGTCATTTTCGCTATCCTTAATTCGATTCTTCTACTCGATCCGGGAAACGTTTTTTCCCAGGAAAATACTCTCTTTAAAATAAGGGTGGATCAGGCCGTTCCTAATTTCACGCTTCTTCCGTTCAATCGGGAAAACGTTAAAAACCTTATTGGGCGTATCGTTACGATGCGCGGTAAAATCCGGGAGACGCTTGCCGCCCGCGATAAATCGCCCGAAAAGATATCCCAGAGTTCCGAAATAATCGCCTGTGAACTGATCGAAGGATGGTTAAAGAAAATTCTTGCCGGTTTCGACCAGCCCGGAATAGACATGAACCAGCTTGAAAAATCATATATTCTCGTAATGAGGGTATGGTATTCGCTCGACGCTTTTATTCAAATCTGGCCTAAGGCGACTACGTCCCAAATAGCGGCGTTCTGCCTCAGGACGGCTTCGATTCTTGCCGCCGCGCCGATAACCGTCAAAATTCCTTCCGCCGATCCGGATACGGCGATCGGTCCCGGCCTTGCCAACCTTGAGGCGTTATTTCTCTTTGA
>CAZJFS010000301.1:0-2976 GCA_964545075.1 uncultured bacterium
AAACACGTTTTTAGGTGTAACCGTAAGCGGATCGAGTTTTTTCGTAAATGTCGCCGAAATTTCAGAATTCAATGAAACGTTTATCGCGCCGGATTCCGGTTTGGTAGAAGATAATTCGGGCCTTGTCCGATCGGGCGCCGGAACCGTCTTAAAATGAGACAAAAACGTTTCTTTCATACAGTTTCCAGCCAGATCCGATATCAGTTTGGAAACTACGACCTTATAAGACATTCCGAATTCGAGATTGCGGCGCGGCGTTATCGTAACGCGCTTCATTATAGTATCGTATGTCACGGCCGCATTCACTTCCGTTCCCGAATCATCATATAACTGTATGTTTTTACCATTTACCGAGTCTTCCTTTACTCTTTCCGAAAAAATTATCTGGATTATCGTGCCAACCGCGATCATCTGCTCGCCGGTTTTAGGAAGCCATGATATAACCCGGGGCGAAGTGGAGTCAGGCGCCTGAGGAGTTGTAAAAGACCATGTCATGGAGTTTTTAAGGCGGTTTCCCGTCCGGTCCTTCAACGTGTCTTTAACGCTCACTATGTATTTTGTGAGATATTCGAACCTGGCTTCCGGTATGAACGTTAAAAGTTTTTCAGCGTCCTCGTATTGAATGCTTCCGTTTATGTTTACGCCTTTATCGTTTTTAACGATCAAGCAGTCCTGGGATATCGAAGACTTGATCAAAGGTTCTGATAATCTTACGGAAATAATGGAATTCAGCGCGACATTGAGCGCTCCGTCCTGGGGCATGGTCGTCACTATTTCAGGCGGCGTAGTATCCGGCTTTTCCATAGTGGTGAAAGAGAACTGAAAATCGCTTCCCAATAACTGCTGTTCGAGATCGGTAATCCTTGAACTCAATTGCACTTTATAAATCGTCGAATATTCAAGATTTTCAAGCGGTATGATAGTTATGAAGCTTCCATTTCTGACAAAACTCGTTGAAATTGGAAGAGATCTGACCCCGCACGTTAATTTTATATTGAAAACATTGCATGTAGCCTCGTTCATTACTTTATTAAAATATACGAATATTTTAGAATCTATTTTAACGCTTTTTTCGTTATCGACGGGATATGTTTTAACTATTCTAGGTTTTTCCATCACTACGGGCTTTTTGGTCGTAAAAGTCCATTCCTTAGGCGCATTCATAGCATTGCCAGCCAGGTCTTTAACGCCGGTCGATATAAGCATATTATATTTCTGTCCTGATTTCAGTTTTTCGAGCGGTATGAAAGCCACTTTCTGAGTCCGTTTATCATAAGTTATCTTTCCCGGAACATCCTGATTTCCATCGGACAATATAACGGTGTATTTATTGAAGGTCGTAGGTTCAACATCTTCTGAAAACGAGGCTGATATCCTCGCCTGTTCCGAAACTTCGTAAGCGCCGTCAAGCGGCGATGTGGAAATAACCTCGGGCGGAACTTCATCCAGCGGTTTTTTCGTGGAGAAGGTCCACGAGTGATTTTCCGCGAGTCTGAATCCTTCAAGGCTTTCGATGTTTATCGAACTCACGGTCACTCTGTATACTTTTCCATGTTCGAGGTTTTTTCCGGGAACGAAAAGTACCTGTCTTTCTTTTTCGATATAAACGGTTTTTCCATCTATATTTTTAGACCCGTCATTTATAGTGATCGTTGAATCGTTGATCTTCGACCCGGCAAGAGGAAGGCTGAAATCTACCATTATATATGCATCAAGGGGAACGTCGCAAGCGTTATCTTCGGGTGAATTTTTGACCGCTCTTGGCGCTTTCCTGTTCTCGTAAATTCTCGTCGTTTCGGATCTGCTTTCAGTCCTAAATGATATAGTCACGTTTTTATCAAGCGAGTTGCCTTCCGCGTCACGTATCAGATAAGAAGGTATAAAAATGCTGTAAAGCGTGTTTTTAGAAAACATCGTGCGCGGCGAGAATGTCGCGGTATATGAAGCCGAGTCATAGCTGATATTGCCTTCTATGACGGAACCGACCTCGTCCATTACCGTTATCGAAGACCTGTTTATCGAAAGATAATCCATAGGCTTATTAAACATGATTATGATCTGGGCGTTTATTGAAATATTTGTATCGCTGTCGGCCGGAACGGTTTTTACGACAAACGGAAGTTTCGCATTGTGATCCGTCACGACATTTGAAACTTCTTCCTGTTCGACCTGAACAACGGTCTCGGACATTTCCGATTTTCTGAGTTCGTCTTTAAATTTTTCGGATAATTTTGCTTCACTGCTCGCGGCATAAGAATATAGCGGAACAAAAATCGCCGCCGCAAAAATTATAAGAGAAAATATGAATGTTATTATTTTCCCGAATGCATTATTTTTTTTCATTTCATTCATTTCCTTTGATCTCTGCGTTATTTTTAAATTTTTCGCCCGGATGCTTTTACCGGCTTATTTTAAAATAATCATACAAAGTTCTGCCATTTATTAATACTTTTATGTTATCATGTGTTATCGGAGTAAAAATAAAAAACCTAATATTAGTAGAAAAAAAACAAGAAATATAGTATAATCAATATGATGGTTTTATAATGAAACCTTTGGTTGTTTAGTGCCTTATATAAAACGTTATATCAGTGAAGAGCATATAGTGAAGAGTTAGTTAACCAGCGCGAGGCTGGAAGTGCCGGCGCGGCCGTAGGAGCAGCGCTTTCGAAATTCAACGGACCGTTCAGTTTATCAAAAAGTCCTTTAATTCAGAATTCTTCGCTCTAAACTCTCAACTTATCAGGCAGGAGGCCATATTATGCTTAAAAAACTTATAATTATCCTTATTTTTGGTTTTATCGTGGTCTTATCTGTTAATACAGGGATTTCAAACGATAAATTCGTCATGTCTTACGCTTACGCGCAGGACGAAGGAGGCGGAGGCGACCCGCCGCCAGCTCCCGAGCCTCCGGCTGATATGCCGTCCGAACCTCCGGCTGACGCTCCACCCGCCGATACGCCGTCCGAACCTCC
>CAZJFS010000302.1:0-2908 GCA_964545075.1 uncultured bacterium
TTTATTCTACTATAACCGCTCCTTAAAAGTCAATATTTTCTTTATGTTATTCTTCGACGTCATCGCCGACCCTTATTATTCTCGGAAGTCCGGCATAGCTGTCAGTTGAAATGACCGTTCTGTAATTTTCGATATCGTTGATTTTAACTATTTTCAACGTCTTGACGTCATATCCCGGAAGCCCTTCCTGTTCGACTCTTGTTTCGCCCTTTTTCATCGAATAATCTTTTACTATCTTTTCGGCGGGTTTGGTCAGGTTGACTTCCATCGTCTCTATGCTCACCTTTTCATTAAGGCTGTTCTGGCCGTATACTGATATTTTAAGCTTATTGAGCGAAACTTCGCTGAAAATTATTACCGGATTGGAATTTTTCGGAACGATGAACTTGAAATCCTTGGAGCCGTATATTATCTGGACGTCGCGGCCGGGCGGACAGTAAGCCGTACCCTCGCAATAATTCGTATGGTTATACCTTTCGAGAACCTCGATGCCGGTGCCCAGCACGCAATTATAAAGGCACGAAGCGAACACGCCTATGCCCCCTGAAATGTCGGGGAAAAATCCCATTTGTTTCGAGTTGAATATTTTAGCGTCGGCTTCGTTTTTGTATTTGAACTGGCCGACGAACTTATTGAATGAAAAAACTTCGAGAGGCCTTAAAATTATTCCGTCTAAAGCTTGCGAAGCTCTGTCTACATTATCCTTTATACTCGAGTTCGAAGCGTTGAACGGCGCCTCAAATTCGCACAAAAGATCCGTCGAGTTAAGCTGTTTGAGCTTATCCGCTATCGTGACCGAAGGCTTTACCTCTTCGTACTGCAGATTCAGATTTCCGAAATTCTGTGAGTTGAAAGCAGAAAGCTCGCTCTGAAACTGCTTTAAAATATCGTCGGAAGTAACGCGGATTCCGGAGACCTCGCGGGTTATTTTTTTCACGCCATTTTCCAGTTCAACGACGGTGGCGCTTTTCGGCGAAATGTTAAGCTGTTCGGATATCGAGGCGCACAAGTTTTCAAGCTTCGTCCTGTTATAAAAATATTTGCATGCGATGCCTGCCTTGGCCCTTCCGGTTTTAAGCTGCATCCTGTACTTTATGCGCTGAAGCAGGTTTCCCTCGTTTCCGACCTTCGATACGCTTTCGACTATCGATGGAGTGTTAACCTTGAAATCGATGGAACGCGAAAGGTCTTCCACCATAAACCGCTGGCCGCACGCGCTGATATAAACAGGGCGCTGCGCAAGTCTTTTGGAAATGGTGTTTATGGTGTTCTCCAGATTTTTATAGTTCGTTCCGCCGAGGTTCTCGTTGAGAAAATAAACGTTGTTCGGCACGTTGGGATCGTCCAGGACCACCTTTATCTCGTACAAAAAATAACAGAGCGAAATAAGAAAAAGAAATACTATGGCGTATGAAACATAAGTGAAAAACGAGCGCGTCGGCGATGGATTTTCGTCCTCAGGCGCCTCGTCGCGAGTTTCATAATGCAATATTTCGTTGTCTTCCTCCTGGAAATCCTGATCGTTTAATTCTACATCATCCGCGGTATAAAGCCTTTTCATCTTTTAATCACCATGCCATCATCTAATGTACTCGAATACGGTTTCATTAATTTATTTGACCATCAATTTTCATTTAGCGAAAAATCACTGTTTTGAGGCCCGGCCAGCCGCCTATTCGATTTCGCCTTTTAAAGTTCTGCTCATCAGCGCCATTACCGATTCGCTCGGGTCCTTTTTTTCATAGAGTATCTTATAGATCTCGTTTATAACCGGAAGGTCGAGATTTTCCTTTTTGCCGAATAAATGGGCCGCCTTTGCCGTGTGAACGCCTTCGGCTATGCCGGTTATCAATTTTTCGGCTACGCCGGGTTCGTTGCCGACGGCTATTTTTTCACCCAGCGTCCTGTTCCTGGAATATTTCGAATAGCTCGTCGCGAAAAGATCGCCGATCCCTGAAAGCCCGTAAAAGCTATCCTGCCTGGCGCCCTTAAAATCGCCGATCCTTATCATTTCACGCAGCGCCCTCGTCAAAAAAGCCGCTTTCGTGTTATCGCCGTATTTTAAGCCGTCGCATATTCCGGCGCCTATGGCCATTATATTTTTCAGCGAACCTCCAAGTTCCACGCCCACAATGTCGTCTGACGTATAAACCCTGAAACGGTTGCTGGATAAAATTTCCTGCATGCTCTCCCTGAGCTTCTTCGAAGCCGACGCCACGACCGTCGAAGAAGGAAGCCCTGCGGCTATTTCACGAGCGAGATTCGGGCCTGAAACGACGGCTATTTTCGATCTGATATCCATTTCCTGAAATTTTTCGGACAGCTCTTCCGAAATTATCTCGGATACGGTCGCGAAAGTATTTTCCTCGATGCCTTTCGTCACAGATATTATCGATGTCCCATCTTCCATGAACGGGATTATTTTTTTTATAATGTTACGAAGCGTATGCGAAGGCGAGGCTACTATGATATATTTAGCGCCTTCCGCCGCTTCGCGCAGATCGTGCGTCGCATAAACCTGCGTAGCGACGGCTATACCCGGCAAAAATTCGCGGTTCTCACGCAGCTTGTTGATGTCGTCGGCCGTCTCTTTTTTATACGCCCAGATAGTCGTTTTGATCGATTTTTGCGCGATCATCGACGACAAAGTGGTTCCCCACGCTCCCGCACCGATTATAGACATTTTAAAATTCATATTCTCATCATTTCCATTTTTCATAATATTTGCCTTTGTTCAGGCTTTTTTTCCGCCGGATAATATTTAATTCTGCCGTTGCTTGTGCTCTTCCTGCGGTTTTGAATTTATCTTTAATTCCGTGCCGTTGATAAGGTTCTTAATGTTCTTTTTGTGCATATATATCACGAGAAGGGACATGCATATCGAAACTCCCAGTAAAAGTCGGTCGGG
>CAZJFS010000303.1:0-2906 GCA_964545075.1 uncultured bacterium
TTCTCGCGCTTATGAATTCCTCGGCCCGGCTGTATTCGAGTTTTACCGGCTTTCCAGTTTTCAGCGTCAGTGCGGCGCAAATATCTTCTATCAGCATTTCCTGTTTACCGCCAAAACCTCCGCCTATTCTCGGTTTTATCACTCTGATATTTTTAACCGGTATCCCTAGCGCCTGGGCGACTATTCTTCTGGTATGAAACGGCACCTGCGTGCTCGTTCTTATGTTAAGCCTGTTATAAGCATCAAGATGGGTTATGCAGATATGCGGCTCGATGGAACAGTGCTGGGCGTAATGTGTCTCATATTCGTTTTCGAATACCATGTCTGAATTTTTCAGCGCCGCCTCGACGTCACCTTCGCTCATTTCGGCGTGTGAAGCGAGATTTCTGGTCTTATCGTAAGGCACCGGAATTATCATTTTCGCCTCTTCCTCGTCGTGAATGACGGGCGCGCCCGGATCCATCGATTTCAAAGGATCTAAAACCGGTTCGAGGATTTTATATTCCACTTTTATCGCTTTAATGGCGTCGTCGATACACTCACGGTTTTCTCCGGCGATAGCCGCGACGCGGTCGCCGACGAATCTCACTTTTTTATCGAGAATGAAGCTGTCGTAAGGCGAAGGTTCAGGGTAACCCTGACCGGCTGTGGTGTGTATAATGCGCGGAACGTCCTTGTATGTTAAGATCGCCTTTATTCCGTCTATTTTAAGCGCCTCCGAAACGTCGATATCGGTTATCTCGGCGTGAGCGTGAGGGCTCGTCAGAATTTTCGCGAAGAGCATCCCGTTAAAGTTTTCATCGTCCGTGAACATCGGCATACCACAGGCGAGGCCCAACGAGTCTTTTTTGATAACGCTTTTGTTTACCTGTTTAAAATCTCTTGACGCCATTTATTTATCACCCCGCATTTTTTCAACCGCGAGCTTAACCGATTCGAGTCTTTTAACATAGCCCGTGCATCTGCATAGGTTTCCGTCGGTGGCGCGTTTTATTTCTTCCATATTCGGATTTGGATTTTTCTCGAGCAGCGCATATGAGGACATCATAAATCCCGGCGTACAGAATCCGCACTGAGCGCCTCCAGTCTCGGAAATAGCCGTCTGAAGCGGATGCGGGTGGTCAATAGTTCCGAGTCCTTCGGTCGTCATTACTTCACAGCCGTTGACCGATACCGATAGTACGATGCATGAATTCACTGGTTTCTTATCGATCAAAACTGTGCAGGCGCCGCAGGTGCCTTCGCCGCAGCCTTTTTTAACGCTTTTATAGCCGTATCGCCTGAGCGTGTCCATTAACATTTCATTTATTTTTACTTCAAGTTCCCTCTTTACGCCATTGATCGTAACGCTGATTTTTGAATTGCTCATATTCCCTCCGCAAATTGAATATTTTAGTTTTGTAATATTTCAGCGACAACCCGCTTCGCCAGATTTTTAAATACAGTTTTCTTATAGCCTTCGGTTACTCTTATGTCGGTATTGAAAACCGCGTCCGATGAGATCATTTCAAGAACGGAGTCAAAATTTTGAGTTTTAACGAATTCCGTGACGACCGTATTTCCGGTTATTACGTCAAAAACCCGCGGAAGAAGACTGGCGCCGCCGAGACCGATCTTGAAACCGCTCCGGCCCATGTCATCTACATTCAAAAAAGCCGATACGTTTAAAAGCGTATAATCAAATGATGTTTTTGAGAACTTCAGAAAATTACCTTCATAACCTTTGTTATAAGGCAGTTTGATCTCGGTCAGTATGTCAGTTTTTTTCAGGGCATATTGCGGGTGTTTTTTAAAAAATTCTCCGGCAGTAATTGTTTTTTCCAAACCGTCGCCGCTTTTAATTTCAAAACTCGCGCCCGTTGTCAAAAAAACCAGAGGAAGGTCCGACCAGCGGTAAACCTGCGTCGAATTTCCACCGGCCGTAATCATATTGCGAAGCGGGGTGCTCGCGACCGTGTAGCAAGCCTTATGAACGATCCCTCCGCAATATTGTTTTATTAATTCGCTGTCGAGCATCTCGTTAACGGTCGTTGTCGCCCCTATTTTAATTTCGTTATTTTCTTTTTTTATGTAGTTAAGGCCTAGCCCTTTTATATCGACAAGAACGTTTATGTCGTCGTTTTTATTCACGGCGACAGATGTTCCACCGGCTAAAATTTTAACTTTTTCAGAGTTTTTAAGAATATCCAGCGCCTCGCCTATGGTTGACGGTTTGTGATATCGATTTAAATTTTTAAGCATATCGCCTCCTGAAATTTTTTTTACGGATGCTAAATAAACTGACGATATTATATATAACCAAATTTTAATATTCTAAACCGAATTACGGATGTGTTCAATTATATGCAAAGCGGTACCGCAAGAGAAATAGTACTGTCGGGAATTTTAATCGCGCTGGGGATCGTTCTTCCTCCTGTTTTTCACGCGTTCGGCGCGGGCTCGGCGTTTTCGCCGATGCATATTCCGGTTTTGATCGCAGGTTTTTCGCTAAAGCTTCCATTCGCCATTATGACCGGTTTTATCACTCCCGTCTTAAGCTCCTTTATTACCGGAATGCCGCCGCTGTTTCCGGTTCTGCCTTATATGGTTTTTGAACTATCGGCGTATAGCGCCGCTGCATGCATGCTCCATAGAGTTACGGGGAAAAATATTTATGTTTCGCTTATAATAAGTATGATGGTCGGAAGAATTATCGCCGGAATTATTGTCTGGCTGCTCGTAATTTTTTTCAACGTTAAGATGCCCGGCCCATTCGCGTTCATTTGCGGCAGCATCACCGGCGCAATTCCGGGAATAATCGCGCAGCTTGCGATTATTCCCGGAATCGTTGCGTCATTGAAAAAAAGCAAGGTTATTTAATCTTTTCAAGCGCCTGTTTAAGGTCATCAATTATATCCGCCGCGTCC
>CAZJFS010000304.1:0-2887 GCA_964545075.1 uncultured bacterium
CTGCTGAAGTTTCGGATTGTCCGAAAGCGGCAATATGCATCCGGCCGCTTCCACGAGACCGTTCGCGATTATAACGGCGCCGTCGTGCAGGGGAGCCTTCGGAAAAAATATGTTCTGAAGAAACTCGGCGGACACCATTCCTTTTATGGCGATGCCGGATTCTATATAATCTTCGAGCGCCGTTTCCCTGGAAATAACCACTATCGCGCCGATCTTATCGCGCGCAAGCATGACCGCGGCGCGCTCGATCTGCACTATCATTTTTTCGAGTTCCTCGTCCTTGATGTAAGATTGTCCGCTTAAGAAACCACGTCTTCCAAGCTTTTCAAGGGTTTTCCGGAATTCCGGCTGGAAGAGGATCAGAAGAGCGAGAACACCTATCGGAAGTATCTTTTCAAGTATCCAGATAATCGTATTAAGCTGGATCCAGGGCGATATTATCAGCGGCAGAAGCACGAAAACAAGCCCCAGAAGGATCTGCATCGCGCGCGTCCCCTTGATGAGGAGGATGAATTCGTAAATTATAAAGCTTACGATAAGAATATCAATTATATCGAATATTCTTATATCGCTTAAAAGGTATATCAGCATTAACTTCAATCACCGTGAAAATAAATGATTTTATAATAAATAACCGTGGCCCATCATATAAGACCGTATTTTTTCATGACCTCCGAAAGTTTCACCCTGGCCGTCGCGGATATCTTCGAAAGCGGAAGCCTGAACTCCTCCTCGCAAAGCCCCATCATGGACATAGCCGTTTTAACCGGAATCGGGTTCGATTCAAGGAACATGGCGTCGTGAAGCTCAAAAAGTTCGTAATGAGTTTCACGCGCGGCGACGATATCGCCGGAAAGATATTGAGTGACGCATTTTTTCACGAGTTTAGGCGCGACGTTCGCGGTCACGGAAATCACGCCGCTGCCGCCGATGGATAATATCGGAAGCGTAAGGGCGTCGTCGCCCGATAATATGGTAAAACCCTTTTTAGAACCGGCGCATGCCTTCATATATATTTCAGATATCTGGGCCAGATTTCCCGAAGCCTCTTTTATCGCGGCCACGTTCTCTATCTTCGAAAGCTTTTCAGTCGTCAGAGCGTGCATATTGCAGCCCGTGCGCCCCGGAACGTTATAAAGTATTATTGGAAATGGATGCGCCACCCGCGCGATCTCTTCGAAATGAAGATAAAGTCCGTCCTGGGTAGGTTTATTATAATATGGCGTTACCACCAGCATTCCGTCCGGCTGGAGCGTTTTGGCGAACTCGGTTTTCTGGACCGCGCTTTCGGTCGAATTCGAGCCGGTCCCTATTATTATCTGAATGTTCGAATTCATCTCTTTTCTAATGGAGCTTGCTATATCGAACATTTCATTGATCTCGGTTTTATTGAGATTCGAAGATTCGCCCGTGGTTCCCGCAATAACGACACCGTCGGTCTGCGCTTCTATCTGAAATTTCATCATTTTCGCGAACGAGTTTTCGTCGAGTCTGGAGTTTTTAAAAGGCGTTATCAGAGCTACGATCGAACCTTTAAACATGAAAAAGCGACCTCCATATATAAATTCGTCGAACAAGTGAAAATCTTATCAGAATATCTATTGTTTGTCAATAGAATATATGACAAAATAGTGCAAATCGAATTTTTATTATTTTAGGAATTATAAAGAAATAAGGCACTCATCGTTTATAATTAAAGTAGAAGCATAAAAACACGACATTTATAATATCGCCCTTAATTCAAGGAGACTGATAAATCATGAATATGGCGCCGCTGTATTTTCTAGCCAATATATTGTTTTTCGCGCTCTGCTTTTACGCCGGACGGTCCGCCGCATCAAAAGGCCCCCGCTTCGCTAAATTTTCCGCTTTCACGGGCCTTTTTATTCTGGCGTTACAGATAACACTTTATTTTAACACGGATATCGAGTATAAGTTATTGGGTTTCAACGATTATTCATACTTCCGGTGGTGGGGCGTCGCCGGAGCCTTCATCATTACAGGGTCGGGATACGATGAAATAAAAAAACGAACTCCTCGTTTGCCTATGCTTTACCTTATTCTGACTTTTCTCGTCTACGCCTTTCTATGGCGTCTAACTATCTTTAACACTGACAATGAATTCGATCAGGCCGGATTTTTCAAAGGTCTCTGCCTTCAATCGACGGGCTATACATGCGCGCCGGCCTCATGCGTGACGCTTTTAAGCCGGTTCGGCGTTAAATCCGACGAACGAGAAATGGCAAAATTATGCCTGACTCAGGTGCGCGGAACTGAATACATCGACATAGTCCGCGGCTTGAATCTCAAACTCGACGCCGATAAATACGAGGTCCGCCTCACGCGCGAAACGTGGAATACCCTCGGTTCCATACCGAAGCCTTTCATAACTAATATTTATATACTTGACGATATTCTACATTCGGTAACGATGTTCGACATCGGAACCTCCGAAGTATATTTCGCGGACTCGCTCGCTGGGAAATTCAGACGATTAAAAAAAGACGAGTTTTTAAAAAACTGGGACCGGTTCGTCATATACGTTATAAAAAAATAAGGCCTTAAAAAATTTCTCGAGATCTTTTCCCCTTGATTCATAACTTATGAAAAATGTCCGGATCTTCGATAACCGGTTTCAGTAAACCGGCGGCTTAGTTATATAATAACGGTTTTTCAGTACGGAGGCAACATGCGCCTTATGACATGAAAAATTAAAACAGCCAGAAAGAATATATTTCTGATAAGAACTAATACAACAGGCTTTTCAATGCGCAAAGCATAACGGCGCATGGCGGAGATACCGGCGGGATAACTTTCCGTTTCTGGACTCGCGTTTTTCGGGCTTATGGTTTCAGATGAAGGAAGGCGCGACGGGTATTTTCAGATA
>CAZJFS010000305.1:0-2883 GCA_964545075.1 uncultured bacterium
CTGAAAAACCCATTATACTGTTTATAGGCGTTCTTATCTCATGGCTCATACCGGCTAGAAATTCAGTTTTAGCTACATTAGCTTCTTCCGCCTCTATCTTTGCCTGGCGTAATTCCTCTTCAAATCTCATTCTGACGGTGATATCACGCAGTTCGCCTTCGATCCCCGAAATATTTCCTGAATCATCGTAATAATAACTTGCGCTGACGGAAACATCTATATTTGAATTATCGCATCTTTTTGATCCAAAAACATGGTCATTGATCGTTTTATTCGAATACATAATATCGTCGAAGTATTTTTTTTCTCTCGGGTCCACGAAGAATTTTTCAAACGGCTCGCCTTCGACCTCAGACTGCGACCGATAACCGAATAATTTTATAAACGACTGGTTTATCATTATAATGCGGTCGCTCTTATCGGTCTTGAAGTAAGCATCCTGCATATTTTCTACAATGCGCCTGAAATTTTTTTCACTGTTCTTCAACGCTTTTTCGGTTTTTTCAATCGAATCAAGCATCTGATTGATTTCAGTTCCAAGAAAAGCTACTTCATCGTTTCCTGAAGCATCCATCCTTATTTTCCGATCATTTCCACGCGTTATTTTTTGAATTCTTTCAATGAAATCGCCCAATCTTTTAAACATCTGATTTTTAATGAATTTTATAAACGCATGCAATATAAAATAAATAAAAGAAACGGCAAGCAGGATTATTAAAAAAAATTTTTTTATCACGTTCATATTAAAATAATCACCCCGGACAAAAACGGCTCAATAATAATTATATTGAGCCGAACCCATTATTAACTCTTTTAAAAATTTCAAAAGCGATATTATTGATAGGAAGAACGGCGTCCGCGAGCCCCGCTTCAACCACCGCGCCAGGCATTCCCCATACGACGCTGGTTTCCCTGTCCTGAGCGATCACTCTTCCGCCGTTACGCACTATGACTTCCGAACCAAGATATCCGTCCTGACCCATGCCGGTCAATATCACGGCCAGAACATTTTTTCCATAGGTTTCCGATACGGACCTGAAAAGAGGATCGACCGAAGGCCGGCATGAATTTTCATATGCCCCCTGATTGAGTGATATTTTAAAAGTTATTCCTTCGCGCCCCACTGTCATATGGTAATTCCCCGGCGCTATATAAATTTTCCCGGGGTCAAGGCGCATTCCATGACACGCTTCAAGAACAAAAAGCCCCGTGTTAGCCGAAAGCCTCTCGGCGAGTATTTTCGTGAACATAACCGGCATATGCTGAACAACTACTATCGGAACGTTGAAATTCTTCGGAAATCCGGAAAGAAGCGTCAATAGAGCTTCCGGACCTCCGGTTGAAACGCCTATAGCTATTATATCGATCTTTTGATTTTTGATTTTTTCATAATGGCCGAAGCGATTTAATGAATTTCCAAGCCCCGGCAAAATTTCAGAAATAGCGGCTGGTTTAGGAATAAGTTCATATTTCAAATACCCCATATATAATTTTATTTTAGGTATTATTTCATCCATGGCAAGTTTTGTTATAGCCGCGTTATCGGGCGGCCCTGAAGGTTTCATAACATAATCTTTCGCGCCTGAATTAAGCGCGTCGAATGTCATTTTAGCGTTAGTGCTGGATTCGCCGGAATTTACCATTAAAATTATAACGGCGGCGGGTTTATATTTTATTACATTAGAAAGAAGCTCAAGGCCGCCCATATCCTTTACGCCAAGACTCATCACGACGGCATCGGCTTCCACTAATTGAATTTTCGCGATGCCTATATTAGCGTCAGACGCGAACCCGCTCACTTCGAAGGTCCCATCCGACGATAGCGCGTTAATAATAGCGCGCCTTGTAATGACGTCGTCATCTATTATAAATATTTTCTTTTTTTCCATCATTTTTAAGATTATAATGAGTTTAATATTATGATTATGCCGCTTCGATATCCAGAACTTTTTCTATATCAAGTATTAATAAAAGCCTGTCCTTGAGTTTATAGGCGCCGCAGATAAGTTGATGCGCTAAGCCTTTCATGTTTTCCGGCGGAGTTTCAAATTCTTCCTCGGAAAGTTCCGCCACGTCGCCTATTTCATCGACAAGAAGGCTCAGCGCTCCGTCGTTTCTACTTATAACCACGTTCATTCTTGGTTTTTGCGTTTCAAATTCAGGAAGTCCCAGCCTTTTTCTGAGATCTATGGCTATAACTATCTGGCCTCTCAGGTTTATAAGCCCTGATATAACGTTATTCGCCAGAGGCACGCTGGTCATTTCATGATATTTTATTATTTCCTGTATTTTCGTGACCTCGACGCCGAAAAATATTTTATTTATATAAAATGTGCAGTATTGCCTGGTTTCTGGCATTATGCTTCGCTCCTTTTAAATACCGGAATTCCGGCGGCGCAAATTATCTTTTCCACGTCAATGATCTCTATTATCCTTTTTTGAATAACGGCCGTTCCAAGCACGCCTTCGCGACATCCGGCGCTTTGCATCTCGAAAACTTCTTCGACTATATCGATTATGGAATCAACGACAATGCCTACATTATTATCATTATTCGAATAAACTATCACCTGTATCGTATTTTTACTCTGGTCATCCGTATCCTGATTTTCGTCTCTTTTTCTAACTCTTCTTTCGGGAAGAGCCGATATAACGTTTATCAATGGCAATATACGCCCGCGGTATTGAATGACGTTCATATTTCCGGTGCTTTCTATCTGCGATACCGCGAAAATTTCGAGCCGGGCCACTTTTGAAAGATGTATACCCATCCTTCCATCGTCGCCTGTTCTAAATAGAAGTATTTTATTGGCGGCCTCATCGATTTTTTTGACCTGTATGGTGGCTTCCGAAAGGAGTTTATCACGCTTTTCAGATATCACG
>CAZJFS010000306.1:0-2868 GCA_964545075.1 uncultured bacterium
GGCCGAACAATTGATCGCCTGGCGCCAACATTGGCAGCCCGATCCACGCTGGACGCAAATGCCACAGCGCAATCGCGTTACGCCGCCGGCACGGCCGCTACCTGTAGAGGCGCCCAGACTGGTTGGGTGAGGGCCGGGCCATCCGGCCAGTGCTTTGCGCGCGAACATCCGGCAAACAGGCAACTGAGGCGCATTGGGATCGCGTCCACTCCCTCGGGCAGGGCACGAAGAAAAATATGAAAAGATAAATTGGGATAAACGCAAGGTTGAGTTTGAAGAAATAATCGGAAAATTCAGGGGGCGCGGAAAATTTGGCTATGATTGCCTTATTCCGGTGAGTGGAGGCAAAGACAGTACTTATCAGGCGTATCTGATGAAACACGATTACGGAATGAACCCGTTGTGCGTAACATATAAAACCCCGGCGCGGACGGAACTCGGGCAAAAAAATCTTGACAATCTGGTAAAGCTCGGGTTTGACCATATAGATTTCACTGTCAATCCCGAAACTGAAAAAAAATTCATTTACAAGGCTCTCGTCAGATCGGGATCTACTTCACTCCCGTTTCACAACGGCATGTTCGCGGTTACTATCAGGACAGCCATAAACTATGCGATACCGCTCATAGTATGGGGCGAAAATACGGCGATGGAATACGGCGGAACCGCCGGCGATAGGACTACTCCTTATATGAACAAGCAGTGGTGTCTCAAATATGGTTGCATGCAGGGCATATCCACCGAGGAGTGGGCTGACGAAAATCTTACGCTGAAAGAACTTTCACCTTTTATGATACCTTCGGACGATGAAATTGTGGCGGCGAAAATATCGTCGATTTTTCTCGGATATTATTACAATTGGGACCCGTTGAAAAATTATGAATACGCTAAAAACCTTGGATTCATGAATAGGCCCGAGGGGCCAGTGCTTGGGATTTTCGATTTCGCCGATCTCGATTGCGAATTCATAACGCTGCATCATTATCTGAAATGGCTGAAATTCGGCATTGGCAGAACATTTGATAACGTCAGCGTTGAGATACGCAATAAAAGAATGACGCGCGATCGGGCCATAGAAATTATCGCCAGGAACAATGACCGTATAAACAGAAAGCACCTGGCGAGATTATGCAGTTTCCTGAATATCGATGAAAGCGAATTTTGGCGGATAATCGAAAAATTCAGAAATCAAGATATATGGGAAAAAAATTCCGATGGAAAATGGAACATTCCGGGATTTATAACCGGGACTCCACTTTATGAGGACGATATAAGATGAAACTGGAATTGAAAGATACGCCTCGAGTTTTTAATGGCTCCGGAAATATTATTTCGGATTATGGAAAGATAATGCTCGAAGATAGAGAAATGGTTTCATTTGTGACCAGATCGGGACGGGAATGTGATTTTACCGCTATGCCCTGGGGTTTTTACGTCGGCCCCTCACTTAATAGCAGACTTAAAAATCAGGGGTTTAAAACGGCGCTTGTATTGAATGAAAGAAACCAGATATATATACTGGCGGTGGAGGAAGACAAGGTCGAAGAATTCAAGGCATATCTTAAAACCGACCAGAATATGAAGATATTGACATGGCTCGATGAGTGGGTGAAGGAATGAAGGGTCCGGTCTATATAATTGGGGAGATCGGAATAAATTTTAACGGTGATCTTGATAACTGCTTCAGGCTCATCGATGCATGCGCGGACGCCGGTTGTAATGCGGCTAAATTCCAATTTTTTTCGGCCGAAAGTCTCTACCCGCTTTCCGCCGGTAAGCTTGATTGGAAGGACGGCGAGAATGAATACAGCTATGATATTTATGACGCGGTTAAGTCTTTCGAGCTGCCTTGCGAATGGCTTGACAGGATAATGCGGTATTGTGAAAGAAGTAAAATTGATTTTATGTCCTCGGTTTTTGACATAGAAAGCGCAAAATTTTTATTTGATAAAGGAATGAAAAGTTTCAAGATAGCATCTTATTGTCTCACGCATATTCCATTGATAGAATATTGTGCGTCTCTTAACGTTCCTCTTTTTATATCAACGGGAGGTTCTATGTTGGGCGAAATAGAAGACGCCTTGACTGCCGTTTTAAGGTACCATAAAAAAATATGTTTGCTGCACTGTTCTCTCAAGTATCCGACAGGCCTGCATGAGTGTAATCTGGGCGTACTGGATACGCTGAAAATGGCTTTTCCGGGCATTGAAACAGGATATTCCGATCATACATTAGAGGTGTTCGAAGCGCCGGTTCAAGCTGTTTATCTGGGCGCGGCCGTGATCGAAAAACATATCACGCTCGATAAGAAACTGAAGGGCCCCGACCATTTTTTTGCGCTTGAGCCTCACGAATTAAAGGAAATGGTGACGAAGATCCGGCAAGCCGAAGCTGATGTAGTGGCCGGAAATTCAATGCCGGATAAAAATATGTATGGTTCGAGCGGCCGTGTCGTTTATGATCACGAAAAATATCTTCGTGATTTCGCGTTTATGTCAATGTTCGCAGCAAGAAATATTAAAAAGGGCGAAACAATAAAAAAAAGCGATATAAAAATACTCAGGCCGGGAAAGAAACAGGGCGGTCTTATGCCTAAATATCTCAAGCTGTTTGAAGATAATGAAATATTGGCAAAACGCGATATAGATTTCGAATCGCCCATAACGTGGAAGTGCATACTGTGAAAAAAATATTGTTCAGGGCTGACGCTAATCCGGCAATCGGAATCGGCGATCTCGTATCGCTCATAAACCTTTCGCGAGCGTTTTCAAAAAAAGGTTTTGAATGCCATTTTTGCATTAAAAGGTCTGACGCGTCAATAAGGCTCATTGAGAAACACGGGCTGGAGAATGTCCTGATAATAGATTC
>CAZJFS010000307.1:0-2826 GCA_964545075.1 uncultured bacterium
GAATTTTTGGCTTGGGCCCATTTCGTCGGGGCCGGGATCGGTTCCGGCGGGTATAGAATGCCGGCCGCGCTGGATAACATAGTTTGCGGAAGTTCGTATCCGAACGCGCTCAGTTTGATAAAAGAAAGCCAGTTCGTGAACATTTCTACGATGATCAGTTATTGCGAATATATAAAGCGCCACAAGTATTCTACAGTGGTCATACTTGGTATTTCGCACAGCGGAAATCAGAAGGAGATCGGTCTTTCGCCGTCGCTTGTTATTGCGGAAACGCTTTTAAAATCAGGGGCTAAAGTAAAGATACACGATCCGCTTTACTCTTGCGCTGAGATATCCGGGCTTTTGAGCGGAATAAGCTATTTTGAATACGAAAAAAAGAATTTTGACGGGGTTGACGTCGTTATCGTCGCATCCGAACATACCGGTTATAAATATTTAACTCAGGGCGACATTGAAAGATATTTGAACGGAAAAGTGAAACTCGTGATCGACAGCGCCAATTCGTGGAACCATTATAAATTTACCGCCGGCACGGTCTATCACCAGATAGGCGACGGTACCGTCGATGTTTTAAGCTGATATTATGTGTGGAATTTGCGGATATGTAAAATTGAATAATCAGCGGCCCGAACCTCCGGCTGAATTAGTTTCGGCCATGTTGAAAAAAATGAGCCACCGCGGCCCTGATCAGGGAGGCATCGGAGAATACGGAAATGTGGCCATCGGTATGAACCGGCTGAGTATAGTCGATTCAGCGAGGCACGAAATTCCCTATTCGGAACCGTCAAACAGGTATTTCGTGGTGTATAACGGAGAGATATATAATCACGATTCCATAAAAGCTGCTCTTAAAAATAAATATGAATTTAAAACGGTGTCCGATGCCGAAACGGCTCTTTATAATTTTGCAGAAAAAGGGCCGACATCTTTTTGCGATTATAACGGAATGTACGTTATAGTTGTCCATGACGCGGTTGAAAAATGCACTTATGTCGCCAGGGACAAGGCGGGAGAAAAGCCGCTTTACTATTTGAAAACTTCGGGGCATATAGCTTTTGCGAGCGAGATCAAAGCTTTGTTCGAAGTTGTTCCGGCTGTCGAAAACAAGGTCGCTAGTTATTCAGCCTATGAATTTTTTGTCGGCCGTGAGACGATGTTTCGGGATATTTATCAGCTTGAGCCCGGCGAATATCTGAAAATAACAAATGACGGAGATGTTTCGGTCAACGCTTACTGGAAGATCTGGGATAATTTGATAGACGTGCCTGACGATCCGGTGAAGATCGAAAAAGACCTTACCGAACTTATCGAGGACGCGATCCTTTTGAGGACAAAAAACTGCGCGTATAATTATGCCACCTTCATAAGCGGCGGCGTTGATTCAGCTCTTATATCATGCATAGCCAAACCGCAATTCGTTTACCACTGCTACTATCCGCTTGGCAAGGCTTTTGACGAACTTGAATACGCAAAGCTTGTCGCGAAAAAGATCGATCGCGAACTTATCATAATCGAGCCGAACAAAGAAGATTTCGAGCGTACAAGAAAGCAGATCGCGTATCATCTGGATACGCCTTGCACATGGACGAGCTTTAGTTTATGGATGGTGCTTGAACGGGCCAGCCGCGACGTCCGCGTGGTTATGTCCGGCGAAGGAGCCGACGAGGCTTTTGCCGGTTATCACAGGTATCACCTGCTCAACCATGACGAGCAGATAAAAAAGCTTGAAGCTATGCAGGAATACGAATATCTTATAAACCGTTATTACGGCTCGCCAGTAGAACGTTATGCGAAATTGGTTAACAGGTGCGACAATATATATGATGCCACCGTATGGAAATATCTCAGCGAGTCGATAGGTTTTTACTTTGATAAGGTGAAAAACGACGTTGTTCACGCGATGGGACTCAACGATTTTTACTCCACAATGCAGGTTCTTTTGCAGATGGCCGACAGGGTTAATATGGCTTTCAGCGTTGAGAACAGATCGCCTTTTCTTGATTACAGGCTGCTGCAGTACGCGTTCAGCATGCCATCGAAATACAAGATAAACGAAGGCGTCACCAAGTGGATATTGAAGAGGATCGCGAAGAAATTCATTCCGCGTGAGATAGCTGAACGCGTGGATAAACGCGGGTTCAGCGCCCCGGTCAACGTGTGGTTCGGGTGGAACAGCAATGGGAAATATAACCGCAGTATTTACCGGGAAATGGTTTATAACGATTGGAAGGAAGCTTTCGGATTGAAATGAATTTGTGCGGCTGGTAGTTGTTGTGATCGGAAGCATGCATATCATTAGAAAACAGGAGTGCCGATTTATGAAAAAGGTTTCATCGAGTGAATATTATAATTCAGTAGCCAAAAACTACCATGAACAGTATGACAGGGAGAGACTCCTTGAGCTGAAAAGGTATCCGGCTAATTATTTCCGGCTTCAGCTTCTTATTAACTCTTTTCTGGAAAAAAACATAAAACGCGTAATAGAGGTCGGCGTAGGCGAAGGCACACCGCTGGTCAACATGGCCAGAATCGGGTTTGATGCATGGGGCTTCGACGTAGCCTCGGAAATGGTAAAACAATCTAAAAAAAATTTTAAAAATAACGGCTTTGATCCGGCCCATATTTTTCAAGGCGATATACAGGATCCGACCACATATGCTCATGCTTTGAAAGATGGATCTTTTGACGGTCTTATTGCCATGGGCGTCATGCCGCACGTGGAAAACGATGAAATGGTAATTAAAAACATGTCCGCGTGTATAAAAAAAGGCGGCAGTGTTTTTATCGAATTCCGGAATAAATTATTTTCGCTTTTTACCATGAATA
>CAZJFS010000308.1:0-2808 GCA_964545075.1 uncultured bacterium
TCCTTCGCTTACCGAATAAACCGTACCGTTGACGGCGACGCTGACATGGCCTCCGGGGTTTCCTGAAATGGCCTTTCCGGTGGCGAGGACAGCTTCGGATAAGAGCACTTCAATAACCGGCGTTCCCTTGATCTTGTCAAGTTCGGAAATGATGATCGAATAGTTGGCAACCGGAGCGCCGTTTTCAACGCCGAACGTCTGCGATGTCGCAGCCACGGTTCCGCCGTTATCCGCGGCAGGCTGAACGGCCTGCTGGCCAAAAGCAGTGTGGGTCTGGAAGATCAAAGCGCAAGCGACCGATAATAAAACGGCTTTGGAAAATATCGAAGGTTTTTTCATATTATCCGCCCTCCTGAAAAATATTAAAAATTAATTCGCAATAATTATACCAAAATTATAAGAAAATTTCAAGTTTTTTACTGTTTTATAAGCGTTTTTAAACTTGTATGCGCGAAAAAATTCTATAAGCCAAATTCAAGAAAGCATGAAAATCGATTCGTTATCTATTTTTATTATTTCGCTATGTCAATTCAAAGAGCCCAAGAAGGCCCTAGCATTTTGAAGCAGAAAGCGATTCACCGCAGCTTGATTTCACCGCCTCGATAATTATGCTGGCTACGCCGCACGCAATTCCAAGCGAACCTATGCTTGCAATAAGGTATGTCGCTTTTTGACAACCGTTCATACCTCCGGCGACATTTGAAAGGTCACTGTCCGATAATTCTTTGTTTGCGTTCGCCTTGTCCATTGTTTCGGCGCGTGCGGCCAGTAGATCGTCTTTTGAAAAAGCCCATCCTGAAGCTTTACCTAATTCGATGAGCCTGTCGGAAAGCATTTTTTCGGTATCCTTCTGATGCGCCTGTAACAAAGATGCGTATTTTTTCTGAAGTTCGGCGTCTTTTTCCATTTTTTTGAACATTTGTTTTACGTTTTCTTTACTCATAATAAACATCCTTTTTTTATATTTCCAGAGTTTAAAACTTATCAAGCTCCGTTGAAGCGATTATCGCAAAAAATATATAAAATGTCAAGGGCAAGCATGTTAACGTTGGTTTCCATGCTTTCATTGGTCAAGAATAGTTCTCATCGACGAATTCTTTAAACTTCGCTAACGCTTCCGGCATATTTTTGCGGGCGAAACCGATCCGGAAATTGTTTCCGTCATAGTCGTACTGTTCCGCCGGTAAAAGCAGCACGCCTTTCTTTTCGACAAGATCCAGACAGAAGCGGGACGCGCCGATATCGCTCTTCAATTCAGGAAAAGCGATGGGACTCGCTTCGGGTTTATGCCATTTAAAAAGCCCGGTATGAGCGGCGAAAAAATCATCGAGCATTTTTAAATTCCGATCGATGATTTCAAGATTTCTTTCAAAAATTTTCTTTTTAGCGCGTAAAGCCATGATCGCCAGAACTTCGCCCGGAGCGTTGTTGCAAATGGTCGTGTAATCTTTGAACGTAACGAACCGTTTCATTAATTCATCGTTTTTCGAAGTAAGCCAGCCGATCCTTAAGCCGGCCAGAGCAAAGCTTTTTGACATTCCAAAAAGTGAAACGGCGTTTTCGTACAGATCGCAGGCCGACGATGTGCGGCAGGCCCGGTCATATTCAAGGAACCTGTACATCTCATCCGAAAAAAGAATGGCGTTATTCCGGCGAGCCATACCGGCGATCTTTTTGAGATCTTCTTCACTTATCGTCGCGCCGGTGGGGTTGTGGGGAAAGTTTATCACGATGAGTTTCGTGTTGGCTTTGATCAATTTTTGCAGGTCGCCGACGTCAAAAACCAGGCCGTTCCGTTTTCGCGGCATCCATCTGGAGATTTCGCATAACGCATGGATAAACCGCATATTATTCGTATGAACCGGGAAATAAATAGCGTTCCGCCACGGCGCAGGAAAAGGCTTATAAATACTGGTTGACAAGTGATGCTTATTCTGATAAAATTTGATTTCATACCGCTTTGATATCATTTTTTAAATAGTGATTCAGCTGGAACCGCGGCACGGATCAACGAAGGATATGGATATTTATGCCCGAGGGCGCCGATACTTTTATCGAAAAAAACGACGATGAGGCCATATACGGTCTTATCGCGACATACGGCCCGAACCTTCGAAACAGATCGGCGGAGTTTGGCTACACCGTAAATCCGTCGTCGAGGGGCCTCGGGATCGGTGGAAAAATGTTAAAACACTGCATCAATAAGATCTTTTCAACTACAGATCTCAACAAATTATATGGCCAGACCGGATCTTTTAATACCCCGTCAGTTAAAATGCTCAAAAAAGCCGAATTTCATAGAGACGCGATCCTGCGCGAGCATCACGAGCTCGACGGCAGATTTTATGCTGATTACATTTATAGTATATTAAGGTCAGAATGGCTGGCCAGCGACTATTTTAATAATTGACACAGGCTTATCGGTTTATTCGAACTTTGAAAGATTATATTTTAGTAATACTATCTTGCAATGCGCTGCGCGGCGACACCGCCTGCTATCGAGTAAGCTTTTTTCAACGCCATTCATCCCATTCGCGTCTTATAAAAGCGCAGATATATGCTCATCCGAATATAAGAGCGCTACCTGACGCCAACGGAAGCGCTGTTTAAAATCGAGTAAATATAAACGTCTTGAATGCTTTTTCCTAAAGGATATTTTCTCAACAAACCTTCTTTTTCAAAACCGGATCTTATGATCGTATTCACGGATCTGGCGTTTTGAACGCTGATAACCGCGCAGTATTTTTTTATCTAATGAGACCGTGTGAAATTAATTTTTCTTCCATCGTAAAATAAAAAAATCTATCG
>CAZJFS010000309.1:0-2778 GCA_964545075.1 uncultured bacterium
TTTTCGTCGCAGAATTTTTTTTCGCCGCGCCTGATTCCGTCTAAAACTTCTCCGCTTGCTATCGTTTTATATTTGTCGATTGAAAAGCTTCTTTTAAATTCTCCGACCTCGTCGATAAGTTTTGGCTCGAATTTTTTATCTATGTTATATTTTTTCAGAAGAAAGTTCTCGTCTTTACAGAATATTCCCATATCCACGAGGAATTTAAATGCGTCAAAACGCGTTTTAAGGCCGTCGGAAACGGTCTGAATGAGTTCGCGGCCCTTGTTTTGATAAGCGGTGTTTTCCGGAAAGACAAAAAAATTGGTCAGAAATTCTATTTGCTGCCCGTATTTTTTCATAAAATCAGCTTTTATTTCGGCCGCGAAGGAGGACGCGGAAAGATTCGCGAGATTTTTTAAAAATTCATTTTCCCGATCTTTTTTTTCTTTTTCTACGGCGAGCTGCTGGAAATATTTTTGAAGGTCTTCGTCGCTGACCGCGTAAAAATAATCTTCTTTTCTTTTAAAATAAGGGTTTTTAGAGTGAAGGGCGCGCACCACCGCCGACAGCTGGTCGGCGTGAATAGCGTCGCCGTAATAAGCCGCCGCCATGTCTTTCGGCGACCATAAAGTTTCATTTTCGAGCTTTAAAAGTTCCCGGATATCTGAAAGTGGAACGGCCGCCGCCATTTCGCGCCTTTTGTCGCGCATCAGGCAGAGTTTTGCGACTATAGCCGCATAATCGGGTTTTTCAGCCGCCGAACTTATCTCCGAATTTATGATCTTATTTGCGGAAATCGTGAGCGTCCTGTTTTTTTCATTTAATATTCTATATGATTCGCGGGTTTTGGCTCCCGACCCGCTCGTTTCGACGGCGATCACGTATCCTGAAAATATCTGGCCTTCGTCTATGTATTCGACTATGTTTCCTTGCTTCATTTTAATACCGCCATATTTTAAAATTTTTTCATTTTATCATGATAACGATAATTTTTCAATGTTTCTTTTCGGTTCGCCTCGAATTCGGATATGGATTTTTTCAGTTTATTTGATAAGAGCCCTTATTTCGGAGAGCCATTCACGGCTGGAATAATCATCCGGCGTTTTTTCGAGTACTTTTTCTATTTCCATGACGATCTTCAAGGCCCTGCTCTTTGATCCCGCCTTAGCCCAGGCTTCGGCCAGCCTTAGCTTGTCTTTCACGTCTGTAATTTTTTTCGCCGATCTTCGGCTTAATTCATCATCCAGACCTCGCGCCAGCTTTTTAAAAAAATACTGGTAAACGTTATGCGCGATGATCATTTTGTCGCCGGAAAGCCTGTAGATCTCATAGGACAGCCCTTTGCGGCACCTCGTTCCAACCGCTATTTCGGCGCGGCCGTCTTTTTTTCCATCAGCGTCCGGCATATCGGCTATATCGATGGCGTTATACGTCAGTTCGTTCCCGGACATTTTTTTGAATTCTCCCATAACGCGATATATTTCAGCGACATTGCCGGAAGTGCCGCCGGTTTTATAACTTACCATGATCTCTTCGGTGCCGTCGCCATCGAAGTCCGCGGCGTTATAACCATAAACCGCGCCTTCGCCGCCAAGCTTTGAGTGGACCTCATCGAGAGATCTATTATTATTTTTGAATATACGAAAATTGCCGGAGTCTCCGTTGATATCGGTAGTGACAAGAAAATATGCCTCACCGCCCTGTACTGCTTTAACTATGCCGCGGCCGCATGTCCCGGCCGCCTGAGGCTTTCCTGATATTGGCGAAATTGAAGGCTGGCAGAACGTTTCTCCGCCGACCGCGGATTTGACAAGCGAAATCTCCAGGCTTGAAGCTCTTTCAAACCTTACGGGGAAAGACGCATTTGAAACAGACGGGAATAAAACGATTCCCGCGGCGGCTGAAATAAATAAACAGACTGTCATGATATCCGTCTTTGTTATCATGGGCTTATTATATCAGAAAGAAATGGAAATTGAAACAGCATAAAAAAAAGCCATTATCGCAATAACATTGACAAGTTACCCTAATTTTGTTAGAATAATAATTACTTTTAATATAACAGCTGATATTTGAAATACTTTGGCCACAAAAAAATAAATAATTGGGGGTAGTAAAAAATGGCAAAAGTTTCACAAATTATTCTAGCCTTAATACTCGCCGGCGGCAAAGGCGAACGTCTGATGCCGCTCACTCTCGACCGTTCAAAACCTTCGGTTCCGATCGGCGGCTACTACAGGATCATAGATTTCACGCTAAATAATTGCATAAATTCGCATATACGAAAAGCTTATATGCTCACGCAGTTCAAGTCCCAGTCGCTCGACCGTCATATCAGAAGCGGATGGAATTTATTTTCCGACCGCTCGTACGGATTTATCGAGACGCTTCCGCCCCAGCAGCGCGTTTCAGACGACTGGTATCGCGGCACCGCCGACGCCGTATGGCAGAACGTCTATTCGATAGAGCGCGAAAAAATGCCATATACGCTTATACTTTCGGGCGACCATATCTATAAGATGGATTATTCTGAAATGTTCCGCCATCACATAAGCAATAACGCCGATGTAACGGTTGCCACGATCGAAACGCCCGTCGCCGGCGCGTCAAGTTTCGGCGTTATGGAAGTCGACACGGAAAGCCGCATAATCGGCTTTGAAGAAAAACCGAAGGAACCCCGATGCATCCCCGGCGATCCCGATCACGCTCTGGCCTCCATGGGCGTATATCTTTTCAACACACAGACGCTTTTAGAGACGCTCAATATGGAATTCGGCGGTTCGAAGGAAATGGTAA
>CAZJFS010000310.1:0-2773 GCA_964545075.1 uncultured bacterium
TTTATAAGTGTTTTCGCCGAGATGCTTGAGCTGAAGAAGCTTATCGTTTTTGATCGTGTTAAGCTGGGTTTTAAGCTTTAAAAGAGTGGCGTTTTTAATTGCGGCGGTTTTTCCTTTTTCCCACATGTCTTTTACCTTGTCGAGGTATTCGTTTTGCGGAAATTCGGAATTCGCGCCATTGCCATTACCGTTACCGTTTTCGGAAGATGTATTTGTTTTAGGTTGTTCGGAAGGAGCTCCCTGGGGTTCAGACTTGGATTCAGACTGCCCGTCAGTTGTTTGCGCAGCGGTTGGCTCGACGATGGGCGCCGTCTGCTGAGGCGTCGTTTCATTTTTCGATTTCGCATCTTCCGTGGTTTCAGCGGTAAAAGGGGACGGCTGAGGCTTTTGAGCCGATACGCGCTTGGTTATATCCGTTATTGCGGCGTCTATGGTTTCTATCAGTGCCGTTTCATAAACCGGAAGCGTGGTTCTGGCTTTTTTTAGAGGGTCGACGCAGCTGATATCGCCATCGTTTTTTAAATATTCAGCAGCTTCCTTGATTTTATTTATATCCTGAGATTCAAGATGGTTCTTTGCTTCTAAAACATCCACTGATACCACTTCCTTTTGGAAATATGAAATGACATGAAAATAGTATCATAAATCATTTAGTTTGTCAAAGAATTTTCTTATTTATCACGCCTTTTGAATCCGGAATTTATAAGTATTATTTCAAGCGGGCAGAATCCGGTTACCGCCGACTGCAAAAGATTCGCTCCGACGAAGCCGTTAAAATACAGGAATTTCCACGAAACATAATAAGCAAGTGTCAGGCTTAAAAGTATAAAAGTTCCCGCAGTAAATCTGACTATATTTTCGACATACATAAGGCACCTCCGCTGTCATTTTTTGTTGAACTTATTTAGTTCATAACCTTATATGATATCAATAAGCATGCCATATACAAAATGGCGTATAAGCAAGTGTCCGGATTATTACAATAATAAAATACGCAATAAATTCGCGCGAATTTATTGCGTATTAGTTTTTTTGAAGGGCGGCGCGTTCTTTTTATTTGCGGCGCTTTCGGTAAATTGTTTTTATGGCCCCTTATTTGGCTCAAAAAAAAATCCAAAAGTTTTTCCGATAACATTTATTAAGTTTTAACGGGAATATTTATGAAAATATTTTCATGGGACGATTTAAAAAGCAATGGTCACATGGCTTATCCAAATTAAAATATGATCTCATAAGCGTTGAGCGCGGCTATTTTTTTTGACTCGTCGGCGGCGATGATCGCTTTTTCGACCTTCAGAGTTCTTTGAAATGCGAAATTTTTATGAATTTTAAGTATAGTATGAACTGAAACTAATATTCTGGAAAGGGTTTTAGCGCTGGTTGTTATTTCGGCCTTTTTTTGAAGATAACCGGCAAGATCTATTATTTTCGATGTCATTTTGCCGATGTCGATGCCTTCTTCAAAATAATCCTCACCTGTCGAGATTCCGATTCTGAGCCTGAAATTTTTGGAGAGGCTGTTTTCTTTTATGTTAAAAGTGGTCAGGTTGCCGCGTAAGTTTAATACGGCAGTAAGAGCGTTTTCGGCGTTTTCAAAATAAGCTATAAATCCGTCTCCGGCCCAACCGGATTTTTTTACGCCTGCCGCCTTGAAAATTTTATCGACCAGATCGTGAAAATTAGAAAAAGATCGGCTGACTTTGGACTGCTCTTCATCTTTTTTAAGATCCTCGGAGCCTTGAACGTCAAGTGAAACGAAGGTCAGTTCTTTCGGAATGCTTATGGTTTTATCGTTTTTAGAAACCGTGGACTTTGACGTCGAGGACTTAGGCGCGGCTACGGTTTCACATTCCTCAATGATTTTTTCAAGCCTGACCCGGGATGCTTCAAAATTCGTTTTAATGGTTTGATCTTCACGGTTATTGGAAAGATTCGTCGCAAGAAGCGTTGTTTCGTCAAGGGCTTTGCGGAGTTTCCCGGCCAGGGTCATGGCGTTTATAAACGGCACGGTTCCCGGCTCAAAACTTTTCATCAGTTTAATGAGGTTGTCTTTTAGTTGATTGGCATGTTCAAAAATATCGGCCATATTAAATTCCTTTGCAAAATATCGGTTTGAAAATTTTTAGATAAGCGTAAAAAGCGAAACTAATCTCAAACCAATTATATCATTTCATAATATTTTTTACAAGAACTTTGTTGATTATTTTAATCTCATTAAGGTTACTTGACAATATTTTGAGTATATGATATTTTAACTTTTAAAAGTTTGTCTTTTTTGGAGGATGCAATCTTGAGCATAGAAGAAAAACCAAAAGTTCTTGTGGCCGATGATGAAAGTAATATCAGGCTTCCGTTTGAAAATCTTTTGACCGACAATAATTATTGCCCGATAATGGCGAAAGACGGCAGTGAAGCGCTTGCGCTGTTTAAAAAACATCTCCCGCCGGTATGCGTCATAGATTTTAAAATGCCTGGCATGAACGGCCTCGAACTTTTAAAGGAAATGAAACGGATAAAAGAAAATACTTTCGTTATCATCATAACAGCTTACGCCGATATGGAAAAAACCATTGAAGCCATGAAATTCGGCGCATATGATTTTCTGAAGAAACCATTTGACAATGATAACATTCTAACGCTCATAAGAAAAGCTTTTACGGCTTATGAACTTATTTCGTCTAACGTTTCACCTGCTCCCGGCGAGAAGAGGATGTCGAAGGCCGATTCAGAATTTAAAATAATAGGCAATTCGCCAAAAATGCAGGACGTTTAT
>CAZJFS010000311.1:0-2687 GCA_964545075.1 uncultured bacterium
TTTACACTTTGACGCAGGATAAAATAAAAGATATAGCGACGCTAAAACTTATCGGTACACCCGTCAGCATGATAATCGGCTTGATATTAAATCAGGCGATAGCGATGGGTTTGATAGGTTATTCGGTTGGATTTACGATTATTTATAATACATATTACCTTTTTCCGCGCCGCGTAAAAATTTTAAGCTTTGATATGGCTACATTATTCTTTATAGTCGTCGGAATGTGCGTGATAGCCAGTTTGCTTGGGATAAAAAAAGCCCTGAGCACCGATATAAATCATGCACTTGGAGGTTAATGATATGCCTGTTGTAGTAGTTAAAAATCTTAACAAAATATACGGAAGCGGCGATACCGAAATCACGGCGCTGAAAAGCGCAGATGTTTCAGTCGAAAAAGGCCAATTAGTAGCGCTTCTCGGTCCTTCGGGTTCGGGGAAAACTACGCTTCTTACGGGAATCGGCTTGATAAACGAACCGACCGGAGGCTATATAGAAATAGCGGGAAGGACGGTATATGATAACGGTTGGACTAATATGGATCTGGCGGCATTCCGAAGGAAGAACATTGGATTTATTTTTCAGCATCACAACCTGCTTCCGTTTTTAAGCGCTTATGATAACGTCAATTTAATGCTTCATATAAACGGTATATCAGGAAAAGAAGCCAGAAAAAAAATTGTCGATATGTTTGAATATCTCGAACTGGGGCAGCGTACAAACAATTTTCCTTATATGCTCTCCGGCGGCGAAAATCAAAGAGTCGCAATCGCAAGAGCTGTAATTTCAAATCCCGAAATAATACTCGCCGATGAACCAACGGCGGCACTCGATACGGAGCGTGGAATAAAGGTAATGTCAATGCTGAAAAAAATAGCCCGCGAAAAAAACACGGGTGTGATCGTCGTAACTCACGATAAGCGGATGATTGAAGGTTTCGACGTAATTTATAGTCTCAAGGATGGCGTGATAACTTAATTAAAGCTTTTTCAACTCGTTGCGGGCGCAGGCTTTTTTTATGAACCGTTATCCTCCTGTTACCGCGCCACGCAATGAACAAATTCCTTTTAAAGTTAGCCGGTTTCTTAGTTTACCCAAATCATGAAAGAAAATTTTTGAAAACATGTTGACTTCAAATGAAAAGTATTGTAAACTGATTTTATATTTCTGCTTTAACGGTAATGCGAAAATATTTAAAATCGAGGAGGTATTACTTGGAAAGCATTTCGGATATATTTAAAGCGTTTTCGGAGGACGTAAGGCTTCGGATTTTTGGCATGCTTGCCGATGGCCGTGAAGTCTGCGTCTGTAAATTTTCCGAAATTTTAAATTCGACGCCTTCTAAAACCAGCCGACATCTGGCTTACTTAAAAAGAACCAAGCTTGTTTTAGCCAGAAGAAAAGGCCAGTGGATGTATTATAAGCTTAATCCAAAAGCCGATAAAACTTATTTTGAATTGTTCGAGGCAGTGAAAAATCTTGTCAGGGAGTCTTCACAGTTAAGAAAGGACCTGAAAAAACTTGAAGAATTAGATGGTCTGGAAAATTGCAAAGAAATCAAAAATTGTAATAAACCGAAAAATTAATAAAGGAGCATTGCCAATGAGTGAAAGCGTTTCTTCAAAATTATCTTTTTTAGATAGATATCTTACTTTATGGATATTTCTCGCTATGGCGCTGGGAATAGGCGGCGGCTACGCGTTTCCGCAAATCAATGATCTGCTAATGAAGTTTTCGATAGGTACGACTTCGATCCCGATAGCGTTAGGCCTGATATTAATGATGTATCCACCGCTTGCGAAAGTCAAATACGAAGAATTATCCGAAGTATTCAAAAATTATAAAATACTTTTCCTTTCATTGGTTCAAAACTGGATCATAGGACCGGTTTTGATGTTCGCGCTTGCGCTGGTTTTTTTGAGAGATTATCCTGAATATATGATAGGCCTGATATTGATCGGCCTCGCCCGCTGCATAGCGATGGTCATAGTCTGGAACGATCTCGCTAAAGGCGATACCGAATACGCCGCCGGACTTGTGGCTTTCAATTCAATATTTCAGGTTCTATTTTATTCGCTTTTCGCGTATATATTCGTTACGGTTTTACCGCCATATTTCGGCATGAAGGGTGAATATGTCAATATCTCAATCAAGGATATCGCCGTAAGCGTATTCATTTATCTTGGCATTCCTTTCATTGCTGGTATGATAACACGCTTTACGCTTATTAAAGCCGTAAATAAAGAATGGTATGAAAAATCATTCATTCCCAAAATCAGCCCGCTTACGCTTATATCGCTTCTTTTCACCATAATCGTTATGTTTTCGATACAGGGGCAGCAGATAATCGCTCAGCCGATGAACGTTGTTAAAATAGCCATTCCGCTTTTAATTTATTTCGTGGTTATGTTTATGATGAGTTTTTTCCTGAGCATGAAATTCAACGCCACATACGAACAATCGACCACTCTGTCATTTACGGCGGCCAGCAATAATTTTGAACTTGCGATTGCCGTCGCTGTCGGCGTTTTCGGCATCAAGCACGGCGCGGCGTTTGCCGCCGTCATCGGGCCGCTCGTCGAAGTGCCGGTCATGATAGCGCTTGTCAATGTCGCGTTCTGGTTCGGAAAGAAATATTATAAACGTGATGTCGAGGCCGAAATCAATAAATGTAACTGTTAGTTTAA
>CAZJFS010000312.1:0-2674 GCA_964545075.1 uncultured bacterium
AGCGGAAATCGAAAAGCTGCGCAAAAATTTGAATATACCGGAACCTGCCCGTCCCGTCTTGAATATAACCGCTGCTTCCACAAAAACTGAAATAAATTTACCGAAAGTCCATAATAACAGCTCGCCCGGCCAGAAGATCGAACTTTTCATGTCGCTGTTTCGCGGCAGAACCGATGTATTCGCAAGACGATGGCAAAGCGGGAAGACCGGGAAAGGCGGTTATCAGCCGGCTTGCGGAAATGAATGGCGGAAGGGATTATGCGGCAAGCCTAAAATCAAATGCTCGTTTTGTTCAAACCGCAAACTTATTCCTCTCGATAAATCAATAATTGAGGCGCACCTGCGCGGCGAAAGCGCAGTGTGTAAAGATATCGTCGGAGTTTATCCTTTGATGCCGGACGAAACCTGCTATTTTCTGGCGGCTGACTTCGACGGCGAAAACCATCAAAAAGATATAGCTGTTTTTCGAGGCGTATGCGATGAACTGAATATATCCGTCGCTATCGAACGATCCCGCTCAGGCAACGGCGCGCACGCCTGGTTCTTTTTCGACGCGGCTGTCAGTGCGGCCGCCGCCCGCAAATTCGGCAGTATTCTAATAACACGAGCCATGAATATGCGCCACGATATCGGTTTTAAATCTTATGACAGGCTACTTCCTAATCAGGACATAATGCCTAAAGGCGGATTTGGCAACCTTATCGCGCTACCGCTTCAGGGGCAGGCAAGAAAACTGCACAACAGCGTATTCATTGATGAAAATTTCATGCCGTATGCCGACCAGTGGGCATATTTATCGGGCATAAAAAAGCTGTCGTCAGCCGATGTCGAAGAACATATTAATAAATTGTGCGTTGGAAACGAACTCGGTATATTAGCAAAGACCGATGAAGATGAAAAACCCTGGGAAAAGTCAAAGCCTGAAAAAGATTTGACTGCGTCTGATTTTCCGGCGAATATAAATATCGTACGGGCTAATATGATATTTATTGAAAAACACGGCATTTCACAAAAAGCACTCAACAGGATAAAGCGCCTTGGGGCTTTTAAAAACCCTGAATTTTATAAGGCTCAGGCTATGCGGCTTCCGACCCATGATAAATCACGAATTATTTCAACGGCAGACGAAACAGAAAAGTTTATCGGAATTCCGAGGGGTTGCGAACCAGCTCTCATAGAGCTGCTTAACAAATCTTGCGGAAATTATTTTATAGACGATCAAACCAACAGCGGAACGAAAATCAAGGTTGATTTCAACGGCGAATTAAATGGTGACCAGATACCCGCCGCGAAAGCTTTATCCGAAACCGATATCGGCGTATTATCGGCGACCACCGCATTTGGAAAAACCGTCGTGGGCGCGAAAATCATCGCTGATAAAAAAGTTAATACGCTTATCATGGTCCATACTCAGGCGCTTTTAACGCAATGGAAAAAAGCTCTCGAACAGTTTTTAGTGATCGATGAAGTCCTGCCCGAACCACAAGCTAAAAAGAGGGGCCGAAAGGTTGAAAGATCCGTTATAGGACAGCTTGGCGCGGGCAAAAACAAATTAAGCGGTGTTGTGGACATCGCGGTAATGCAATCGCTCATTAACGGAGAAGAAGTAAAAGAGCTCGTAAAAGATTATGGAATGGTTATCGTCGATGAGTGC
The DNA here is from genome assembly GCA_964545075.1 of uncultured bacterium. Taxonomy (GTDB): domain Bacteria; phylum Muiribacteriota; class UBA9980; order UBA9980; family UBA9980; genus DAOPXV01. Next base: position 1,655 of record CAZJFS010000312.1, read on the forward strand.
CACCACGTATCAGCTCTTACATTTGAAAAAATATTGAAAGCGGTTAACGCTAAATATGTTTACGGGTTGACCGCCACGCCAACTCGCCAGGATGGCCATCAGCCGATTATTTTTATGCAGTGCGGACCTATTCGTTACAAAGTCGATGCACGGACTCAGGCCGATAAAAGACCTTTCGACCATTTTATTATTCCAAGATTTACGAGTTTCAAAGAACCTGTGTCGCATAACGAAAAAGAATGGAGCATAACGCAGATTTATAGCAACATCGCGGAAAGTGAATTACGAAACAGGCATATAGTAAGCGATGCTATAAAATGCCTTGAAGCAGGCAGAAGTTCGATCATTTTAACCGGACGGTCTGCCCATGTTACGACGCTTGCGGATATGCTGAAAAATAAATGTCCGAACATAATAACGCTTGTAGGAAGCGCGTCCCAAAAAGAAAAAAGAGAAACGATGCAGCGGTTAAACGATATTTCAAAAGACGAGCCTCTGATCATCGTCGCTACGGGAAAATATGTAGGCGAAGGCTTTGATTGTCCGAGGCTGGACACTTTGCTTCTTGCAATGCCTATAGCGTGGAAAGGCACGATCGCGCAATACGCCGGAAGGCTTCACAGGCTGTATGAAGGCAAAAACGAAGTCTTGATCTATGATTATGTAGATATCCAGGTCCCGGTGTTGGAACGCATGTATCACAAACGGGTAAAAGGTTATGCGCAGATAGGCTATAAAGCGAAAGCCGAAAGCGCGAAGACTGAAAAAACGAACATTATTTTTGACGACAAAAATTTTATGCCGGTTTTTTCAAGCGATATCGCGGCGGCGGTCAAGGAAATTGTGATCGTTAGCCCGTTTATGCGAATGGCCCGGATAAAACAAATGCTAAAGTTGGCGACACCAGCTATTATTAATGGCGCGGCTATAACTGTCGTCACAAGGCATTCAGACGATTTCACGGGCGATGGCAGCAAGGCCGCTTACGAACTCGCTCAATATCTCAATTCAGTTAATGTC
>CAZJFS010000313.1:0-2635 GCA_964545075.1 uncultured bacterium
TTTTGAGTCGATCTGGGCCTGAACCGGTGCTGAAAGAACAAGAATTAATACGCACATAACCATTAAAAGAGAGAACATTTTTTTCATTTTACACTCCTGATTTTAAAATTTGCGTCATTTTATATTTTTCCGGACATCTGTTTTACGGTAACTTTACTCATTTAAATTTTCTCTTGCGCCACGGCTAATGTAACGGCTTATCTGTTCCCGCGGTCCGTACATTTCGGTGAGCCCGTAGCCGAAAGATATTCGGCGCAGTCTCCGTGCCCCTTCAGCTCCTGGTTCACGCTCATGATCGCGCAGAACAATCCGACCGTACCCATGCTCGCAATTATAGCGAAATCCTTGGCGCTTCCCGCCGCGCCTCCGGCCACTCTGACCAGATCCGCATCAGTCAGATCTTTGTTCTCGTTCAGCCGGTCGATAAGTTCAGCGCGGGCCGCCAGCAGTTCGTCCTTCGAGAAAACGAATCCGGATGTTTTTCCGAATTCAACAAGCTTATCCGCCAGCTCTTTTTGGGTTTCGCTCTGATGCGCCTGCATTAATTCTACATATTTTTTCTGAAGATGCGCGTCTTTTTCAATTTTGCCAAACATCTGTTTAACGTTGTCTGTAATCATGTGGTAATCTCCTCTTTATTCTGGGGATAATTTTTATGACATTTTATCATAATTATGATAAGTTTTATACTTAATTATACGTCCGAACATTAAAAGTGTCTCAAAATATTAATTACAAATTCAGTTATCATTCCAGCATTTTCAGGTGTCTGCTATTGCGGCGATAAAAAAAAGCTTGAAAAATACAAGCTGTCCGGCGAATGATTTTTGAATCAGAACGCCGGACAGTTATTTGAAATATTTTATCCTATTTTAAAACCTCGTCAAGCCAGTCGAAAAGGACCTGGCTCATAAGGCTTCTGTTCTCCATTACGCAATGGTTATTAGCGCCTTCGCTGGCCGGCGTGATGACGAGCTTTTTGAGAGGATTGGGGAAATTGTCCATGCAGATCTGCTGCTGGCGTTTAACTTCTTCGCTCTTGAATTCGCCTTCGCCGACGATGAGAAGGGCGGGAACGGCGATCTTTGCGGGGTCAAAAGTATAGCCTTTATTGGCATCGGCGAGACCGGACGGTTTATCCATCGGTATGCCCCAGCGCCAGCAGATAGCTTTTACGATATTGCCGTGGAAACTCGACCATGAATCTATGGCTTTCTGGTCAGCTATTACGACGGGCATCGTCGAAAAAAGCGGGTAAGCGTCAACGACGGCGCTGCTCATGGCTATTGCCTTGATGCGAGCATCGAACATAGCGGCCTGGGGAACGAATCCGCCGCCGCCGCTGTATCCGTATGAGGCGAATCTTTTGGCATCTACGTCCTTGCGGCTTAACGCGTAGTCAACGACAGCTTTCATCGGAACGTTCATATCCGGTCTGAAAGGCTTTCCGTACAGCGGAAGAAGGCCCTGGCCGGGAAGATCGCATGTCATGAAATTGTAACCGCGGTCAAACGCCTGGGGAGCAATGTAAAATATGAGGTCTTCAGCGAAAGTTTCGCCGCCGCCTATCATTAAAAGTGTTTTTGTGGGTTGATTCCCGTTCTGCGCCTTGCGGAAAAATACGGGAAGGACCGTTCCTTCGTAGGGGATCTCAAAATATTCTATCGGCGGATCATAAAGCTGGCCGGCTTTTTTCATAACCTCGCGGCTTTTTAACGCTCTTTCTTTCATGCGCGTATCATCGGGCAGCATCGCAAGAAGCGACAGGCGATAGTAATAAGCGGCGCGTGAAAGTTGGTCGCGGGCGCTGACTTTGTGGCCGTTGGCGAGCGATTTCAAACCGCGCGTCTCCGCGAGGCATGCCAGTTTAAACCATTCGCTCTGCCAGCTTGCGGCGTCTCCGTCTTTAATTTTCGAAGCCGTGTAGAAAGCCTCGCCGATCTCGCAGCCATGATTAACGGTTGCTCCGAGAACGAGCGTGCCGAAATTGAAATCCATATCGGTATCGTTAAAGTGGTATTTAACGCCGACATCGTGAGCATCGAAGACTTTTTTCGTTTCAGAAGCGAATGAGTTGCTCGCCGTGAGGATAATCGCCACAAGGCATGCGAGTGTTATTGTGATGACCGATTTTTTCATTGTTTTTACTCCTTGTTATGTTTGAAATATATGGAATTGATTTTTAAATTATTGGTTTTGGCTGAAACTTATTATCAGCAAGCTGCGGTCGTCGACATTTTTTGTCCGCAACCGCCGCTGTGAAGATGTTCCTCGGAAGCGCTTACGATCGCGCATGCGATTCCGGCTGAAAAAATGCTGACCATGACGGCAGTGGCCTTTTGTGAGCCGCCGCCCGCAACGTTAGCAAGGTCTGTATCCGATAATTCTTTGTTTGAATTAGCTTTGTCCATGAGTTCGGCGCGCGCGGCGATAAGATCGTCTTTTGAAAAAGAGAACCCGGAGGTTTTACCGAACTCTACAAGCTTATCAGCCAGGTTTTTTTCCGCTTCCTTTTGATGCTCCTGCATTATCGCGGTATATTTCTTTTGAAGTTCAGCTTCTTTATTCATTTTGCCAAACATTTTTTTTACATTGTCTTTGCTCATTTTAAGACTCCTTAATTAATATTTATTTT
>CAZJFS010000314.1:0-2518 GCA_964545075.1 uncultured bacterium
GCAGCATAGGCGACGGAGTAATCGTCACCGACACGGATGCTTCGGTGACGCTCATAAATCCCGTGGCGGAAAAGCTGACCGGATACTCCCATTCCGAATGCGCCGGCAAAAACATCGGCGATATATTCAAGATCGTCAACGAAAACACCGGATTGGAATGTGAAAACCCCGTCCAAAAAGTGCTTTTGAAAAAAAACATGGTCGAGCTGGCCGACAACACGTCGCTTATAGCCAAGGACGGAACGCAAAAAACGATAGCCGACAGCGGCGCGCCAATATTCGACGGAGCCGGAAAAATAGTCGGCGTAGTGATAGTTTTCCGCGACGTCACCGAAAAGAAAAGGTCCGAACGCGAGCTTCGCGCCAAGGAGCTTAAATATAAGGAAGAGCTCGAAGAAAAGGTCGCCGAAAGGACAGTCGAACTCAAACTTTCAAATCAGACCCTCCAGCGGGAGATAACCGAACGCCAGAAGGCGCAGGAAGCGCTGCGCGAACGCGAGGAAAGATACAGGGCGCTCGCCGAGAATACTTACGACCTTATATGCGAGGTCGACATCGACGGAAAATATCTCTACATGAGCCCCAACAACAAGGAAATCCTCGGCTACGACATTTACGAGATGATCGGCCGTTATTACTTTGACTTCATACACCCGGACGACGTCGATAACGTAAGGGATATCTTCAGGCGCGGCTTCAAGAACGTTAAGGGCGACGAGATAACTTATAAATTCAGGCACAAGAACGGCGATTACATACTTATAGAAAGCACCGGCAAGATTTATCAGACCGCCGCTCACCACCTAAGGGCGGTAATAGTTTCCAGGGACATAACATACCGCCGCAGAATGGAGGAGGAAATGCTCAAGTCGTCGAAGCTTGAGTCCGTAGGATTCCTGGCCGGGGGTATTGCGCACGACTTTAACAATATACTCATGGGCATAATAGGCAACATCACTCTCGCGAAAAAACGCATCGAATCCCAAGACAAGCAAAAGGTAATCGACGTGCTTCTGAGGGCGGAAAAGGTCGCCTACAAGGCTAAAAATCTTACGGAACAACTCATCACTTTTTCGCGCGGCGGAATGCCCATCAAAAAGACCATCAGGCTCAACGAAGTGATAAAGGACTCGGCGCAGTTCGCGATAACGGGTTCCAGCGTCACCTGCCGCTTTTCAATAGCCGATGACATATGGCTCGTCGAAGGCGACGAAGGCCAGATAGCGCAGGTCATGACCAATCTCGTCCTCAACGCCAAACAGTCCATGCCGGATGGCGGCGAGATATCGATAAGCGCCAGAAACGTTATTATCGGCGAGGACGGGCTTGTGATGCTGAAACCCGGAAAATATATCCGTATCTGCATATCCGACAGGGGAGTCGGTATCGCCCCCGAAAATCTGCAGAAAATATTCGATCCGTATTTCACGACCAAAAACGACGGAACCGGCCTCGGCCTTTCCACCTCATATTCGATAGTTAAAAACCATAACGGCCTGATAACCGTAGATTCAAAGCCGGGCGAAGGCTCGACGTTCGACATTTATTTTCCAGGCGCGGCGGGCAGCGAAACCCCGCGGCCGGACGAAAAAAAAGTCATAAACGAGATAAGCGGCGGGCGCGTCCTTTTAATGGACGACGACGAAACGGTGCTGGTGCCGGTTTATGAAATGCTTACGGACCTTAAATATAAGGTAAAGACGGTTAAAAACGGCGAAGCGGCAATAGAAGTTTATAAAAAGCACATGGAAGCTAAAATGCCTTTCGACATAGTCATAATGGACCTGGTGATTCAGGGAGGATACGGAGGCAGGGAAACGGTCGCGAAACTTCTGGAGATCGATCCGGGACTTTGCGCGGTCGTTTCAAGCGGCTATTCTAACGCGCCGGTAATGGCCAACTACCAAAAATTCGGGTTCAGCGGAGTGCTCGCGAAGCCTTATCAAAGCGCTGAAATGCATGAACTTCTGCAGCGGCTGATCAGGGAAAAAATCCCGGACAATAAACCAAACGATAATTAATTTTTATTGCAGATTTTTATTGCAAATATGGTTTTATAGTGTTATAATCATTATTTAATTTGAAATCAATTGTTTCCCTAAATAATCCGTTCCCGAATATTCTAAGTTTATATTTTTGTGATATTGGGCGGTTATTAAACTAAAGTGTGAGGAGATTTTGAAAGATGAACTTCGTTCCGAAACAACTTTTTTTTACCAAAGGCGTAGGTAAATCAAAAGAAAAGTTGCAGTCATTCGAAATGGCGTTGCGTAACGCGAAGATAGCCCAGTTCAATCTCGTCCGCGTTTCATCGATACTTCCGCCCGGCGCGAAAATAGTTACGGACAAACAGGGCCTCAAGGAATTAAGCCCCGGTCAGATAACTTTCGTAGTTTTAGCGGACATCGCAACCAACGAACCCAACCGTCTCATAGCCGCCTCCGTTGGCCTAGCTCAACCTTCCGACAAACAAAGATACTGCTATCTTTCGTAGCACCATTGCTTCGGACTTACCGAC
>CAZJFS010000315.1:0-2466 GCA_964545075.1 uncultured bacterium
GCGAGGGCGGCAGAACGGTCGGCGCTGGCGTTATATCTGAGATCATAGCTTAATTTTAAAAAAAGCTGTTGACAAACAAAATAAATTTTGTTATAATACATTGAATTTTTAGTTTTAGTATCTTTTTCAACATTTTATACAACTAAAACTTACAGGAGAAGTGGATCATATGCGCGAGATCATTACGCTTGAATGTACAGTATGCAAGAACAGAAACTATTCAACGACGAAAAACAAACGCAAACACACTGATCGTATGTTGGTTTCAAAATACTGCAAGTTCGACAGAAAACATACTGAACACAAGGAAGCTAAGTAAGACCTTAAATATTTAAAAGCCCTTTCAAATAACGTTAAGTTTTTTGAAGGGGCCTTAAATGTTTTTGTTAGGGCTATAGTTCAATGGTAGAATAGCGGTCTCCAAAACCGTTGATGGCGGTTCGAATCCGTCTGGCCCTGTTTTAGAAGAACTGTCCATTTATTATTTTTTGTATGGTGGTGTCACAGATGAGTTTATCAGAATCAATGAAATCCGGATATACACGGCTCAAAGAATTTCTCGGCGCCGAAGTCCCGAATGAAATGAAAAAAGTTTCCTGGCCGAATAAACAGAGCGTTTATTCTTCGACAAAAGCTGTAATAGTTTCAGTCTTATTGATCTCGCTTTTTATAGCCGTCATCGATATGGGCTTAACCCGCGTATTTGAAGTAATTTTAAGAGTCAGATAATTTTTAACGAAAAGGGGTGCGCGCCCGCAGAAAGCCAGCCGTCATATATAAGATCATTGCTTTTTGCGCTGCTTTATGGAAAGATATTGGTACGTTGTCCATACATATTCCGGATCGGAAGATAAAGTAAAAGTCAACATTCTTCAGCGTATTGAAAGCATGGGAATGAAGGACCAGATTTTCACGGTGGTCGTTCCCAAGGAAAAGATCGTTGAATTGAAGGACGGCAAGCGCATTGAAATTGAACGTAAAGTGTATCCCGGATACATTTACGTTGAAATGGCCTTAACGGACGACTCGTGGTACGTTGTGCGCAATACTCCCGGCGTCACCGGTTTCATTGGTTTCGGCAATAAACCGACTCCGCTTCCTGAAAAAGACGTTCAGGGAATAATGAAATTATTGGGTTACGGCGATCAGAAACAGGAAACCAAGCTTATGTATAAAGTGGGCCAGAAAGCCCGCGTTATCGACGGGCCGTTCTCGGGTTTCACCGGCGTTATAGACAGCGTCAATCCCGAACGCCACGCGGTAAAAGTAATGCTCAAAATCTTCGGACGCGAAACATCGGTTGAACTCGATTTCGCCCAAATCGAAGAAGGCTAAAACTCAGCACGTGAATTTTATTGGACTATATATAAAGCACGTTTGTAAATTTAGGGTTTTAACAATATATTAAATACACACTTACTTTACCAGAAGGAGATTTATCATGGCTAAAAAAATCGTTGCTTACGTAAAACTACAATGTCCCGCCGGAAAAGCCAACCCGGCACCGCCAGTCGGCCCGGCTCTGGGTCAGCATGGCGTCAACATCATGGCATTTTGCAAGGAATTCAACGCTAGAACATCGTCACAGGCCGGAACGACTATTCCCGTAATAATCACCGTCTATGCCGATAAGAGCTTTGACTTCATATGCAAAACCCCGCCCGCGGCTGTATTGCTGCGCGAAGCTTTGAAACTCGAAAAGGGTTCCGGCGTTCCCAACAAACAAAAAGTTGGAAAGATCACCATGACCAAACTTAAAGAGATCGCCAAAAGAAAGCTCGCCGACATCAATGCATACGATGAAGAACAGGGCGCCAAGATCATCGCCGGAACAGCCCGCTCGATGGGTATCGACGTTATCGAGCAATAAGGGTTTTCCAAAAATTAGTGGAAGGGTTCGATATCATTCGGCCCGTTAACACCACATGGAGGTTTTTATAGTGGGAAAAAAATTCGTAAACGCTCAAAAAAAGGTTGACCCCGCAAAACTTTATAACTACACCGAAGCACTGGCGCTCGCAAAAAGCCTCAGTTTCACGAAATTCGACTCAACGGTCGAAGTAGTTATGAGACTTGGCCTTGAAACGAAACACGCTGACCAGCAGGTCAGAAGCACGGTCGTGCTCCCGCACGGAACCGGAAAGACTGTTAAAATATTGGTATTCGCTACAGGCGAAAAAGCTAATGAAGCTAAAGCTGCCGGCGCGGATCACATCGGCGGAGAAGAACTCGCTGAAAAGATCAAGAAAGAAAACTGGATGGACTTTGACGTAGTCGTCGCGACCCCCGATATGATGAAAGTAGTCGGACAACTCGGTAAAGTTCTCGGTCCTCGTGGCTTAATGCCTAACCCGAAAACGGGAACGGTCACATTTGAAATTTCGAAAGCCGTAAAGGAATTAAAAGCCGGTAAGATCGAATTCAGAACTGAAAAAGCCGCTAACGTTCATGCTCCTATCGGAAAGT
>CAZJFS010000316.1:0-2465 GCA_964545075.1 uncultured bacterium
TCAGCAAATTCTTTCTCTTCCAATGAAAATGAAGCATCGGGGCCACCAATGGATTTGTCTAGAATGAAATGTTTTTCAATAACCTTAGCACCCAAAGATACTGCAATAATTGGAGTTAATATTCCCAATGTATGGTCTGATAAACCAACTTCAATACCAAATAATCTCCTTAAATCCGGAATTGTCAAAAGATTCGCTTCTTCGATTGGAGCGGGATATGAAGAAGTGCATTTCAGAAGTGCGATATCGTTATTTCCCATGCGGCGGCAAGCGTCCACGGCGTCAAATATCTCCGAAAGCGTGGCTATTCCGGTTGAAATTATAATGGGCTTTTTCTTTGACGCGACATATTCGATAAGCGCGATATCGGTAATTTCAAATGAAGCGATCTTATAAACGGGAACCTCGAGTTTTTCAAGAAGATCGGCGGCCGTAGCGTCAAAAGGCGTAGAAAAAAATACCAGACCGAGTTCTTCGGCGTAATTTTTTAATTCTTCGTGCCACTCCCACGGCGTGTAGGCTTCTTTATAGAGTTCGTATAAAGTTTTTCCGTCCCAGAGCGTGCCGCCTTTTATTTTAAAATATTCGTTATCGCAGTCGATGGTAAGCGTTTCGGCGGTGTATGTTTGAAGCTTGACGGCGTCGGCGCCGCACTCACTTGCGGCTTTAATGGTTTTCTTCGCCGTATCCAGGCTATGATTGTGGTTGGCCGAAAGTTCGGCGATTATAAAAACTTTATTATCCGTTTTCGATCTCAGATCGTTGAAATTAAACTTCATGCCATTGCCTCCGAGCTTGTTATACCCATTATTACGACATCCATGAACGCTTCGTTTTTAAAGGCGAATTCGCGAAGAACGCCCTCGGTTTTGAACCCGTTCTTTTCATAGAATTTTATGGCGCGGACATTGTTCGCCACGACCTCGAGCTTTAAAGTATGGAGTCCGCATGTTTCAAACGCCGCTTTTTTCAAAGCGTCTATCAGGATCCCGCCGCCGTTTTTGCCGTCGTAAAAAGGATTTTTATAAATGCCGAGATACGCGTTTTTATTCGCGGGATCTATCTTGTTGATGGAAATGACGCCGGCGGATTCATTCGTTTCGTTTCTTACGACCCAGTAAAAATTCTTTTTTTCGTCTTTTAAATTTGAAATAAAAGCCAGATGGTCTTCAGTCCTGATCAATTTGTCGTAAAACATCCAGGTCCTGACGCGCTCGTCGTTTCGCCATTTCAAAACTTCGAGTTTTTCGTCCTCGTTCAGGTTTACGAAATTGACGAGGCTTATATTTTCGTATTGAATGTTCTTTAAAAGCAGATCTTTCATAAATATTGCCCCCGGTTTAATTCAAACGCTTCGTTCATGATCCGTCTGACGCCGTTGCCGTCGATAAGTTTTTTTCCGTTTTCACTCATTTCGCGCCTTGTTCCGGCGTTGGCGGCTAACGCCCTCAGCTTTTTGGATATCAGCGCGGCGATATCAGGCTCGTCGAAATTGCCGGCGAATTCGGCCGTTCCAGTTTTAACGAGCCCGGCTATATTATAACGCTGGTTGCCGGCGGTCTGTACGATCACGGCGGGTATTCCCGCGCGCGCGAGTTCGCAGGCGGTCTGTCCTGCCGCCGATATCGCGGCGTCGGATTTTAAGATAACGCCGAGCATTTCTGAAGCGCTGAGGTCGTAATAAAAAAAAGTGTTATTATCGGCGCCGTTTTCGGTTTCGGTTCTGTTCGGAGAGTTTCCGCCTATTATAACATGCTTTTTAAGCGACGGAAAGTCGGCGCAGACGAGCTTTAAGACGGCCGGCGCGAGATCTCCGATATCGCCTCCGCCGAATGTAATCATAATATTTTCGACTTCGCTTTTAACGGGCGGAGCCTGGATGTCCCAGAATTCCTTTCTGAGCGGCTGATATTTCGGGCCTAAAAGGTATCGCGCGCTGCCGGTTTTCGAATAATTGATATCCGCCGCGCATATCGCTCCGTTCACGACGAGGCCGCCGGGATAATCGAGGCGGTTATAATCGTCGAGGAATACGGCGGCCCTGGCGCTTGCGCATATCGTTTCGTAAACGGCGCGCGGCGCGAGATATGAATCGACGAACACGGTTTCAGCTCCGGCGATAATGCCGGCGAGGCCGCCGCCGTTCCAATCGCATATTCTGAAATTGATATTTTCGGCCCTGTATTTTTCGAGGGCCGCCGCCGCGGCTTCATGGGCGTTTATAAGAAGCTCCGGTTTTTTACAGGCTTCTTCGAGGCCGCTGTAAAGAGAGAGGCATCGGGTTATATGACCCATCCCTATTCCGCTTCCGCCCTCGGTTAAGATCAAGCTTCTGGTTCCGGCCATTTTAAGTGAACTATCCCCTATCTCAGTCTGACGTTGACGTTTCTGACGCAGATGCCTTTTCCTGAAAGATATTTCTTGGCTTCCACCGGCGTCTGCTGCGTGAAATGAAATATGCTCGC
>CAZJFS010000317.1:0-2450 GCA_964545075.1 uncultured bacterium
AATATTATAAACGTGATGTCGAGGCCGAAATCAATAAATGTAACTGTTAGTTTAAGTGGAGGAATTAATGAGTATTAATAAATTATGTAAAATTTCTTTTATAGTGTTTATCGCAATCTGTGCTTTATCAATAACAAATCTGTTCGCGGAAACCAATAATTCAAATAATCCAACCGCTGAAACGAATATTTCGCAAGTTAAAACCATTGATACAACCGCAAATATCAATTCCAAGACCGAAGAAACCAGTATAAATAAATCGGCAGATGCGGTAAAAAAAGCCATGGAGTCTAAAAAATATTTATTCGTGCTCTTTTATAAGGACGCGATCGATGAAAAATACAAAAAACTCGAAGCTGACGTTTTAAAATTTAAAAATTCATCGACCGTTGAAATTAGTATCTATAGCGCGAATATTTCGGATACCAAAGAATCAGAGGCGGTCTCAAAATACGGCCTTGATAGAGGCGCGCCGATGCCTCTCGCGCTGGTTGTGGCACCCAACGGGGCCGTGGTGGGCGGATTTAACTCCGACACTCCGGATAGCGACTATTCAAAGGCGATAGTTTCGGATCTTGCGATGAATATAATGAAAACTGTTCAGGAGCGAAAAATAGCTCTGGTAATGCTTCAAAACAAGCAAACAAAATTTAATGAAGAATCGAAAAAAGCCGCAAATGACAGTATGTCCGATCCTAAAATAGGCTCCCTGATGACCACTATCGAGGCCGATCCGGATAAAATTGAAAACCAGGAATTTTTAAAGCAATGCAAGATCGAAGGTAAAGTTTTAGAAGCCACCGTGGTTGTTGTCGTTCCGCCGGCCGCGATCGCTGGAGTGCTGAAAGGCAATATAACCAAGGACAATATTTTATCGACTCTCGTTTCAAGTTGCGGATCGGGCGGCGGTTGCGGCCCCGGCGGATGCAAATAGAGTAAATGTTGGAGGACGGAGAGGAGAGTTCAGGCCGCTCGGCTTTAGAGGCATTTCAAATTCTTTATTGATAATGAGTCTGTACACCGGCACAGTTTAAGTGAAGATCGTAATATAAAAAAATGGGGTATTAATAATGAAAGCCATAGATATAGTTCTTAAAGAAATGTTTCAACGCACCAGCCAGCTGGTCGCGAGTATGATCGCTATTATTTTAGGGATCGCGATCATCGTGGCTATAAAAAATATAACCTTTTTTTCCGAAAAGGCGGTCGCGCGCGAACTCGACTCGCTAGGCGCGAATATATTGATCCTGCCAAAGTCGGCGAATATTCAAAACTATTACAGCGCGGATTTTCAGGATGAACTCATACCCGAAAAATATGTCGATGCGCTTGTAAATTCAAGCCTTCAGGGTCTAGACAATCTTTCGCCCAAATTAAGCTTTAAAACCGAGCTTAAAGGAAAATCCGTCATACTGACCGGTATTCTGCCCAAAAGCGAGTTCAAATCAAAAGCTATGTGGCAGGGCACTCTCGGCGTTTTTTCAAAGCCGGAAGGCTGCGGAACCGTTCCGGTGATTCCGGGAGTTACGGACGCTAAAGAGACGCTTGTCAGAAAGCGCGTCATCGATGATCTTTCGGAAACTTCAGTTCTGGTCGGCGCGGGAATTGCGGCCGATCTAAAGTTAGCCGAAGGCGATACGATCGAAATATCCGGCAAAAAATTCAGGATAGAAGCCCTGCTTCCACAAACCGGAACAGTCGATGACGCAAGAGTTTTTGCTCACCTGAAAGTGGTTCAGCAAATCAGCGGCAAAAAAGATTCGTTGAATGTCATCGAGATTGTCGGATGTTGCGCGGCGATATCTGGCGGCCTTATCCAGAAGATCAACACGCTGCTGCCGGATGCAAGGGTTGTTACGATATCTCAGATCGTTCAGACTCAGATAAGTACCAACGGCATTATGAATAATTTATCCTCACTTCTTCTCGTCGTTATAGTTCTAATAGGCGGCGCCGGGATAGCCAATTATATGTTTTCCAACGTGCATGAAAGAAGAAAGGAAATTGGAATAATGATGGCGCTAGGCGCGATGCCTTTATGGATAGTTAAAATGTTCATGTTAAAAGCCTTTATAATAGGGCTGATTGGCGGTCTGATAGGATACGGCGTAGGGACCGTAATGGCCGTAACGCTCGGTCCGGCGCTGGCGGGAATACCGGTCTTTCCAATGCCGTGGCTTATAAGTTATAGCATGCTGATATCGATAGCGATAACGTTAGTCGGCAGTCTGCCGCCGGCATACAAGGCGACCCGCGTCGATCCTTACGTTATAATGAGGGAGGAATAAATTGCTGAAGGTTAAAAATATAAGTAAAAAATTCGATCACAGGCGCGCGAACGTGACCGCGCTTAATGATGTGTCGTTTAACGTTTCTGACGGCGATTTTATGAGCATAACCGGCCCGAGTGGAAGCGGCAAGACAACGCTTTTGCTCGCGCTTGGCGGCAT
>CAZJFS010000318.1:0-2442 GCA_964545075.1 uncultured bacterium
TCAATATGGGGCTGGAAGATCGGCTCGATAATAATATCGGAAGTTTATCAGGCGGCCAGCGTCAGGCTTTGACCTTGTTGATGGCATGCTGGAACAGGCCGGAGCTTCTTCTGCTGGACGAGCATACCGCGGCGCTCGATCCTAAAACCGCCGCTAAGGTCCTCGAATTAACGAGGAAGGCGATCGAAAAAGACGGGCTCACGACTTTTATGGTGACCCATTCGATGCAGCAGGCCGTCAATATGGGCGACAGGATCGTCATGGTGCATAAGGGAAAGATAATACATGATTTCAGCGGCGCCGATAAAAAGGCGCTTAAAACGAAAGACCTTTATGAACTGTTCGAGGACATAAAAAGGCGTGAACTGATCGATCCGACCACATGCGATATTTTAAAGGCCAATTATGTATAAGCGGCTTAAATATTCCGAAATGCTGATGCGTTCGTTCGCCAAAATATTGCCGTCGCTGGCGTTGATATTTTTAGTTTCCCTGTTCCTGCTCTTTTCTTCAGAAAAGCCCGTTATTAAAACCGGCGGTCCCGCCGCCGGAATTTTCAGGCTAAGCATAGTGACCTATTCCGATACTCCGATTGCGGAAGACGGCATGCGCGGCATTAAGGACGGGCTTAAACAATTGAATCTGATCGAAGACCGCGACTATGTCATGACCGGATATAGCGCCCATTCCGATACCGGCGCGCTTAACGGCATTATCGACGCCGTTAAAAACGCCGATTACGATCTCGTTTTTACGATATCGACGCCAGCCCTTCAAGCCGCCCTGAAAAAAATACAAAAAACCCCGGTCGTTTTTTCCAGCACGGGCGATCCGATCGGAGCAGGCGCCGGGAAGACGTTTTCCGACCACGTCGCGAACGTTACCGGAATATGCTCGCTAAGCGATTTTACCGGCATGATAAAATTGGTGAAGGAAATATCGCCCGGCGTAAAAAAAATAGGCACCGTATTCTGTCCCGCCGAAATTAATTCGGTTCTCTATAAAGATCACCTTAAAAAGGCCGCGGAAGCTGAAGGAATATCGCTTGAAGCGGTTCCCGCCAACACCGCCGGCGACGTCATGGACGCAGCCGGGTCGCTCTGCTCGGGCAGAAACGTTGAAATAATATGCCAGATAGCCGATAACCTGAGCGCGGCGAGTTTTAACGCTTTAATAAAAGCCGCCGCCACGGCCCGCATTCCCGTGTTCGGCTTCATCGATTCGAATTCGAAAAACGGCGCCGCTCTCTCTTACGCCAAGGATTATTACCGCGGCGGGATCGATTCGGCGAAGCTCGCGTTCAGAATATTGAAAGGGGAAAATCCCGCCAGCATGGCGTTTGAATATATCAGCAAAACCACGCTGATAATCAATAAAAAAGCGGCAGCGGCCGGCGGCCTGGAAATTCCGGAATCCGTTATGCGCCGCGCCGATTCGTTCGTGGAATGAACGCCTTACGGATTTAGTAGTTAGCCGCCATCCCTTGGCTTGCCGAAGCGCATTTTTTAACTTGAATTTGAAGGCGTGAAGCGACAACTTGAGATTTAATGATTGGTATAAGCGCTTATATATGAGCAAATGGGTTCGTCGATAACGCTGTTCGTATTGTATCCTGTTTTTTCGAGAAGAAGGCCGTGGGAGTCGTACGCGAAACTCCACTTGTTTGATAAAACGCCGCTATCGAGCTGTTTCTGCCCGGTGAGCAACTTGCCGGAATTATAAGTTCTCTCTTCGACGGCCGTCCCTTTAGTAGTTGTTTCCTTAGTTTTGCTGCCGGAAGCGTCATAGAAATATTCAATGATCTCCGACGGCTCGCTTGAGCCGGAAGTGTATTTTTTCAGGTATTTACGGTTGTTGCCGCTATATTCATAAACAACGCTGGCCGCGATGTTTCCCGTTGCATCATAAATTACTTCTTCCGTCGCGTTTCCGGCGGCGTTATATTCGACGATGCTTTTATATACGAGCTTTCCGGTTGAATCATAGTTAAGTTCGTTTTTAAGTTTTCCAGCCGCGTATTTATAAGAAGTCTGGGTATCGATGACGCCCGAACTCGTGTAAACGGTTCTTTCGATCACGTTTCCGTCCGTATCGTATGAGTATGCTTTTTTAGATTGGACCAGTCCCTGCGCATCATAAAGCGTTTCATTTATCAGCTCGCCCCGGCGGCTGTATTCCTTTAAATTATCAGGCCTTATTTTTTGGGGTTTTCCAAATTTATATTCGTAATAATCGGTCGCCGCCGTTTTAATTCCAAGGTAGCGATAAAAATTTCGATCGATCTGCGCCTGGGTTGACTCCGGCGTTATGGCGTCATAATTTAAAATGTCGTGGCCGCAGCCGGCGAAAAAGAAATTAGCCATCGTCATCAGGCATAACGCGTAAAAGCACCGAATGATTTTTTTATAGTTCATATAAATGATATCCCCAAAATTGATTAGT
>CAZJFS010000319.1:0-2440 GCA_964545075.1 uncultured bacterium
GACCGCCGCTGCCGTCGGGATATAACACGCTTATCGCGCCCGATCCGTGGCCTGATATAAAAAGCGCGTAATGGTTTGCCGGATAGGCGTCGATAGCCCAGTTGTAAAAACTTGTTATTTCCGATGTCGCTCCCGTGTCCACCGCCCGGTCGGTTATTGTTTTTACGGCCGTCATCCTGTCGTTTTCGAGCGCAAACCTTGTCGTTTTACCGCCAAGCACGGCGTTGGTCGGCGCGATCTGGGCGACGACATGCGCGTTGGCTCCGATTCCTGTTCCGTCGAACTGTTTGATCTGGTTGTAAAGGTATGGCGAAAGGTCGCTCGAAAAATTGTGCCCGCAGGAATATATCAGGATCGCCCATTCCTTTTTCGGTTTTGTGTAAACCGCCGTTTCGGTGGTGCCGGCAATCAGGGTCGTCATGCTGATCTGGCCCTGGTTCGTGGTCCTGTCGGCTATTATCCCTATATTTTGAGCCAGATTTATGGTGCGAATATAATTCACGCCGCCCGTTTGCGCGTCGCTGAAAATCATTTCAAACTTTAATGTGTTGAATGTTCCCGCGCCCGTCGTTATTACTTCGCTTCCCGTGAACATCGACGAAACCAGCGTTGTTTTGCCATTTATCGTGACAGCGGATGTGCATTCATCGTAAAGCTTGACTTTATTTTTGCAAAGTTTAACGGGCTCGCCGAATACCTGGCTTTCGCTGCCGCAAAGGTAAATTTCGTCCGTGCCGCTGCCATATAAATTATAAATGGCCGCGGTCCCGAATTTCGACGCGGTCATTCCCGCCGCCGCGAACTGGCCAAGATATTTCGCTTCGTAAACGCTTTCGCCGTTCGAATAAACCAGCGAGCAGGCCGGGGTCATCGGAAGGCAGGAAGCGGTATCATATATCGGCCTTCCTGTCGTATCAGTCAGATAACTTAAAGACGTTATGCCGCCACCTTCGCCACCTCCGCAACCTGAAAGCGTGAGAGGCAAAATGGTGCATAGTGCGAGGACAAACAAGGATAATATCCAATGTTTGCGTTTTTGTAACGACATTGAATTCTTCACTCCTTTTTATTAAACTTTGTAAAATTCATTTTAAAGACGCGTCTTTTTCAATCTTGCCAAACATCTGTTTTACGTTATTTTTACTCATTTATGATCACTCCTCGTTTTTTAGGCGTGATAAATATGATATCACACCTTATTAAAGATTTCTATTTAATTATACGCGTGAAAATAAAAATTATCTCAAAAAAATATTGTGTTTTTTTAAACCGGCCGCCGGAACGGATCTGGTCGCTGTTATTTTAAAGTGAACGCATTAAACTGTTAAAAGCTGAACCTGAAAAATATAAAAAATCACATCGATAAAATGAAAAAAGCCGGCATCATAAAACGAGTCGGGCCGGACAACGGCGATACGCCTACTGAATCCAGCGCTTTATATGAGCCGGGAACTCCGGTGGCTGTGAATTCTTCCATGACGATAAAAGCGCTCGCGGTATATTCGGGCTGGTATAATTCTGCCACCAAAGACCTAAAACAAGAAAAATCAGATTCCCCGAAAATTCAAAAAACCCCCGCTTGCGCGAGGGTTTCAGACAAGCCAACCACGGGAGTCGAACCCGCGACCTGCGGTTTACGAAAGCGCCGCCATGCCTTTTGAACCTTTGCAAAAAATTGAAAACATCAATAAAAAAGGGTGTTTTATATGTCGAACCATATTTCCGGTTAGGACGATTTGGATACGATTATAAACGTTTGGCCCCCAATTGGACCCCGGGATTTTTTAGAAGCGGAATAGCCGGAAATTCAATTTCTGTGGTGGTTATGTCCATGAAAATGATTTGATGTTCCACGCCTTTTTTTCGACTTTCGATTTTGGCTCGAACAACGGACTTATAAACTTAATGATTTTATCCATCACTTCTCGAAAATCATCAGTCACACCAAGGCTATTTCTTTTTACGAACGTTTTCCATTTTTTATCATTTTCCGGCGCATGAGTAAACCCCTTGCAAAATATCCCTTCCACGCCGGTCAACGGTGTCTTCCTGTTTTTAAAAGTTTCTGTTATAGCTTCTTTCAGGGCTTTTATTTCAAATGAATTGCGTTCGGCCAAAAATAATATATCGTAAAAATCTTTCATTCGACTGTTCGCATAACTCAGTTTGACTATCGCTTCAAACTTTTCGGCTATGGCTGACGAAAGTGAATATGAATATATTTTCGGAACCGGGTTCTGTATTAAAATTACCGGAAAATCTACCAATACGGGTCCATCGACGATCACGTCGCCAAAGCCTATATCGATCTGAAGCGGTTTCGATGCCTGCGCCAAGTTAGCTTCGAACACAACTCTAAGTCCGCAATATTTTCCGTCCCTGTCGATCTCTTCAAATTTCAAGCTTCCGATATCAAACAATATGCCGTCATCACATTGAA
>CAZJFS010000320.1:0-2389 GCA_964545075.1 uncultured bacterium
TGCCGCGCAAAGAAGAATCCCGACCGGCGCATCATTCTCCAAAGGAACCCGCCTACGGCCGTCCTGCCGTGTCAAAAAAAGCCGCCCGCCCGCCCGAAAAACGCCAAAACTCATCAAACGATGACGGCTGGATAACGGACTCGACCGGCTTCAGATACAGGCCAATATGATTCTTAATCTTTTTTCATTTTTTCAAGCCATTTAATTATCGAGAGGCCGCCCTTTTTTATTTCCAGTAGCGCTTTGCCGCCGGAACCGGCTTGATCTTTGCCGTATTTGTGAACATGCGCTTCAACCTTTCCCGGACTTTCAAGCCTGGCGAAGTAAAGTATCCACGACCTTTCTTCGGCGCATTCGTCACGCCATTTGAATTTTCCATCCGAATCCGCATCTTCGAATAAATATCCGGCCTTTTCAAATTCAAAACTATCGCCTTTCCATGCGTAAACGCGATAAAATCTCGGAGAAACGTCAGATTTTTGCCTCGGCGAAAAAAGCCTTATCGTCTTATCGCCATATATGTCGCCTATCAGTTCAATGGGCTCCATTCCACACTGCCCGAATATAAATCTGAATTTTTCTTCGGTAAACAATTTGCTTTTTTCGATCTTCGGCCCTTCCCATATGATTTTATAAGAATCGCCGAGTTTTTTCAAAACGGCCAGTTGGCCGGCGTAACTCATCAGCTCTTTTTCGTAGAACTCAAGGCAGTAAGCCTTCAGAACGACTTTTTCGGGCGTTCCATCGCCGTCGAGATCGACCGATTTTTCCGCGATGATGTCGCCATCTTTTTTTACAGCGTCAAAATTGATGTCGAACTGACCGGCCGCCGGAAAGGCGCCGGCAATTAAAATTAGGATCGCAAGAATAATTTTTCTCATAATATTCCCCCGCTAAATTTATTTTTTATGATTTTTCCCTCTTTTACTTCTCATTATCATACATTATCTTTTCTTTATTTTCAAGCTTTTATAAGAAACGTTCGTCTTCTGATGCGCTCTTTTTTAATTCGCTTTAACTCGAAAAAGCAGTCGCCCTCATCGCCGGGTTTCTTTTAATCAATATAACATATTCTGGGACGAACCCGTTAATCGCTTCCATGTCAACGGTCAAATCGCTTCAAAAATGATGCCATGTTTTTTTTATTCCTGGAACGACGCAAAATTTGTTATAAATTTGCATCGTTTTGTGGTACACTATTCGCTGTGCAACTTTTTTTAATTTCCATATTGTTTTTTGACGAACGCATTACTTAATAAAATCTGGTACCCGCGTTATGTTCTTCACGAAAACCATTTAATTTTCATGGAACTTAACGCATTCTAAAGTTCGATCTATAATAAAAAGGCAGTGATTATAATGAAACACGGCGGCGTAAAACTGTTACTTATATTTTCAGCGATACTTTTTTCAGTCCTTATATTTTCAGGCTGCGCTGGCTTTTTGGGTTCCGATGACGCGGGGCCGGTAAATACTCCAGGAGCCGATAATTCCAAACAATTTATTATCGAAGGGCCGCTTCCATACGACATCGCGGAAGGCACCGCCATAGCGGCTAACGTCTCCCGGGCGCCAGCCGGAGCGGCTAACCTTGGCGATATCGCCCAATATACCATAGCGGTGGCGGACCTCGACGACCCGTCGCTTACGAAGGAACTCGCCCCGGTCACTATCGGCCGCGACGAAAAATTCGAGAACGGATATTACTTCAGGACCGTCATTCCGATAGGCGCCAAAATAAAGAAACCGCTGATAGTCGTTACGAGTAAGACTCTTTTAAAAAGCGTCTTAATGTTCATGCCGGGCGCCGTGCCTTCCGAAGCCGACCTTCCGGCCGGAGTCAAAAAAATAACTCTGACGGGTTCGTTTCTAACCAGCGAAAACACCGCCCGCGCCATACTCGCGCTCGAGCGGAAACTGGACATGATCATTCCGGCCGCGGACCTTTTTTCTTCAGACTCTACTTCCGAAACGATGTGCTTTACGATGGACACGCTTGAAGTCACCGCCGCCGGCGAAGCCATCGACTCCTGCGTCGGCGGATCCGATTTCGTAAAAATTGTCGCCGGATGGGTCGAGCATTTGAGAATAATAATAACCAGCAAAAGGATACCGGAAAGCGTCAAATACAAAATCTTTTATCCAGTAGCCGTAAAAACCGAAGAACCCCTGACGGCACCCGCTAAAGCCGTCATGAGAACCAATATCACATGCGGCAGTTCGCTGAACAATCTCATGGCGGACTGTATAACGGTCTTAAGGGGCGAGGCTGATGTCGAGATCAGGGATACGAAACATGAAACGACCCAGAAAAGCGCAGAACTGACCGTAAGATTAGGAAGCGGAACCGAAAATACGCAAATCAGAATTTCCGCCGAGGCCGCCCAGT
>CAZJFS010000321.1:0-2375 GCA_964545075.1 uncultured bacterium
TTAAAGCTTGTAATATATATAATTATTTTGGAGGATTAATATATGACCAAAAATCTTAACGAATATCCCGAAATTTTGAACGCTCGCAACATCGCCGAATATCTTAATATCGGATATGTTAAATCTTTAAAACTGCTGAAATATGGTAACCTACCGTGTATTCGAATTGGAAACTCTTTTCGAGTTTCAAGAGAAGCTTTTGAAAAGTGGATTTCTTCATCGTCTCACATTAAAATAACATGTTAACTTAATCAAAAGTCCCCGTGCATATCAGGTAATACTGAATCGCATGGGAATCAAACTTGGAGGTAAATAATGGGGAGTTTCATACGAAAAAGAGTCAGTAAAAAGGGCGTTACATGGCAGATCGTCGTTGAAGCCGGATACGATGAACAAGGCAACCGTAAACAAATCTTCAAATCGGTCAAAGGAACAAAGAAAGAAGCCGAAAAAATAATGGCCAAGATCATACAGGACATTAACGGTAATCGTTACGTAAGCGATAATAAGTTGACCGTGGCTCAATTTCTTCGCGACTGGATAAAAGTTCATGTTGAGCCGCAGCTATCGCCAACATCGGTGGACGGCTATAAGGTTAATATTGAAAAACATATTATCCCGATGATAGGAACGATTGTTCTTCAGCAATTAAAACACACCGATATTCATGGCATGTATCAAAAGCTTTTGAGCGATGGAAGACTTGACGGAAAGGGCGGCTTGTCTCCCAGGACTATAAAATACATTCATCGGAATCTTTCGACAGCTTTAGGTTATGCGGTAAAAATGCGGTTGATCAATGACAATCCAGTAAAATTCGTTGTTTCGCCTAAAGTCAAAGCTTACAGGTCTGAAATTTATGATGAAGCTGAAATCGTAACCATGCTCGATAAAGCGAGAGGAACAGACATGGAAATCCCTCTTGCGATCGCTGTAACTCTCGGTCTTCGAAGAGGCGAACTCCTCGCACTAAGATGGCAGGACGTAAATTTTGAAGGCCTAAATGTCACAATCAGAAATAACCTCGTCAAGACATCCCAAGGATCTATATTCAAGGATCTGAAAACCGAAAGCAGCTACCGTTCAATAGATATTCCGTTAGGTCTTTTAAAACTCTTGAAGGAACATAAATCAAGGCAGGAGATAGCAAAGCAAACCTTAGGCGGCTGTTACAAGGATGATGGCCTAATTTGCTGCAATCAAGACGGTGCTCTAATTCCACCATGCTATTTTACCCGCAAATTCATAAAATTCCTTAAGAAACACGGACTGAAAATAATCCGCCTTCACGATCTTCGCCATACAAACGCCACGCTCATGCTAAAATATGGCATTCCGGCAAAAATAGCGTCCAAACGTCTGGGACATTCATCGGTAGGAATAACCCTCGATCTCTATTCGCATGTAGTAGGCGACATGCAGCGCGAAGTCGCAGACAAGATCGATGAAGGCGTTTTCGGAAAACTTTCAGGTCCCTGCCAAGACATTAAAAAGCCATAGCACTTTACGACTAATGTCAAATAATAATAACTTGTTTCAATTACTTTTAAAAATTTTGGTGGCAGAATGGTGGCAAGAACCGATTTTAGCCTTCTAAAAAGGATCAAGGGAAGACGAAGATAAACTTCGTCTTCCCTTAATTAAGCGGAGAGACTGAGATTTGAACTCAGGGTCCCGTTTGACCAGGACACTCGATTTCGAGGTGCATGCCAGGGTTTGCAATGCTTTTCCTCATTCTTCAATTTCTCTTGATTTTCAATCGTTTTCAGATGCCGGCTTCGTAACTTTGCGAGGCCGGTGCCTATCTTTTTCAACCGGTTTTTAACTTTTTGGTGCCGCGTTGGTGCCGCGAGCAAACCATGACCGGGTTCACAACTACACGATTTTCGAATAAACTCATGTGACATTGCGACTGATTGCTTATTCTATTGCGACCTATTGCTTATTATCGCAATGTTTGTCGCAATTAGTCCCTAAAAAACAGATAAGATTCAATTCAAGTATAAATTATACACTATGATGACTTAATTTAAAAGGATTTTGCTGAAAATCAAAAACTCCTACTATCGCGAGGATCTTCTTGCATTCCCCTAAGCGGGCTTTGCATCTCTGACACACGGTTTAGGAAAGTGGTTCGTCGTGTTTGCTCTTGTTGGGTTATCTTTGAAAACTATTGTAAAACATCTGTTTTCCGGTTTAGACTTCTAGTATGACAATGTGGTATCCGGTCTCTTTTCGAAACTTTTGCTGCCAATTCTGATGCCAGATTTTTTATTTTACGATCTGCCAGTAGCCGCCGCGATCAGGCCCGACTCTTTTTATTATTCCGGAAGCTTTGAGTTTCTCGATATATTTCTGGATCGCCTATCCGTTGA
>CAZJFS010000322.1:0-2368 GCA_964545075.1 uncultured bacterium
AATGCCTTGTATAAAAGAGCCACGATAAAGGGATAGAGTTGAAATTCGGATTCGACGAACCCCGGAGAATTCCCGCCCCAGTCGATACGGGGATGGAAAATATCCATGCCGCTTTCGTAAAAATTACGCGCGATGGCCGCCGTATCGCATTGACGCCATTGCTGGACGCCTATTATCGGCGCTCCGGCATTAACGAACCGGATCATGAACGCCATAAAAACGATCAATAAAATTTTTTTATTCAATTTTTCCAGCCTTATGATAAAATTATCCCAGGCTATTATATAACATTTAATACTTTTAATTCAATAACAAATCGATGTTTTTTTGAGATGGCGCCGGACGCTTGCGGCAAAACGCCACAGCCATCAGCGGCGCATAACGTTAAAAGCGCCAATTGACAATTTAAACCATACATGTTATAATTTCCAATCAGCTTAAGCGGGGATAATTATGAACGACTCTATACTTACTACTAAGCTCGAAAACATGAACGAAGTAAAGATGGACCTGGCGAATCTCGCTCAGGTTTATTCCGACGTCGCAAAAGTTTTCAGGCCGGAAGATGCCAAATCAGCTATCAATAAACTTGAGGAACAGGTATCCCAACCGGATTTCTGGTCGAGCAAGGAAAACTCCTCAAAAATAATGAAAGAGCTCAATCAACTTAAACCAAGGCTTACGCTTTATAACGAAATTACTTCTTCATATGAAAACGTCAAGGTCACCTACGAGCTCATACAGGCGGAAAACGACAATTCTTTAATGCCCGACCTCGTAGAATCCATGAAAAAGACGGCTGAAACGCTTTCAAAATTTGAGATGTCGCTCTTACTCGACGAAAAATTTGACGCCAATTCGGCGATAGTCGCCATACACCCCGGCGCGGGCGGAGTGGAATCGCAGGACTGGGCGCAGATGCTCATGAGAATGTATCTGCGGTGGATGGACGATCATAAGTTCAAATACACCATAATCGACCAGCTCCCGGGCGAAGAAGCCGGCATAAAAAGCGTCACGATAATGGCCAACGGCCTGTACGCTTACGGCTATCTTAAATCTGAAAAGGGCGTCCACCGCCTCGTAAGAATATCGCCGTTCGACGCGAACCACAGGCGCCATACGAGTTTCGCATCCGTCGACGTTCTCCCTCAGATAGAGGACGACGACGAAATCGTCATCGAAGAAAAAGACCTCAAAATAGATACTTTCCGCTCTTCAGGCGCAGGCGGTCAGCATGTCAACGTCACCGACTCGGCCGTTCGTATAACGCATCTTCCGACCGGAAGCGTAGTTCAATGCCAGAACGAACGCTCGCAATATTCGAACAAGGCCGTAGCCATGAAAATACTAAAGGCTAAACTGGCCGAGCTTCAGGCGCAGAAACGCCAGGACGAAATAGACAGGCTGAACGGGTTCAAACGAGAGATCGCCTGGGGATCGCAGATCCGCTCTTATGTTTTCCATCCTTACAATCTTATAAAAGACCACAGGACATCCTATGAAACCGGAAACGTTTCACCGGTGATGGACGGGGACCTCGACGAATTCATAAAAAAATACCTTCAGTTCATGAAATCCAGATGATAAATCTTTAATTTCACGGAGAAAAAAATGGCTGACGCGATCATTGGATATACCGGTTTTGTCGGCGGCAATCTGGCCCGGCAGGCCGGTTTTGATTTTTCGTACAATTCTTCTAATATAGCCGATATAAAGGGCCAAAATTTCAAGCTTCTCGTTTGCGCCGGAGCGCGGGCTGAAAAATGGCTTATAAACGCCAACCCCGCCGCCGACGTTCTGAATATAAACTCCATGATCGAATGCCTGCGCGAAGTTTCCGCCGAAAGATTCGTCCTGATATCGACGGTAGACGTTTATGACAGAACATCCGGCGTTAACGAAGAAACGCCGATCATTCCCGAACGGTCCGAACCTTACGGCCGGAATCGTTATTACCTGGAACAATTCGCGCGCGATAATTTCAAAAAATGCCTTATCGTTAGACTGCCGGCGCTTTTCGGAAACGGTCTGAAAAAGAATTTTATATACGATCTTGCGCATATAGCCCCGAAAATAATAATGAATGAAAAATTCGAGGAACTGTGTTCAAAATGTGCTTCGCCCGGCGACTTATCCATTCTGAAAGCGAACTATTCGAAGGCCGCCGACCTTAATTATAAACTCAAGCCACCGGCGGAAAGCCTTAAAATCAAACGCCTCGAAGAAATATTTAAGGGCATCGGGTTCACCAGCCTTTCATTCACGCATAAAGACAGCAAGTTTCAGTTCTACTGGCTTGAAAACTTATGGCCGGACATAAAAAAAGCGATTGAAAACGACGTGAAACTAATAAATTTTGCCGTCG
>CAZJFS010000323.1:0-2343 GCA_964545075.1 uncultured bacterium
TTTGCCGCCAGACCGCCTTCATAACCGCCGTCGCGCGTCCCGGACGCGCCGTGAACGTCAAAAAAGGCCAGTTCGTGGCTCCTGGCGATATAAAATATATAACCGAAAAGATCAAGGAAACCGGAAACGACAATATAATACTCACCGAACGCGGATTTTCATTCGGCTACAACAACCTCGTGTTCGATCCCCGCGCATTATTTCTTATGAGAAAAACCGGTTATCCGGTAGTTTTCGACGCCACCCACTCGGTGCAGATGCCGTCGGCGACCGGCGGAACCTCGGGCGGCGTGCGCGAGCTCGTTCTGCCATACGCCCGTTCAGCCTACGCGATGGGAATTGACGGGCTTTTTCTAGAAGTCCACGAAGACCCTGACAGAGCGCTTTGCGACGGGCCTAACATGCTCGATTTCAAGCTGTTCTCGGAACTTCTTGAAGAGATAAAAGCTTTAGGCGATAAAATATATCAGCGCATTTGACCTGGAATGCCGGAAACGCATTATAGCCTGGGGCGCGGTCCGGTTAAAAACATTAGAAAGGCGACTTTAAATTGGAACCTATAATAGTTGACGTAATATCGGAAATCCGTCAGATACTCTCCGAAGAAGCCCTTGCCATTACCGACCTCGTCGGTTACATCGGCGATAACTATCTCAGCGCGGTTAAACTCATTCATGATTCAAAAGGCATGCTCATCGTGGTAGGCATGGGCAAGTCAGGCCTCGTAGGCAGAAAGATCGCCGCGACGTTTTCATCGCTGGGAACGCCCGCGGCTTTTCTCCACGCCGGCGAAGCCCTGCACGGCGATCTCGGAATGATAAAACCTTCCGACATTCTTTTAATGATCAGTAACAGCGGCCAGACCCGCGAAATAATCGAAATGATACCTTACGTCCGAAGGATTGGCGCCGGCATAATATCCATGACGCATAACGCCGAATCCGAACTGGCTAAAAACTCCGACGTAATCCTTCCTCTGATCTACAAAAGCGAAGCTTGCCCTTTCAATCTGGCCCCGACTACATCCACTACGATGTGCCTTGCGATAGGCGACGCCATCGCCATCGCGCTCACCAGGCTTAAAAATTTCGAGCCGCACAATTTCGCGGAGCTTCATCCGGGCGGTTCCCTTGGCAGGCGCCTTCTAATAAAAGTCGCGGACCTCATGCACACGGGCGTCGAGCTGCCGCTCATTTCAGGCGACAGGACGTTGATAGAAGCCCTGCCGGAAATGTCCTCGAAAAGACTGGGCGCGCTTATCATCGCCGGTAAGAACGATATGCTCGAAGGCATAATAACCGACGGCGACCTGCGCAGGATACTCTGCAGTCACGGCGGAAACGCGATAAATTCAAAGATATCGGAACTGATGATAAGGAACCCGAAAAGGATCGGACCGGAAAAACTCTGCGAAGAAGCCATAAACATAATGGAAACCTTTAAAATAACCACGCTGCCGGTTGTCGATCAGTCCGGCCGCGTTATCGGAATAATTCATCTGCACGACCTTTTAAAAGCTAAGATCTATTAAAATCAGGGAATTTAATGTTCATACGGAGGTGCTGCTTTGTCAGTATTTACAAATATCAAGCTCATAGCCATGGACGTGGACGGCGTTCTCACCAACGGAGAAATAATTTTAACGTCTAACGGCGAGGAAATAAAGGCTTTCTCGGTCCATGACGGTATCGGAATAAAACTCGCTCATATAGCGGGGCTCACCACGGCCATAATAACCGGACGTTCCTCGACGATAATCGCTAAAAGAGCGAAAGAGCTCGGCATAAGCGAGGTCTATCAGGATGTCGTAAGCAAAGAGGACGTTTTAGACATTCTCACGGAAAAATTCAAATTAAAGGACTACCAGATTGCATTCATCGGCGACGATATAAACGATCTGCGCATCATGCAGCGCGTGGGGCTTAAAATAGCCACCGTCAACGCGGTAAAAGAGATCAAGGACGTGGCTGATTTCATAACCGAGTTCGAAGGCGGAAAGGGCGCCGTCCGCGACGCGATAAACTATATCCTTGAAAAACGCGGCGTTTTAAGGGACACTATCGATAAATACTGCAGCACGAGGTAATTGAAAGATTTTTCTTCATAGAGTTAAAAAAGCGATCGACCTTATCATAAAAGTAATAGTTTTTTTTAGATTAGGGCGTTTCGATTTTAAAAACCATAGGTTTTATCCATATTTTGAATTTTTACTGGAAAGGCGTTATTATTTTTATTACATGATGCTTTTCTTCATCGGAGCGTGGCTTTTTAACGTCTATAACACGACCGGGGTCTTTTCGGAAAAAAAGGTGACCGCCATAGAGCTTTATTCGGTAGAAATCG
>CAZJFS010000324.1:0-2330 GCA_964545075.1 uncultured bacterium
GCGGCAATGGCGGCATGGCGGTATTTGTGATCGATCCGGCCGGAGTTATGGGCGTGATAGGGTTGATCATATTCACTTCTGCGGTTTTTCCGATGTTTACCTCTCCGGTCTTGCCAAGTGAAACTTCCTCGGTTCCGCCTTTTTTTCTTTTAAGGCGGACGGCTTTGGTGTCCTTTTCTATCTCCGGAAGCGCGGCTTCTTCCTTACTGGTCTGGAAAAATTTGATTTTCGGCCCTTTTACGATGACGCGCTCGGTTGCGGAGTAATAAGATATCATATCGCCCTGTATGTCGTTGTCTTCAAGGCCCTTTCCGCGTTTTTGAAGGGCGCGGGCGTTGCCTTCTATATCGAGGCGGTCGAGTTTTTCATAATATGTGGCCATATCGCCGTAAGCGGTTATGTTTTTTGAGGTCAAAACGACGTCCTGTTTGGCTATCATCTTTCCTTCTTCGGTAAAAATATCCATTATTTCGCTCTTGACGTCCGATGAAATTTCTATGCCTTCCGTGGTCTCTTCCCCCAGATACGGGAACTGCATCAAGTGCGCTTTTCCGCGGGCTATTATATGGGTGCTGTTGGCGAGCGATTCTATCTCATCGGCTTCCAATATGGCTTTGTCCTTGTTCGATATTTTTTTCTTTTCGCCGACGGCGACTTCTTCCGAGGCTGGCGCTTTGTTTTTCGCGGCTTTATTATCGGCGACGGTCGGCTGGCGCTTTTCGGATTTCGCGGCGCTTTCGGATGACGATGATTCGCCGACCGAAGTTTCCGAAGTATCCTTTTCGCGGCTTTTCTTGTCTATTATCTGTATAAGCCGTGGTTTTATGTTGGAGATGGTGCGGTCCTCCTTGGCGATGTGCTTGACGTGTCCGGCGGTGAGGGTATATTTACTCGTGTCCACCTTGACGTTGCCGAACGCTTCCGTGACCTCGCTCGTTTCATCGAAGCATCCGCGGTCGGCGTATAATATCATATCTTTTTTTATGACCCTCAGATTGTCCAATACCTGGTAGGTCCCGTCGGGCAGTATTTCAAGTTTGTTTCCGGTTATATGAGTAAGGCTGCCTTTCGGATCTTCGTTCTTGGGTTGTATGAAAGCCGCCACGTTATTGAGGACTTCCGAACGGTCGGTTTTCATGTAATAGACGATCCTGTCTCCACGTACTTCGTTCGGCACCTTGTCGTGGCTTTTAGCGACGGGATTGCCTATGAGCATGAATTTTTCCTCTTTTTCGTAATAAAAAGCCCTTTCGGACTGGGCTAAAAAGCGATCGCCGTCGATTATGACGCCGCCGGAAAAGAGCGAATAATTTTCTTTCATGTGCGAGTCGACGCGCTGACATTTCATCTTGTATTTTTGGTCTACGATATCGACGTTAGTGAAAGCCCTTACTATTCCGGATTTTTCGTTGTAAGTGCCGCGTTCGCAGGTAAGCACCCTGTTGTTCTGGACCACGCGAACGTTTCCGGTCACGACATACGTGTTGTCAGGTTCCATTTCCAGAAGATCGCCCGTTATCTCGACAGGCTGTTTGCGCGCCGGCGCCTTAACCGTTTCGGGATTCGCCGTGACCTTGTTACTTGGCTTGTCCTTCGCGGTATTTTGCGAGAACGCCAGCGGGACGTATCCGGATGAAAACATGATGACAGCTGAAAATGCAAGCAGTAGAGGGGTTCTTATATTTTTGAAATTAAATGCGCTCCTCATATCAATCCTCATAAATCTTTATTTTAACGTTGCCGACTATTTTTCCGCGTTTTTCTTTGGTTTTGTGTTCGAGGCTGTTTCCCGTTATTTCCATCTTCGGCTTGACGAATTTTACGGGCATGCGCGACAGCATCACCTTATGTTCATAATAGTATTCGAGGGCGTCCGAGTAAAAATCATCCTCGCAATATTTTTTCGGCCTTCCACGCTCGAAAAAGGTCACCGGCACAGTTTCAAGAGAGAGATTGGAAACGCCGACGTCAGACGGCATTGCAGGTCCGATAACGTTTTCCGAAGTGTCCGGATAGATGGAACGCGCATGGACGTTTCCTGAAAAACTCAGCAGCTTAAGGTTGCCGTCATGCATGGCTTCGTTCGAGCGTATAAGCTGGACGGAGTCGGATGAAGGGTCGGTCTTGAAATCGATGTTGGTGAAATAATGCTTATTGTAGGCGTCATCTTTTACCAGTTTATCGGCGTTGAGTATC
This sequence comes from uncultured bacterium, assembly GCA_964545075.1. Taxonomy (GTDB): domain Bacteria; phylum Muiribacteriota; class UBA9980; order UBA9980; family UBA9980; genus DAOPXV01. The sequence goes on from CAZJFS010000324.1 coordinate 2,197, forward strand.
CATTCGACGCCGCTCTCCGTTTTTTTTACGATTTCTACCGAATAAAGCTCTATGGCGGTCACCTTTTTTTCCGAAAAGACCCTGGTCGTGTTATAGACGTTAAAAAGCCACACTCCGATGAAGAAAAGCATCAT
>CAZJFS010000325.1:0-2324 GCA_964545075.1 uncultured bacterium
AAGGCGTGTTTTAAAGCGTTAGATATCAATTCGTTTATTATCAGGCCGAATGGGATCGCTATGTCGATTGAAATGTTGATGTCGTCTATGTTTCTTATAAGCGTGATCCGGCCGCAAGATATTTTATAGCTTTTGATCAGCATATCAGCGAGGTCGTTGATATATTCCTTAATGTTGATATTGGAAAGATTTTTCGAACTATATAATTTTTGATGAACGAGCGCCATCGAATGTATCCGGCTTTCCATTTCCCTGAATTCAGCCTTTAGTTTTTCATCATCGGTGTCGAGTGACTTCAAAGAAAGAAGCGAGCAGATGACCTGCATGTTATTTTTTGTTCTGTGATATAGCTCCCGCAAAAGTGTTTCCTTTTCCTGAAGAGACGTTTTTAAACGTTTTTCGTCTTGCTTTTTTTCGGTAACGTCGTGAAATGTTACCAGTGACTTATCGCCGATCAGATTGAATGAAACTTCAATTATTTTAACGGCGCCGTTTTTACAAGTCACGTTCACAAGGATCGGTTCGGTCTCTTCATGTTTTTTAAAAGCCGTGTCGATCTTTTCTTTCCATAGTTTTATAAGCGTTTTTCGATATTCTTCGTCCGGATAAGCCAGCATCCACCAGTTTTTTACTGAAGGAACGTCCGATAGGGTATAGCCGAAAGTTTTAATGAACTTAGCGTTGAGATATTCAACGTTATCGTTTACATCGCTTAATGCGATCGCATACGGTGATGATTCTATCATCATCCTGAACCTTTTTTCGCTCTCCTTTAAGGAATTTTCCGCCGCCATGCGTTCGGCCAGCTCGGTTACCAGCCTCTCTTTTGAAATATTCAATTCGGCGGTCCTTTGTTCGACCATTGATTCGAGTTTGCTTTGAAGCCGGCTCAATTGAAGATGCGTGCGCACCCTGGCCATCATCTCGTCACGTTGAAAAGGTTTTACGATGTAATCGACGGCGCCGAGCGCAAATCCTTTAATTCTCTCTTCCATTTCCGTTGCCGCGCTTAGAAAAAGAATTGGAATATCGCAGGTATCGGGCTGTTCTTTGAGACGCCTGCAAATCTCAAAACCGTCCATATCCGGCATTCGTACATCCAGAAGTATTAATTCAGGCTGTTCCGCCAGCACCGATAACAGGGCCTGCTCGCCGCTGGACGCCGGCCTTACGATAAAGCCTTCGTCTATGAGCGTATCAGTGAGCAACTTCAGCGCCGCCAGCGTATCGTCGACTACCAATATTCCTTTGCGTTCATTCATCGGCTGCCTCCCAAAGCGTTTTCAAGAGCTTCTAAAATCGTTTTATAATCGAATCGGTTCGCATACCGGCCGATGGTATTTCCAAGCGCCGCATTTTCCAATGTGACGCGCCGGATCATCTCGTCTATTAATTTCATGTCCAGGCGGATTAAAGCGTCCTTCATTTCAAGAAGCAGTCCGGAGGGTAGTTTTGATAATTCGTCGACATTTAATTTTTCGCGTCCGTTTTCGTTCCTGGAATCTTCTTTAGCCCGAATGACGCTGACGTGAAGGTGCTTTTCGAGTATATCGAATATGGCATCAGCCGGAAAAGGTTTGGAAAGAAATGCGTCGCAGCCGGCGTCCAGCATTTGTTGCCGTTCGTCTTTGAACGCGTGGGCGGTAACGGCGACAATGACGGTGTTCCCGCTATCTGCGAGTTTTCGGATCTGGCGAGTGGCGTCCAGGCCGTCTAAGCCCGGCATGCGCCGGTCGATGAATATAAGGTGCGGCCGCCACTCGGTGAATATTTTTACGCCTTCGCCGCCGTTCGCGGCTTCGCGGAGCTGGAAACCGAATGGAAGCAGCAGATTGCGAAGCAGCAGCCTGTTTTCGAGCTGGTCTTCGACGATCAGCAATCTGTAATCGGCAGCGTTTTCAATTTTTATGATGCCGCCTCTGGATGGCGTCGCATCCTGGATTTTATCCGGGGCTACGGGTTCGAAGGCGATAGTGAAACTGAAATTCGAGCCTTTTCCGGGTTCGCTCGTCACGGATATCGAACCTCCGAGGAGGTTAATGTATTGCCGCGTTATGGCAAGGCCGAGGCCGGTGCCTTCATGCTGTCCCAGTTGCACAAACGGTTTGAAAAGCGTTTCCATATCGGTTTTATCCATTCCAATGCCGCTATCGCGTATTTCGAAGAAAAGATAATGCTTGTCTTTTTCCCGTTCCAGCGCGAGAACCCCGAGTTTTATGGTTATCTGCCCTTTGTTTGTAAATTTTATGGCATTTCCGACAAGATTTATGATTATTTGCCGGAGCTTTGCGGGGTCGGTGCGCACAAAGCGGGGGAACGAAGAC
>CAZJFS010000326.1:0-2302 GCA_964545075.1 uncultured bacterium
TTCTCCGCGGTTGGCCTCGAAATGAGCGGCGGGATCGGTTTCACATGCCGCGCCCCTTTTTTTCATGTATTCAGGAAATTGCTTTTCGTAGAATTCTTTTTCTTCTTCGGCGAGCATCAGTGGATATTGGAATATCAGGGAGCATTCAAGGCACTTTAATATCGATGAGTTATTCGAGTGCCTTACGTGATCGTGTATCTTTTCGGTCCGAACGCCGCCGCAGACAGGGCAATTTATCGCAGTCATTTTTATTTTTCCTCCATCCGGCTTAAATAGTGCTCGTACATCTTTTTCAAGCCGTCTTCAATAGCCATCCTCGGCTTCCACGAAATTTCCGCCGTTACTTTTGAAATATCGGCGAAAATCCCGAAAGTATCGCCGGGCGTGGAGCCTTCCGATCTGTATGGATGGTCAGGTTTCCCGGCTGCGGCAAAAATATTTTTAAGAAGCTCTAAAACGGTCGTTTTTCTTCCGGACGCGACGTTATATATCTTATTTTCCGCGGACGGGTTTTTCAGACATTCGATAAAGCAATCCACGACGTCGTCGATATAAACAAAGTCGCGGTAGCGGTCCAGAGATCCCTTGACGTGGACCTCGATATTTTTTAAAACGAAGGCCATGTATATGCTCGCCATCCCCTGCCGCATATTGTTCAAATTCTGCATCGGCCCGTAAACGTTGAATAATCTGAAAGCTGTCGAGGCGATCCCGGCTTTGGAGTAGATGTTCATATATCTTTCGGATGCTAGTTTCGACGCACCGTAGAACGATATGGGTTCAGGAGGTTCGTTCTCGTCCACCCGCTTCATTTTATTTCCGTACACGGACATCGAGCTTGCGTAAAAAAATCTCCGCGTTCCCGCGTTTTTACAGAAATCGAGCATCATAAGAGTCGAGCGGGCGTTCACGTCAAAATCATAAAGCGGATTATCAAAGGACACCTCGCCCGAGGACTGTCCGGCGATATGATACACCGCGGACGGTTTTACATTTTTCAGTTTGTGGTAATATCCGCTCTGGGCCGCGTCAAAATATATAAATTCAGAATCTTTCGGGACGTTCTCGAGATATCCGGTGCAAAGGTTGTCCAGGACGTAAACTTTGTACCCATCCGCCAGAAGCCGCCGGGCGAGAGCAGAGCCGATAAATCCGGCGCCGCCGGTAACGATTATTTCTTTTTTCATAAATACCTTTCCCTGATCTTATTTTCAATATCCTTAAAAGGAAGTTCGATATTATATTCCGTTTTGGTATTGCCCCCGCCGCCCTTTTCGACGAGAAAAAAAGCCATGCAAACCTCATCTGGTTCGACCGAAGACATGTGAGACGGTTTATGCATATATCCATAAGCGCTTATCCTGGCGGGCAGCGGATCGAGAGAATTCAAAAAGTCGAATAATTCAAAAACGTTGAGAATGGTATAAACGGCGTAATTTTTTTCCCCCGAGCCGTAAAAATCCAGAAAGATCTTTCCGCGAGTGCTTTCTTTATCGGTCAGTCTGAAATCGATCAGGATTTTATTCCTTGAAACGCGGTACGCCTCTCTGTAAAGCCCTTTCCACGAATCCTCGATCAGGTGAAAAACGCCCGAGCTATATACCAGATCAAATGCGTTATCCCCGAAGCCGATCTTTTCGCCGCCGGCGACGTAGAAAGCGGCGTCCGGATAGGACCTTTTAGCTTCCTCGATAAGCGTGGAGGAAACGTCGATGCCAGTGTAGACGACGACGCCGGCCAGCTGTTTGAATATGTTATAAAAACCGCCGCACGCGCAGCCTATATCTAAAACCGAAGAATTTTTCAGTTCGATCTTTTCGAGAAAATACCTTTCAGACTTATATAATTGAGATAAATCAGACCTGTTCTCGGAGTAAAATTTTTTGACGCTTTCGCTCTTCCAGTTATTAACATCCAATTTTAATCACGCCGTTCGCCGTTATTTTCATTTTCATATATTTCGCTGATGCATTCTAAAAGCCCCTGCCCCATATCCAGATAATAATTCGATATGAGTTTTTTCGCTATTTTGGGTGAAAAAGTGAACGGCGTGACCTTGTAATGGACTTCCTCCGGGTTTTTAACCGGACTGTAAATCACTTCGACGCCGTTGGTCATTATTTCGCTTATCATGCTTAAAAGATCCCGCGTCCTCATGGGATTAGAACCTGAGATAAGGACATTTTGATTTTTATACTCGTCTTTTAAAACGTCAAAACAAAGATGCGCCACGTCGCGGACATGGATATATTCGCGCAGCTCATCTCCAGTTCCCTTGAATGAGATCCTTTTTTCGCGCACC
>CAZJFS010000327.1:0-2290 GCA_964545075.1 uncultured bacterium
GAAGCCGAGATGAATATCGCTTACGCATACGATCAAGGATCTGGTATTGGTCAGTTCGGCGATACCCGAAGATTCGAGATTAAACGAATAGTTCACCGCGAAATAACCGGTAAAATCTTTTCCCATGGCAAGGCCCGATGCCGATTTCACCTTATTGCCGACTACGACTTTATATTCGTCGCCTTCGCTGAATTTGGCGCCGTCTTTTTTCGCGACTGTCACGAGCGTCGGAGCGTTCTTATCGGTAGTTATTACGGCCTGTTCCTCTACGGCTTCCCCGGTAGATTTCATCTTGTAGAGCTTTACTTCGCCGGAAATGGTGTTGAGGTCGAGAGCCGAGCCGAACTCGAGAATTACGGACTGCGTCGAATCGTTAACGGACGGTTCGGCCGCTTTATCGGACATTGAAATATTCGATTTCACCGCCAATACCGATGTTGATACGGTTGCGGAATCGGAAAAACATCCGGTAGATATAAGAACTCCAGTTAATAAAAGAAAAACGATAAATTTTTTCATGACTTCTCCTTTTGTTGATTTTTTAATTTTATTCGCAATTTTAGCGCCGTATTGATTGAAAGTTATTTATTCAGGAAATTTTTAATTCTGATTGCGGCATTTTCCCTGATGTTGTTGAAATAAAACGGATAATCAAAGCTATGATAAACGCCTTTGCCGAACACTTTGTTTCCGGGCGCAAGCTTGTTAACATCGACGGCGGCGCAGATAACGACGCCCCTTTTTTTATCGACGCGGGCGTCGGCGTAGTTTTTCACGCCGGTCGATACGATTTTACCTTCCGCGTTTATCACTATGGATCCAAGGTTTTCATCGGCTTTCGCTAACTTTTCCTCCCGGGTCCAATTGACGGGATTTATAGCTATAGCGCCGGGCAGCACGACGGGATTAATTCCCGAAATTTCAGGTGCCTCGGTATTATATGAAATTATAACTCCGGTATCGCCAGCGCCTTCGGCGAACTTCAAGTGCGGATTTTCAGCGAGAAACTCGCCGGTAACTGAATATCCGATGATATAGGCGGCGATCATTCTGGCATAAACTTTCGGATTTTCCTTCATGTATTCCGAAAGCAGATAAACCAATATATTCGAACCCTGGGAATGTCCGGCCAGAATAAACGGACGGCCGTTGTTGAAATTTTTGATATAATAGTCGAATGCCGCGAACGCATCTGATTTTGGAATGCCTCCGACGACTTTTTTCTGTTCTTTTTGGGGCATCGATAAGCAATATGCGGCATCTACCTGTCTGTAGTATGGCGCATAAATGTTTCCAGCGGTTTCAAACGCGGCAGCCTGCCTTTCAAACGCTAATTTTGAAAATTTTAGCATTACAGGATTATCGATCCGGCATATGTTCGCCTCGGCCGTGCCGTGTTTTTGAAACGATGTCGGATAAAGGTAAAAAACGTCAACCTTTTTTTCGGCTGAAGCGGGCAAAGACAACCAGCGTTCGGGTTTTGAATAATCGATGGCGTTTTTTTCATCCGCGTATGCCGCAAAAGTCAAACAGGAAAGAAGAATGGCGGCTAATGATAATATTGCAATTTTCAGGATCTTCATCTCCAGTCTCCATTAAATTTTATTATAAATGAATTTCGCGTGAAAACCGTTCCGGATCGTTTTCAACCCAATCATGCGTTTAGCGCATAGTGAAAATACATATAAGTGTTGATTTTTGAGTGTAAAGACCAGCGAACGTCTTAAATATAACGAATATTAATTTATTAACAAGATCCACTGACGTTCACGCCCGCAATTTCGGAGCACGGCAGAAAGAGCGCTGCCGGTTCAATAGATTTTTTTAACTAAATGTGTTTTTTATTTTACCATTTTATCCTTTAAATTACAATATTTATTATTTTGATTCTTAAATTCAAGCCAACCAATATCTTTTTTATTCAAAAGCGCAATATAATAAACGCTAATGCACGGTACACGGTCTTGAATGAAAAAGACTCGATAAGCAAATTAATCGAATGCGCGGGTTTTTAAAGTGATCTACTTTCAGGCTTTTTTCTTTCGATAAGTGAACCGGATAAAGGAACCTGATAAGGGGCGGCCAGGAAGCGCGCTTCCTGCCTCCCCTTAAAAACCCCTCCCACCAACATTTTGCCTGACGCGGTGCGAAGTTAATTGCCGTTAACTTATTTGTAGCCCCTCGTTAGTCTCGTGCGTATGCGCGCGACGCGCGCATACGCGGAGCGATGGGTGGCAGCCCTTCAATTCATAGGAAATAGCGACTACGGTATATATTTTTGAAGCCTGAA
>CAZJFS010000328.1:0-2241 GCA_964545075.1 uncultured bacterium
CGTATGAGTCATCTACGACCATTTCGCCGTTTTCGAATTCGCATACTCCAGCAAACCATACTCCCGGTTCGGCATACTTAAGTGTGAATATGACTTCCGGGAATTTCTTTGACAGGGCCTGAATAATAGGACGCGGCGGCGACCAGGTTGTATCGAACTTGATACTGTTATTTACCTCGTCATACCGGCAGTTAGCGGCGTTCCATTTCACGCCTCGATGATCGACGAACTGGTTGCACCAATCGTCGTTGTTTTCGCAAGCTGGCTCTGGAACGATTTTGTTGAAGTCTATCGAGCCTATACCATTTACAGAGCTGGCATCGTCACCATCGTCATTAGCCTTGTCTTTCTGGATGAATTCAAGAACGTTACGAATTTTTACAGGATCATCAGCGGTCATTATAAGCTTGTTCACGCACCAGTTCGGCATTTTGCGTCTCCTTTCAAATCAAAAAGCGGAGCCCGATGTATGGCCCCGCTCAATATTTATCGTGGTTTCTATGATTTCACGCCGACTTCCGCTTTATCTCGTCTTCTAATTCGGCCTTCAAACGGGCCTTCTGGTCATATGTTGCCGTAATAAAGTTTGTTCCGAGTCGCTCACGAATAGCGCTGCCCGCATCAACGCTTGAAGCGGTTGGCGGAAGAAGCCCGGCGGTCTTCATAAGTTCTGCGAGATCCATCATCCTTATCTTTTCACTTTTGGCATCTGGCGCAGTCACGAAGGCTACTATGTTTTCGGCTGTTCCGGTTTCATTCGCGGGATTAGTGACAACCGGTTCAGGCGAAGCCGTCTCTGGTGCTGACACATCAGCTGTTACAAATTCAAGGGCCTTTTGGCAGGCTAGCTTATCTTTTTCTGACTTGAACTTGCCTTGCCGCATTGTCGTCGATGAACTCAGATAATACCGGCCATTGCCGACAGGAAGCGTCTCTAAGCCGTTTTCTATTATCCACGCTTTAATTTTTTCCTTGGCGGTGTCGACTAACGCTTCGGCAGCATAGGTCTTTTTAGCCATTTCGATGACATCGTTTGCGTTTTCGATCTTTACGATTTCAAAATTCTTCGCAATATGACAGTGGTTGACGTAGTTGCAACGTCCGCAATGCTGACCTGGGCGTGGCTCGAATTTTTCATCGACAGATATGGCGTCTATGGTTTGCGATAAATCGTTCGAGAACCGCTGAAGGTCATCGGCGAAGTAGGCATAAGTTTCGTAGTAGTCAGGGCCGGTGTAGAAGAAGTAGGTATGGATGACCTCGATCTCTGGATACCGCTCTTTAATCGCCATAGCATATATTTTCAGCTGAAGTTCTTCAGAAAAACCAGGGAAACTTTTCCAGTCGACAATGACGGCCTGGGCTCCCTGCACTGAATAAGCGTCGATCTTCCCGATGACAGTGTTCGTTATGAAATCAAGCGTGAAGTCGTGCTCAACGGCATTCGGCACTTTAAGAATATGGCGGCAAAATTTCTTCATACGCTCGCCAAACTTCGCCTGATCCATAGTTCCCAGAACCAAATGCCGGGCAATTTCAGCATGCCGTTCGTTACCCGCTATAGCTGGTTCGGACGGTAACGCCTTTTTATTATTCATGTAAAAGTTGAATTGAGCCGGGCAGCTTATGTATTTGCTGATACTGCTGTAGCTAAGATGGTCGTAAGTGTTCATGGTCATGCCACCTTCCTTTCCGGCAAAGCCGAGATCGCCGCTATTATAGACTGTTGATTCCCGTTGTGTTGGCTCCATAAGTCGACGATCTGTTTCGTGGTTAACTGCATTTTATTGAACAGCGCCTTCAGTTCCGGTCCGAGAAATTTGGCAATGTCCTGGATTGTGACGGCATCTTTTGCAATGGTTAGGCCGGCCGGGGCAGGTTTCTTTTCGGATTCCGCGTTACTGGATTTATCCGGCTGTTGAGGCTTGACGCTCTGATCAATGCTTGCAGGTTTCGCGAGCCATTCGATAAGCAAACGGCCGGTCTGTTCGTTTGGCGTGAAGTATTTGCCGTCGAAGAGGTTCGTGCGATCTTTCGATGCTACGGCGACATGTTCCTGGGAAAGTTCCATAAAGACAGTGTACTCATATTCGGTACCTTCTCGTATCACGGGATTTAAACCAACCTTTCTGACCTGCATTCGATTGTTATTTTGTTCGACGAGATATTCCTGTTTAGCCCTGAACGTGCATATAACGTGAACTTTAGAACCGGTTATAGCATCGATAAGTCGGTTGAAAA
>CAZJFS010000329.1:0-2169 GCA_964545075.1 uncultured bacterium
GCGAGGGCGGCAGAACGGTCGGCGCTGGCGTTATATCTGAGATCATAGCTTAATTAACCGAGACGTGGCGGAGGGCTTGATAAGCCCGCCGCTCGCACGAAAGTGCGCTTTTTATAGAGAGTAAGGAGGGGTAATTTAAATAATGGCTACAAACAAAATAAGAATACTTTTAAAAACTTACGATCATAAAATATTGGACCAGTCGGTTCAAAAGATCGTTAATACAGTAAAAAAGACAGGCGCTAAAGTTTCCGGTCCTATCCCGCTTCCGACCGAAATTAACAAGTTTTGCGTCCTCCGCTCGCCTCACGTAGATAAAGACTCCCGCGAACAGTTCGAAATGAGGACACACAAACGCTTGATCGATATACACGACCCGTCGCCGGACACGGTTGAATCTCTTCAGAAGATCGACCTTCCTTCGGGCGTTAATATCGAAGTAAAACTTTAATTTTGGAGGTGCTTGAAAATGAAAGGCTTAGGACTTATCGGAAAAAAAGTCGGCATGACGACGATATTTGATACGAAGGGCAACGCTATTCCCGTTACCGTTTTAAGTGTCGGACCATGCTTTATAACACAGAAAAAAACCGTCGCTACTGATGGATACAACGCCATTCAGGTCGGTTTTGAAAAAATAAAAACAAGATACGAACGCAGAAAAGTCAATGGGAAAATAACGAAAAAAGTTGTCGCTCCCAACAGACCGATCTCCGGCCACTTTAAAAAAGCCAACGTAGAGCCTATGAAACACTTGTTTGAATTCAGGCTTAACGATGTTGAAAAATATCAGGTTGGCCAGGAATTGAAAATAAACGAGATATTCCAGGATGAGATTCTTGTGGACGTAGTTGGAATATCGAAAGGCCGCGGATTTGCGGGCGGCGTAAAAAGATGGCACTGGAAAGGCGGCCATGAAACTCATGGTTCGATGCATCACAGGGCCGTAGGCTCGATCGGCGCATCTTCGTCACCTTCCCGCGTTTACAAAAACCAGCATATGCCTGGTAGAATGGGCGGCGTAAGAGTAACTGTTCAAAACGTTAAAGTTATAAAGGTTGACGCTGAGAAGAACATGCTTCTTATCAAAGGCGCCGTACCCGGCTTTAACGGCGGACTTGTCGTCTGCAAACAGGCTATACTGGCTTCGAAATAATGAACGTGAGGAGGATTATATAAAATGCCTACAATAGAAGTTTTAAACATACAGGGCAAAGTCGTTGAAAAAATGGAAGTTTCGGCGATATTCGAAACCGAACTTCACAAACAGGTCATCACCGATTGCCTGATTCAGGAACAGGCCAACAAAAGACAGGGCAATGCTTCCGTAAAAGACCGCGCAGCGGTTTCCGGCGGCGGCAAAAAACCCTGGCGCCAGAAAGGCACAGCCCGCGCGAGACACGGTTCGTCCCGTTCACCGATATGGAGACACGGCGGCGTTACATTTGGTCCGGAAGTCCGCTCGTACTACTACACCATTCCCAAAAAAATCAAGAGACTGGCTATGTGCTCGGTACTCGCTGATAAATTACGCTCGGGAAATCTCGTGATTGTCGATGCGTTCAATCCCAAAGAATTCAAAACCAAAGAAATGGCTAAAGTACTTGTCAATTTGAAGATAAACGAAGCAAAAAACCTCATCGTTACAAAAGAATCGGATGAAAAAATATTCCGTTCATTCCGTAACATTCCCAGGTTGAACGTGCTTCCTTCGAATTCTATCTCGGTATATCCGATAGTATGGGCTGAAAAGCTCGTCATGACAAAAGACGCTCTCTTAAAGATCGAGGAGGTGCTCAAATAATGGAAAGGCTTGCTCAAGACATAATACTTTATCCCGTAATTTCCGAAAAAAGCGTTATGGGTAAAGAATTTAATAAATACTCCTTCAAAGTTATAATGAACGCGAATAAGATCGAGATTAAAAAAGCCGTCGAAGAACTTTTCAAAGTAAAAGTTGACAGCGTTAATACGATGAAATGCCATCCTAAAGCTAGACGCGTAGGATCGAGCGCCGGCTATACTTCCGAATGGAAAAAAGCCATTGTTACTTTGAAACCTGGCGAAAAGATTGCGTTCTTTGAAGGCATGTAATTTATTCGCATTGATTTGACTGATAGAATAAGGAGGACCAGTAATGGCACTGAAAAGTTTTAATCCAGTAACACC
>CAZJFS010000330.1:0-2166 GCA_964545075.1 uncultured bacterium
TGCGATCCTCTGAAAATCGCTTGTGAAAACAGCTACAAACAAACCATTCTCAAACCAGCTGAAATTATAAGTATCGCTGAAAATAAAATCAAATTATGGATTGATGATATCGGCATAAAGGAAGATCGGACGGCTAATGAAGACGAAAGATGGTATTGGCTCGTTCCGCTGCTGCTGGATAATATTATTATCAATAAAATTTCAAACAACTCTCCGGAAACCGGGAAACGATTAAGCGCCATGCTGAAAACTATTCTTACTATTAATGAAACTAATCCTGAAGAAAACGACACGGATAACGAAAGCAGTGAGGGCTGGGAAAAACATATTGACCATGCGATCGCTACTCTTGAAAAATTCAATGCCGGAGAACTTACGTTAGGCAGGCGGCCCGCCGATTTATATCATGTTCTCGCGCAGTTATCCCTGGCGGGGCCCGGCGTATGCGGCTTCAGATCACTCAATAGAATTGTTCAAAAAGGAATAGGCCTTACGGTCTTTATGGTGGAAACGTTTCGAATCTCGAAAAAATTCCTCTCGTTATTTAATTCGCCTGAAGCCACGGTAATAATTCGCGCGCTTCATCCGGAGAAAATCTACTGGAAGGCTGTTTTAAATTATTGCTTTGACGGCTGTCTGCAGGCCGTTCTCGACGAATTTTCACATGTAATATATGAGTCAAAAGGGTTATATGGAAAAGGAACCGGAGAAAAGGTCAAAGAACTGGCGAAAGCCATGGGAAGCGCCGTCAGACTTCGAGTATCGACTTTAAAGATAGACGACATCGAGTCCAAACTGAACGGACGGGAAGACCATTATCTTAAAAATTTTGGAAGAACAAGTTTCGCGGTCAAATACGGCGACGAAAAAGACGATGACACCGGCGTTAAAACACGCGCGGCGGAAGTAAACGATTCATTCAATTCACCATTCTGGCCTTTCGTTCTTGCAACAACTTCAGTCGGCCAGGAAGGAATCGATTTTCATCCCTACTGTCATTCTATCTATCACTGGAATATTCCGGCGAATCCGGTCGATCTCGAGCAGCGCGAAGGCCGCATCCACAGGTATAAATGCCATGCGGTCAGAAAAAACATCGCTCAAAAATATGGCCTTCCTGAAATTTGGAAAGGCCACGCGGATCCCTGGAAAAGAATGTTCGATACCGCTTTACAAGAATGCGGCGCAAGCTCCGAAGAGATAATGCCATATTGGGTGTATCCGTTGAAAGACGGTACTTTTATCGAGCGCAATATTCCACTCTGGCCATTTTGCAAAGACGAAACAAAATTCGAAAAATTAAAAAAAGCCCGAACCCTTTACAGAATGGTCTTGGGCCAGTCGGGCCAGGAAGATCTGGTTTCCTATCTAGATAATATTCCGGATAATGGTAAAACCAAAGAAATGGCTGAAATGATGAGTATTGATATAAGGCCGGATTTCACGAGAACATCATAAATCCAGGATTCATGAAACTATATTCGCTAATCTTGATTGTTTCGGTTCATCTTTCATCGTCTGTTCTGCGTTTTCGAACCGCTTCTCCACCCGGCGGCAGTGGCAGAGTAATTTTACTATTGGTAGTCTTTAAGGAATCCTTTTCGCTATAAAGACAATCGCTATACTCAACCCGGAAAATGGCCATTTCAGAATATTTCAACATTTCAGTGTACCTCCGACGTATTCCCAGTCCCGCCCTTCACTTTCCAACGCGACTTTCCGGGAATCTTTCAAGAAATTTTCTGGCGAGTTCCCTTGAATCGTCAGACTGGCAGTTTATAGCGGACAGAGAGAAAGACACTCTTAAAAACGAGGTTCATGAACTTTACACTCAAATAGGTGAGTAACTTCCAAACTCAACTGGCTTAAAAAAAATCTGGCATTGACATCTAGCAGGCAAGAACGAATTGCAATGGTTGATTTTGAAAGCTCTGAATTACCATTGAGAACACAGGCTGAACTGCTTTCGCTAAATCGTAGCAGCCTATATTATAAGCCAGATCAGCCGTCACAAGAAGAAATAGTGCTCAAAAATGAAATAGACGTGATTTATACGGACGATCCTTGTTATGGCTCACGAACGATCACGACGATATTAAAGCGTGAATGACAGATTATAAGCTTGCCTACAGTGCAAAAATTCATGCGTGAATGGGAATTAGCGCA
>CAZJFS010000331.1:0-2142 GCA_964545075.1 uncultured bacterium
TTTGCATGCGACTATGTGATACAGCCGCGGTATCACTTCTTATTGGCGCCGGTTTTCGCCGCATTTTCGTCGGGCAGTATCTTCACTTTGTTGAATGTGATTTCGGTCGAATCCAGTTCCTTTAAAAGGCATGAGAGCGCTTTTTTTTCTTCGTTGAGCTTTTCAATTTGCGCGTTTATTCTTTCGATGCGTTCGTGGGTTCTTTCGCGAAGTTTATTTATCTCATTTTTAAGCCTTTCAAAACGCTTGGCGCTTATGCCCGAACCTTTTGAAAGAGTGTCGAGTTTTTTTATGAATGTGAATTTGAATTCATTATTGCAATCGGCCGCTGATTTAAGTTTCACTTCCGAGGAATCGTATTTTACGATGGCGCTTTCGCCCGCTGTTGCTTTCTTAAGGGGCTCGGCTGGCGCGGCGGGTTTATCGCTTTCCGAAACGACCGGCAGATTATCGATCCTGGCCTCGACGACAAGTGGCGTCGCTAAATATAATGCCGCGGCGAAAATCACGGACGAAGAGACTAAAAATTTTTTCATAAAAACCACACCCTGAAAATTTATTTTTTTAAAGCTTTTGTGATCTTATCGATCCTGCTCTGAGCCTTTAACGCGTTGCCGCCATTTTTATCCATTTCCAGCACTTTATCATATTCGAGCTTCGCGGCTTCGTATATTTCAAGATTGAATAGGGCTTCTCCGCGCTTAAAATGAGATTCGACCAGAGATTTTTTGATGTCCGGATTCTGGGGAAACTTCGTGAGCAGAATGCTGAGGGAATTTATTGCGTCGGTGAAGTATCCTTCCGTAATATATTGTTTTGCGATTTCGAGCTGATCGTTGGTCGAGAGCACGTCGACTTTCTTAGGCGGCTCGGCTGGCGCGGCGGGTTTATCGCTTCCCGAAACGACCGGCAGATTATCGATCTTGGCGTCGACGACCTGAAATACGTTTTCTCCGCGTATGAAAGCGACCAGGTCGTCAATGTTTTTTCCGATCACTCCAAACCAGTAATATGCTCCGCCGCCTATCGCTATGGCGAAAAGAAGGAAGGCTACTATCAGCGCTGTTTTAAGCGGTGAAGACGGCCTCGCGGCGGCCGGCTGCATAGGGATTGAAGGCGCCGCCGTCATTTTTCCGGCGGAACTCTGAATCGCCGGCGTAGATGCGGTAGTTTTGACCGCCGCCGTCGTTTTCGCCGTTGCGGTTGCAGAAGCCGTCGAAGAAGGCTGATTGGGTTTCGATTGAGATGCCGGCGCCGTCTGGCTCTGAGATTTTTTTGCGGGTTCCTGGCTTTTTGACGCTGCCGGTTTTGTTTTTGGCGCGTTCGCCGTTTCGCTGCTCTCGGCCGCTTTTTCAGCGGCGCGTTTTTCGTTGATCGTTTTAGCTTTTTCAAGGGCTTCCTGGGCCTTTTCTTTTATGGCGGGATTCTTATCGTTAAGGCCGAGCGTGATGAGTTCTATGGATTCGTCGGTGGCTATTTCGCCGAGCACGTAGATAGCCGATTCCCTCATTTGCTGCTTAGTTGAGAACATCATTTCCTTGAGCCGGTTCATTATGAGTTTTTCGGCCATTATATTCGTGTGGGCGAATTTCCATATGGCTTTGACTACATTGGCCCTGGCCCTGTTATCCGGATGGGAAATTATTTTTATAAGGCTTTCGACGCATTTGGAATTGCCGAGATTTTCAAGAGATTCAGCGGTGTTCGCGACGACGCGCGCATCCGCGTCTTCGAGGAATCCGACGATGTCATCCATATTGACCCTGGTTCCGATACGGCCTATCGCGGTTATGAGAGTCGCTCGTATAAAAGGATTTTCATCGGTCTTAAGCCTCGCGCAGAATTTTTCAAGCTGCGATTTATCGTTCGAATTGGCCGCGTCCTGTATGTCGGCTATTTCCTTGCGCGTTTCCTCGCTCATGAGCTGAGCTGAAGTCGCGGGCGCGTTTTGGACCAGCGTTTCGATCGCTTTTTCGATCGTGCGTTCGGGGGGCGCTTCAGGCGTTTCTTCTTTGTCGTCCGCTGAAACATTTTTTTCCGGCTCGGTGGAAGCCCGGTCCGGAATTTTTTCTTTTTCGGGAGCAGGGGCCGCTTTTTTTTCGGCCTGCTGCTGCGGCTGATCTTTCAGTGAAGATTTCGCGG
>CAZJFS010000332.1:0-2045 GCA_964545075.1 uncultured bacterium
GCTCTATCGAAAGGTGTTCTCTCAATCATGGTATTCACCTCAATTATATTCCATTTATTTATGTATTAAGGGGGTTGCGGTTCTTTGGTTATCTGATATACGTGTGTTAGGATGGGACCAGGAACGCGGCACGCTGGTTCGGAAACTTTTTGGATTAGGTCCATAAAAAACGTCTGATTTTAATAAGTCGAAGTAAATTTTCCTGATCTTCAGCTTCCCATTTAAGGTCCAATTTATGCATTTTTTTACAAACCGCGTTATATTTCGGATAGTTTGGGGGTGAACCTATAAACAAGTTATGCTTAACAGTTTTTCCATCATCTGCATATACCGGTTTTGAATGTTCTTTCCAACTAGGTATTTCATTTTCCTTCAAGTCGTCAAAGGGATCATGTCGATTAGGCCTTGATTTAGTCCACCAACGATATAACGAGCGTATCTCTTTGGCAACTTCTTTATGTGTTTTATTAGAATTCCAGTCGATAACTTCAAATGGATCTTCTTGTTCAACAAAATTAGTAAGGATTTGAAAATTAGCATGCAACATTACGTTGTCCTGATCTACCCAACCCTTTTCAAGAGTTTTTATTTTTAAAATTTTCATTTTACCTCGCCAAAAACTTATGCTTACTTAATTTTTATAATCTCTGTCTACTTCTTCAACAAATTCAAGCATATACTCTTTTAATTCGTTTAGTTCCTTTTCCGTAATAAAAGGATTTTTCGTGCCGTCAACGGCTTCTTTCACGGTGCAAATACATTTATCTATATCTTTTTTCAGGGCATCATAACTAAATCCGCCAATACTTTCCACGCTGTCACAAAATATTGCAAAATACCAGTCAGAACGTTTTTCTGGATGTCTCAGTCCGTCTTTAAGAGTTCCAAAAGTATACCATACGCTGGTTGTCCATCTGCTATATGCCATAACTTACCCCTCTAACTGAAGTTTTTTAAGCGCCCAGGCTTGCATCTGGACTTTAATATTTTTCATCTCACGGAACTTTGCTATTGCTTCAAGGTCTATTGTCATTACCTTTGCAAGCTCTCTTTCGAACAGTTCGAGCAGCTGTGCTTTCGGCATAACTATCGTTTCTATTCCAAAATTAATATTCTTCCGTCCATCGATGCCACCTGTGCGCGCGGCCCACTTTGCAGCCTGGCCGGACTTCCGAACGGACAGCGGCAGCCGATAAACACGCTTGCGCTGATCCGGCGTCATGTTCGCTGGAATCATAATATCGTTGCGCTTGAAATATTTGTAGAATTGGCCGGCAAAAACTTTTATGTCCTTTATGCCATTATCTTCAAGGTTGTCTGTAAAATTCGTCGCGATTATATCTCCGGCTGGATCAAAGTCCACTATTGAAAAAATTATAAATTCCTTCGTCAGATCGACGCCCTGATCCGCGAGCTCTTGAACGAAATATTCGATGCTTAAATACGAAGACTGCCCGCCAACCGCTATTGTCGTTATATCAAAATCGCGATTAACTTCCTGCAATAAGTCTGTGTATGAAGTCTTTTCAGCGAATAAGATTATCCTGGCATACTTGCCGCCAAGCCAGCGATTGCCTTTATCGTCATCATCGAAACCGAAGTCGCGATACTTAAAAAGACCTGCCTTTACCATCACAGCAAACATATTTGAAACAATGGTATAAGCGTCGCCTTTCTTATTGGCTCCGACGCGGTCCATCGTATCTTTTATATAGTACCAAAAAGAACGAATATTGCCAATATCAAAAGGCTTCTGGCCTGCCTTTATTTGTTCGTAGGTCTGCCAGATAACATTTTTTATAAAAAGTGATTTGTTGATGTTTTTTGCGCTTTTTCCGAACTCTTTTAAAAGTTCTTCATTCGGCATTTTCAAGATGGGTTTCTTGTAATGCTTAATACCAAGCTCTTTTAAGACTTCGTCCTGGCCGAGCCTGGCTAACTTGCGGGCGTAAGTCAATAAGCGCGCGTCTGTCATCTTGATTTTTTCTTCGGCGGATTATCGCTCGATAGATCGGCGATCGCCTTTTTCACAAGCTCTAATAATT
>CAZJFS010000333.1:0-2043 GCA_964545075.1 uncultured bacterium
GCTTAATTTTTCAAATAACAAAAACTTTTACGATTTGATTTCACACAGTCTCTAATGTTTCTTGAATCATAAGGCCAGTTTGAAAACCGGACGAACGGAAGTATTTCTGCCCCGAATTACGGATACGCATTTTAACATATTCGTCGCGCAAATTTCAAGTATTATTTAGAAAAGCCCAGCGTGGACGGCGTTGAAGCGACGGGTCAATAACTTCTTGTATTGACAAAAACGCCGGCATGTGGTAAATTGCGGCATATAAATTACTCAATTGGAGTGATGATCATCAAGACGGTATTTATGAGCAATATAAGCGGCGAGGACATGACCATGGATTCCTCGCCGGTCACGGCGGCGGCGGGTTCCCGGGCGGCGGGCGCGGCTTTGCTCGGCGACTGGAGAGGCTGCCGCGAAAGACTGGGGCTTCCCGTTTTCGAGACCGAGCTCGGCCATTTAAGATCGGGCGCCTCGCTGCCTGATGAAATATGGCTTTTCGCATCCGATCAGCCGGAGACGGTGCCTGCCGATCTGCGAGCCTCCGACACCATTACGCTCGCAGTGGCGGCAAAGAGGCTCATCGTCGAAAGATTCGGATATGATGAAAGCGCCGTCAAGCTAATCGGTTACGATTCGTGCCAGCTGAACTACGACGAAATGCTCGATTTCTATGACAGGTTCTTCAAAAAGACCAGACTTATTGATGGGTATTGGGAGCGGGCGATGATTGGAATAATTGTATTATTTCTTTAAAATTTCTTGCTTCTGCAATTTGGATCGCCGTTATACCCTCATTGTTTTTTAAGCCAGTATTCGCTTTATTTTCAATCAGAATCTTTACAATATTCGTATAGCCTTTATCGCAGGCATACATTAAACCAGTTGTACCGTATTTATCCTGCAAATCAAGATTTGCTTTATTTTCTAACAGGAATTTTATACATTCGGCATTGCCCGCAATACACGAGCATATTAAGGCATTTTTGCCATGCTGTTTATCCTGGAAATCAAGATTCGCTTTATTTTCCGCTAATATCTTTACTATATCTGTTTTGCCGAGCGAGCAAGCAAACATTAAAGCAGTCCAGCCCTGTTCTTTATCAAGCAAATCAAGATTCGCTTTATTATCTATTAAAATTTTAAGGGATTTAACAGATTCGGCATTGCCATTTTTCCACGCATACATTAAGGCGGTCCAGCCGCGTACATTATCCTGCAAGTCGAGATTTGCCTTATTATCTACTAAAATCTTTATGATATTCACATGGTTTTCATTGCATGCAAACATTAAAGCGGTTTGGCCTTTTTTATCCTGAAAATTAACATTAACGCCATTTTTAATTAATTGATTTACAGATTCGGCATTGCCCTTGTAAGATGCCGCAAGTAAAGCGGTTTCATCACTGCCCGCCCTCGCGGTAATGGGAATAAAAAAAGAAACCGCAATAATAAAGAAATTGATAATGAAAATTTTGGCGCTCATAGTTAATCTCCTTTATGCTTTAAAACATATGGTTTCCATTTATTATTTACTGTTCATGCAATCATTCTATCACACTGGAAATATTTTGTCAAACTGCCCATTTGGAATTTATTTATATTTTTTTTATTACTAAAAGGCAAGAGTATCTTAGTTACAAGAGCAATTTTGTGATGTATCGTCACCTCGTTAAAATTTACTAGAACAATTTTACAGCGGCGTACCGCGTGTTATAAGATGGCCCCCAAAGTTTAAAATATATCTGGCATAATTGAAAGCAATTATTTTTAGAAAACACTTGTTTAAAAATAGTCATAGTTTTTCCCAGAACGGCGGTTTGGGTTGTAAGCCGGCGCGCCGGGCAAAACAAAATTCATATAAATTTATTGACATATGAGCAGTATCAAATTTGGTTAGACTTCATTTGTGAGTCACTTATTTCTATTGTTAATCTTAACATGTTATTAATCAAACCTTTTAATGTATCCGGTAAGAACCCATCCCGAAATTATAACTTCGCCATTACTTTTAATACACCGGTTGAGACGAGATGCTTCTGCATTTTCTCG
>CAZJFS010000334.1:0-2033 GCA_964545075.1 uncultured bacterium
GCGAAAATCAAAAGTCGGTTCGACTATTGTTACGTGGGCAAAGTTGTCATATTTGAATTTTTGAGCGTCTTTTATCAGTTGCGATATATCTTGGTGTTCCCGGCTGTCTTGAAGTAATCGTTCATATTCGATCTTTATTTTCTCGGCGGCCTTTCTTTCTGTCATCTCGTCGAAACCTGTTTCAATAGCTTTGCGGGTATAGCCGGCGACCTCAGCCATTGAAGTCAAGAACATCTCGACAGTCAAACTATTGGAAGCTGTTAGTTTTTGATACCACTCCAGGCAATCATCGATATAGCTAGACTTTTCGAGCGAGTTGGTTAGATCGTATTTTTCAGCCCGCTGCTTTGGTATCCATGTTCCTGCATTTTCAGGAACGTTTGTGAAAAACGCCTTCATGGAGTCCAGTCCGTTTTCAATAAGATATTCGTCCGGGTCTTTAACGTGTTTATCTGGATCTTTCATCGATTTCATTTTTCGCGGGTCTATTACGAATACATCGAATTTGGCTTTCAGAAGCATTTCAACTGCATCCATTGTGTTATCAAGCCCGGTGATGGTTCCGTCTTCCTTTACTTTGTCGTTATCGAAGGAAATGATTGCTTTTCGGATGCCGAATTCTTTCATCCCTTCGATATGCTTTTTTGATAACTTACCCTGGCCTACGGCGACTATATTTGTGAATCCGGCGGCACTCATGTAAAGCGTATCCGGGTAACCTTCCACAATAATAAGCGTTTCCTGTCCTTTGCATCTGTGGAGACCGAACAAATCGTCTTTTTTCAGTCCGCTGGAGCTATCCCACCTAACGTTGTTGTGAACTTCTCCGTCTCGATCGGTAAAAGTTATTCCCGCTGGCGCAAGCGTTCTTTTCACGAAACCTGTTATGATCCCGGTTCGGTTCCGGTACGGAAATGCTAATTTTGGATGATCGCCGAATCTTCCATTCAAGGGGAGGGCGTTTATGATTTCTTTCAGTTTATCGCTTTCGCCAACTGAATGTTTTTCCAGAAGGAAATTTATGACCTCACGTCGCGAAGGAAAAAATAGCCACTCAGTCTGTTTCAGAATTTCAGGGGTATAGTGACGATCGTTCGTCAAGTAGTTTAGAGCCTCAATTCCTTCAGGCCGATACAGTCTGTCTTTGAATTCGGCGACGATCTCTTCGAACAGAGCAGCCTGAGTGAAATTTACTTTTTCTTTCTTTGATTCATAACCGCTTTCCTTGACCTGATCTAATGCTGACAGCAGGTCAGGCCGGAAGCTTTCGGCCAGCCAATGTAAGGCCTGGGGGAATTCTACATTGTTTGCTTTTTTGACCAGTTCTATCACATCGCCGCTTTCACCGCAATGAAAGCAGTACCAGTAGTTATCGGGCTGAACCAGATGAAAACATCGATGGTCTTTAGATTGATGCCTCGTTATACAGTTACCAAGATTTGTGGATTTATCGATGCCAAGTGATTCGAATAATCCAAGGTGTCCGGCTACCTCTATTATATTTATTTTCTTGAGCTCTTCTTTTACGTTATTGTTACTCACTTCGTTCCTCCTTCTGTTAGTTCCGTAATTGAACCGAAAACCTAGCGCAGTTACACTGCGCGCTGGGTTTCGGCCATTATAATATATTTTAAATATATTATAAGCAAATGAAAACGCACGCCTTTTCTTTGTTTTCGAGGTTGTTTCAGCACTGAAAAAATACTTTCTAGCACCCAAAAGATACTTTCCCGTGTACTTTTAGCACTGGAATAATACTTTTGCTATTTCAGTCCGGTATTAAATTATTAATGACGTCATCAATTGTAGCTTCGAGGTCCTGGTGCATGTATAGTTTTATCAAAGTATTTTTCAAATGCGCGGGTTTTATTTTCCGCAGTTCGCTTATGTCGGGTTCGACTCGAACGATGATTTTTTTATTTAAAGGTTCCTTGATGGCTTCGATTAATTTTATAACGCTTTTGCTGTCCTGACTGTATTTTATGTTAAGGCGCTTGAAGAATTCTTTGGGATAATGCGCGATAATTTTGTGG
>CAZJFS010000335.1:0-2027 GCA_964545075.1 uncultured bacterium
CCCAGAAAGCCAGGGCGGTCGAAATACACCTCGTCGTGGCGACGCAGCGGCCTTCCGTTGACGTTATAACGGGACTTATAAAAGCCAATCTGCCTTCGCGGATAGCTTTCGCCGTAAGTTCCTCCATCGATTCACGCACGATATTAGACTGCAAGGGCGCAGAAAAGCTCATTGGACGGGGCGACATGTTATATTCGCCGATAGGAAGCGCCAAACCGGGAAGAGTCCAGGGCGCCTACGTCAGAGATAAAGAGATCAAACGTCTTACGGACTTCTTAAAGCAAAATTACGCTCCGGGGTACGACAGTGGAGTAGGCGAAAAAATAAGCGAATATCAGCACTCCAATGACACCGGAGAAAGCGGAGGTTTCGATGAACCCGAAAGCGTCGAATCGGACGATCTGTTTTACGACGCTGTACGCCTTGTAATAGAAAACAAAATGGGTTCGGCCTCGATGCTTCAGAGAATGCTTAAAATAGGCCATAACAGGGCTTTAAGACTTATAGACCAGATGGAAAAAATGGGAGTGGTCGGTCCTTTTGAAGACAAAAAACCGCGCAAGGTGCTCTGGACGCTCGACGACCTCGATAAAAACGTGGCTTAGCCACTTAACGTGACAAACATTAGCAATTGAATTTGAATTAGTTGTAAATAAAAATGGGGGAGTATATGGACAATCCGTTTTATTGCCCTTTTATGGGCGAACTTCCTGAAAGCGACTTAAAAGAACGTCGCGAAACATGCAAAAAAGAAAACTGCTATTTTTTCGACCGGATGCAGCAGAAATGCCTTATACCGGTGATCGGCATAGCTTCGGTCGAATTCGTCGAAGATCTTGTCGCGCGGCGCGAGGAGCGTGAAATATTGAATCTGAAAAATTCATCAAACGTGCTTTCTTACGAAGATAAACAGGAACAGACGAACGTTCTTCTGTCGCTCGCTGAACGGCACATTAAAAACTCCAACATTTCCGGCGCGATTACCGAATACAGGAAGATTCTGATACTTGACGCCGAAAATTCCAAGGCGCATTTTGAACTCGGAAAAATATACTCCTCACAGAATCGTCACAGCGAAGCCATGTCTGAATTCAAGGAAGTTCTTTTCGTTTCCCCCGATAACGGCCATGCATGCCTCTTGCTCATTGAATCATACAAAAAGCTTTACGAGGATTACTCGGAAAAAGAAATCACCTACGCGAACCTGATCAAAAAATTTATGACCGTCGTCGAGACTAATCCGTATGATTCAAACGCTTATTTCGCATACGGCTGCGCCCTGAACATCCTGCATTCCCAGATTCACGATGAAGACCTTAAACAGCGCGAACTGGCCATTTCCGCGTTAAAAAAAGCAGTCGAGCTCAATCCCCAGAACATATACGCTTACTGGGGGCTCAAGGACGTCTATAACCGCGAATTCTTTAACGGCAGAATAGAATATGACCATATAATCATGGCCTGCAAACAAGCGGTCGCGATCAACGACAAAAATCCACGAGCCTACTTCGAACTTGCGGAAGTTTACTTTAAAAAGCCTGAAGGCGATATGGAAGACGCCGCGATACAAAACTACGAAAAGGCTCTCGTGTACGAACCTAATAACTGGGAAATACACTTCAGGCTCGGCGAGATATTCCAGAAACGATGCGAATACTCGCAGGCCATCGAAAAATACTCGCGCGCCCTTTCCATCGCCCCAAAAAGTTACGAAATACATTACAAACTCGGAAATATTTATTTCCTCAACGATTTTTATGACAAGGCGATAGCGGAGCTCAACCTCGCCCTGACTTCAAATGGCGAGTATTTTGAAGCTTTCATACTGCTGGGAAAAATATTCTCCGCCAAGAATATGCGCGACGAGGCCATAAACGCCTTCGAGAGCGCAATAAAAATAAACGAGACGAGCTGCGAAGTATACGAATATCTCATTAAAGAATACGGCGAAAAGCTCGCGCTTCAAAAACCCGCTAACGCGCATGCGATATCCGAAAAGCTTATCGAGCGCTTCAAATCCAAAACTA
>CAZJFS010000336.1:0-1978 GCA_964545075.1 uncultured bacterium
CAATCAGGAGCCTTTTTTGCATCTTTTGTATTGAAATAGCCCCGCTCACCTCCCCGCCGAATTGATTTTCGGACATTTTTTAATTATACACTCGGTGTTTATTCAAGTCAACCTTAAGCGGACCTCATTCAGTATTTCTAAATAAAATCATATTATTAAAAAAGGAATTATAAAAAGGGCCCGGCCGTAAATATGTCTTAAGATCGGGTTTTATAATTAAAAATAATATTACGCTCGCCTTATCGGAGAACGCAAAATAAGCATTTATTATATCTTAGCTTCCGCCTCGAATTCAGGTTTGTTAATATCTGTATATCTCATATTCGGTATTTATTTCTGATCAATTCGTGTCGTTCACGCTCGCCTTATCGAAAAACGCAAGGTAATCGGCAAGATTTTCTTTGCTCTGTCCCAAATAATTGATCTGGATAAACACATTAGCCGAAACAGATCCGTAACAGTAAGTGCCGTAATAACCGTCTATACCTTCCGGTGTATAGTCACAGCAAGCGAAATCCTTCCCGCAGAGAATGCTTGTATAGGACTCTTCATAGATTAAATTTCTCTGTTCGCCCTCGATTGTCAGGGTTTTTACATTTGCTTTGATATGATTGAGATATTGTTCGGGTGAAAGACCTTTCAGCGGACAAATGACATAGGCGATGTATGTTCTCGATGTTTGATCTGTGATAAAAAGGTCGACATAACCCTGCGTGCTTTTTACATCGTCAAAATAATTCTCGGAATATTCGAACAGCGTGATGATTTGCTCATCTCCGGCAATGACATATTTATCCGGAATCGTCAGCCGAATCCCCGCTTCCGTATTAGTATAAGTCCTCCCGTCCCAAACGCCCCGCGCCGGAACTGTCTCTTTGGCGCAACCTAAAGCACCGCCCATTATTAAAACGAAAACCAAAACTCCGCAAACGAACTTTTTCATAGTTTCTCACCCATAAATTCACTTATGGTAAATAGTACCTCCGCGTAAGTTTTCTGTCAAGACCTTTCCATTCGGAAACGACCTTCTTGGCTTCGCGTATGCATAAAAGAGCGGACTGTGTCATCCGCTAAACACAACAATGGTCAATAACTAAAAAACAAAAGGCCCTTCTTTCTGAGTAAGTCACCTTTAAAATCCATCAAAATACCCTTTCAAACCACCAGAAGATTTTTTTAAGTCCATTGGCGTTGACGGTTTTTAAATCAAAAACCTCAAGCATTTTATCGGCTTCATCTTTGCTCCCGGCTTCGATATGGATAAAGACCCATCCTTTTTTGGCTATATACCTGAAACACCACAGGAGATAATAAGGTTCTTCATCCTCATAAGTCATTCCGAGACATCGATATGCCTGACCGCAAAGCACATTTTCAAACTTCTCCGTTGAGACCGCTTTTCGGCCTTTGCCGCGCAGCACCTGATTATAGTTTACTTCTATCAAATTGGTATATTGCTCTGCCGTGCCGCTGAAACCGGTAATCATATAAACCGTATACAGTAAAGCGTCTCCGCTCTTGATCTGCATATCGAAATAATTCGATTCGCTTTTCACATTTTTATATATATCTTCGGGACAATGATACATTTCTATCATTTCCTCATCGGTGAAGATTTTATATTCCTCCGGCACCGTCAGACGAATGCCCGCTTCTTCGTTGGTATAAGTTCGACCGTTCCAGCTCTCCCTTCCGGGCAGCTCGTCACGTGTGATACGATTGCAAAACCAACAGACAGCTGCAACGCAAGTAAAAAAGATCAGCCAGAAACGAAGTTCTTTCATAACTTTTCCACCCTCCGTTAAACACTGTATGTAAAATCATACCCGGTCATGTAGTGTTTGTCAATGAATCGGATTTACAGATAAAAAAGCCCCTCTTGTGAAAGAGAGGCCGTTTTTATGAAATGCTTGGCGGGTGAACGCAGCGGGTCGTGCCTGTATCATCCCTGCTGAATTTTGGTTTTTATCTCAAAATA
>CAZJFS010000337.1:0-1928 GCA_964545075.1 uncultured bacterium
TCCGCTCCTACGCCGCAACTGCCGAGTATCCTGTAATCAAGGCACGGATCGTACCTTATCGTTATATAACCGTAGCCCTCATATTTTTTATTTAAATCACAATTGTCCTCGATAACGGTCAGAGCGTTATTAAAACCGTAAATATTGAGGTTAAATTCCGGCGCGACGAATTTTCGAACGGCGTCTCTTATTGCGTCTTTGTCTTTGGCATCCGGAACGTATTTGGACGGCCCCGTCGTTGCGTTATGTATGACGACCGTTGGAAGCTGCGCCCACTTGCGCGTTTGGCCTCCATATGGCCGGGCCACTTCATCATAATCAAAAATTTTGAATGTTTTTGGGATCAGATTTTCGTTATAAACTTCGTCGCTGTCGTGGACGAATTCGGTTATAGTTCTTTTGTAATGGCTGGGTGAAGTTATCGTGAATAAAAACGTCCCTTTTTTCGATCTCAGTTCAAAGCCGCCCCAGCGGTCGCTCGTGGCCGAAGCCGAACCCAGGGCTACGACAGCTCCCGCGACGGATGAATCATTGAAAATATCGGTCAACGTCCCTTTCAACACATATTCGACTTCTCCGGAAGTTTCCGCCGCACTTGTTTCATTTGCCGCCGCGTTGTTTTCAGCTTCCTTTGCGCTCAGATTGTTTTTAAGCTCGGCCGCCGCTTTTAATTCCATGGCCACCTTTTCCTTTAAAGCCTCTGTTTCGGAAGATGCGGCGCCAGCGAGCGGATCGGCTATTATTTTAATTCCCTCGCCTTCCATTTGCAGTCTTTTTATTTTCTGTATCGTCGTCTCCGCGGTTTCTTCCGCTATGGAAACCGCGTCCGCGTCCGCGCCGCCCGAAAAAATATGAAGCGTGTTGCTAGCCACGGCCTTCGCCTTCGAAAAACCGTCGAACCCGGTAACGAAACAACTCACCTCGGCCGTATGAGAGCGCGCGTCAGGGATGGAAATGATCATCTTATTTCGAAGACCGGGCTTTTTCACGTTATCGATCTCCCAATCGATGATATCTCTGTTGTATTCAGGGCCGTAATAAGAGCTTCTGTCATAGGATAATTTTATCGCGTCATTGAAAACGGCGATCGAAACATTCGATACCCGCGGCGGAGGAACTTCAAAAAAAACAAAATAATATATCGAAAAAAATATTAAAAAAGGCGCGGCGATAAAATATGCGAAAAGTTTAATATGCTCGCGCAGCTCCATTTGCTTCAAATAGCTTTCTTTTATTAAGTTTATGAATTCCCTGAACGCATCGATCATATTTATAAAATGTTAGTATAAATTAAAATCGTATAGTATTATTTTTATATTTACACCCGGTGAAAAAAATATCCGCATAAAATTATTATTAATAGGATAGTGACGTTTACCAAAATAATAATAAAATAATCATTTAACACTTCCATAAAAGAAATTTTTTTTATTATGATGCAATAAAAACCTGGCACCGATAATAAAAATAATACAACGCACAATTTAACGCACTTATTATAAATAAGCTCGCTATTGTATCTTTTTATAATTTCAGGTTCTACGCCTTTGGTTTTATGCAAAGTATCTTGTTTTGAAAGATCTCCATGCACTACGCATCTTACATCAATTTCAGCTTCCCGGCTGCCTAATAAAAAAACATAATCATTTTTTTTATTACATTTAGGCGCCGATTTCAAGAAACCAAGCTTTATAAGCGAATCGCACGTTGGTATTATTTTAATTTTTTGCTTATTATTTAAATTTTCAGATTGATATAGTTCACAACACCCTCTTAACGTCTCCATATTCCTTTGGCACCATTTTTTAATATTCAACGGATTTTTGGTTCGGTCTTGGAGATCATTCTGGCCTAAAATACAATAAATAATAAATAACTTAAGTTTCACACCTTAAAAGGCGCATAAAATCGTTTTATAGATTTTTGAA
>CAZJFS010000338.1:0-1891 GCA_964545075.1 uncultured bacterium
TCGAGGAATCGGAGTATTTTTTTTTCAACGGCCTCATACTTGGCGGGATGCCTTGTTTTGTCGTATACCTCCGGAACGTCTATGCTGAAAGAAACAAAGGTGAGGGCCTCGATCATAGCGATAGACTTTTCATCCGTAAGGCATGTGCCGTTGGTCGCTATCTGGACTTCCTTGAATTTACCTTTAACATATGAGCACATTTCCAGGAAATTTTTATGAAGAAGGCTTTCGCCGCGCCTGTGAAGAACGATTATCCTGTCTTTATAAGAAGACGCCTCGTCGATGATTTTTTTGAAAAGCCCGGTGTCGATGTAACCGGTAAGATCGTTCATGTGATGACGCGGACAATATGTACATCTTAAATTACAATCGCTTACTAGTTCTATTTCTATACGCTGTGGAAAATCAATCATTAAAACCATCTCTCATATTTGTTTTTAACGAAATATTCTACCAAAAAAAACGCAGGAAGACAAGATTTTTATATTATTTTTTAAGTTCAAAACTCTTTATAATATTGAAAACATCCAATGTAGTAAACCTGGTTCCCCGGCCATACTTATCGGCTGTGGCATTCGCGATTTTCACGGCCAGTTCATAATCGGAATGTTCATCGACCGTGAGCTTTAAATCGATCATTTCATCAATTTTAATGTTTTCGCGAAGAAGCATTGTTTTGAATTTTTCTGGATTGTCTCTTATGAATTTCGTGACATGCTCGTGATCGGCCTTTTCAAAAGTTTCGGCAGCGGTTCTTTTTAAAGCGCTTAAACGCACTATTTCACAATCAAGCCCCGCCACGCAATTTTTTTTATCGGGAGCTATGTAATCAAGGCCTTTATCGTCAAAAACGCCGGCCATATGCTCCAGCAGATCGACGTCGACGAAAGGCGAATCGCCGCAGACCCTGACGATAGAATCAGCCCCGATGGCGCCTGCGCAATCGATGTAACGCTTAAGAACATCTTCCAGCTCGCCTCGAAAAACAGGGATCCCTTTTTTCAAGGCGTTTTCATAAAGCTGATCATCGCTCGGTTCTCCGGATGTGGCGACAATGACGCCGTCAAAACCTTCAGCCTGAAGGCAGCGGCGATATACATACTCGTAAAGCGGCATTCCCGCGAGCGGCATGAGCATTTTTCCGGGAAGCCGTTTTGATGATAGTCTGGATTGAATTATTATAATCTTTTTCATACTATTGCGCCTAACTTACCAGACTGTTAATTCTTGCTAAAAGCTTTTCTTTGACCTTTTTCAGCGTCGCCTTAAACCCGTTGATCATAATATTTTTATAAACCGTTTCAACATAAAAATACGCGCGCCTGAAAATATATTTGAGGAACCACATCTTATTCCTTCTCGCATAATTGAAAACTATTTTAAGTTGGGCGCCGTTCTTCAATTTTATAAGCTGCTCATTTGAAAGTTGTGAAAAATTGACGAGAAGATTGGCGCCCTGCTCACCGTAGGAACGTACAAGTTTCTTTACGTCTTTTATAAGACCTTTTTTAAGACCTGTCGCGAAAAGATCGGTATCGGGATAAGGCGTAGCGAAAAAGAAGGTAACGGGGGGCTCGATATTAACCTCGTCTATAAATTTAACCGTATTTTCAACGCTTTCATAATTCTCGCCTTCATTACCTATCATAAAACTGCAGGAAGGAAAAATACCGGCTGCGCGGCAATTAAAAATCGCGGTCTTCGCCATTTCAACGGTAGCCCTTTTTTTTATATTTTCAAGGATCCGTTTATCTCCCGATTCAACTCCGAGCCCTATAATAGTACAACCCGAATTTTTCATCCGTTTCAGAACATCGATGTCGCGACAGCTGTTCACACGGCCGCCAACGTTCCATGTCATGTTCAAATTCTCACGGTCGAGAGCATCACA
>CAZJFS010000339.1:0-1869 GCA_964545075.1 uncultured bacterium
ATTACCGTCATAATTACCATCAAAACTACTACTATTGAAACGCCACGGTTGTTTTTGATTTTTTTCATCATAATTCCACTATCATTTTAAAGCTTTCTTTTATGTCGTCTTTTTTCGTGGTTATATCGATGTTGATCGAATAAATTTCGTCGCCCCTGTGCCATTCCCAGAAATTTTTGTCGCACGCGATCTGAACGCCATTCTTATCGAAATACGAAAGCGAAATTTTTTCGACGTTAGAGATGACCGTGTCGTCGACGTATTTATATTCTCCGCCTTCGTTACGCGCGAACGAGTACCTTATCTGTTTCAGGACGTTGCCTTCGTCGTCGAGCTCGGCTTCGTCGGTGATCGGAGTTTTAACGTAAAATGCGTGATTTATAAGCGCGCCGGAAGTGTCTTCCTCGTAGAACATCATGCCGTCGTCGCAAAAAAGGTTGGTGCCGGTTATGAAATAATTTTTTTTATCCTGGGCGGTCACATTCGTCCCCGGCAAAAACCCCGGGACCTGTTTCTGATCGAACGACGAAAAGAGCGTAAAAAGCGGGCGAACCGACGCGTCATATTTCCTGGCGTTCATTAAAACATCGACCTGGCCGGCGCCTGCGCCGTCGAATAAATAAGTGAGATCGCGGACGGCCGAAGTATTTATCTCGACGGTCGCTGCGGGATTAGCGCTTGCGGATAATGTTACAGAGTCCTGGTCGCCGAGAAAGCTTCCGCCGAGCATGTTCGAAGGCTTCGAACCGAACGAGAACGAAAAAATTCCATCGCTCACGGACGCGGTATTTTTAACTATTTCGCTGACGTAACTGCCTCTGAAATCACCATTATAGACATAACCCAAAGCGGAAGGTTTTTTGACGAGGACCTCCATCGTGCATTCCTCGACGTTAAGGCTTGCGTGGGTCAGATACTGGCTGAAGCCGAGTTTATTGTAAAGCGGAAGATTGGTCCCTTCCAGCGTCCCGACCATTATGCTTCCAAGGCTTCCGACGGCCAAAAAGCCTTCTTTCCTCATAAAAATATTATGGTTGTTGTTCGACTTGAATTGTATCTTTTCCTCTATCAATTTTTTCAGATATCTTATCGATCCTACGGTTTCGGCATGTATTTGAGAATTTTTGTAAGATCTTACGCCGACCGCGTAAAACTGATAGACCGCCTGCGTGACGATAGAAAGAAGCACCACGACTATCATGACCTCGGAAAGAGTGAAGCCGCGGGGGCGTCCGGATAAACGCGCGGGACTGAAAGCGCGATCACAATTCGAATTCGATATGCCGCTCATTTGACCTCCGCTATTCCGGTCGATTTGCTTATTTTAATTACGGCTTCCGAATTTACGGCGGAAGAAGTCAGTTTAATGAGCGCCACGGAGTCTGGAACAGGCACGGAAACTCCGTCGGCGGTCGGAACGCCGTCGTCTCTGAAGATGACCCAGAAAGGCAGCTGGGCCGTGGTAAAATTATCGACGACCAGGCTCGAGTCGATGAACATTTTTTCGCCGTAGGGCTTGACGAGAGCCGCGTCGTTATAATTTGAAATATTTATGATCTTATCGGAGGGAAAGCTGTGGATCCTGTATTCGCCGTCGGGCTTGAATATCACGCCGTAAACGCGGTTGTCCGAAGATGTCGCCGAGAGGCCCCGGGCGACTTTCAGAGTGCTTATCATTTCAAAACAGGTTGAATTGATGCGGCCGTGATGATATGATTTCAGCATCGAAGGATACGAGACGGCGGCAATGATGCCGAGTATGACGATAACGGTTGAAAGCTCGACAAAGCTGAATCCGGAATAATTTTTATTTTTTTGACAACTTGAGATCCGCATATTGAGATCCAGGATTTTTATGTTCTTATAAAA
>CAZJFS010000340.1:0-1835 GCA_964545075.1 uncultured bacterium
TTCACGTATAACTCATCGAATATCGAAGTGGGAGGTACATTCAAGGCCGTCTGGGGCAGCGGATATGAAAACGCCAGATGTTTCGTTGAAATCATTAAGGACGGCCAATATTTGAAAAAATATTGGAGCCCTAAAGGTCGGACGCAGCATTTAATAGAAGTTCCTGTCACGGAAGAGTTCAGAGGCAAGGGGTTTTGCGTTCTGACGACTTTTGTTCGCGATAATAGGGTTTATACCAATATAGCGCGGATCAGCGTTCCGCTCAAAGATAATTCCCTGATTCTTAAAATTAATGATTTTCGGTCCAATTTAAGACCTGGCGGGAAGGAAACCATTACAATTCAAGCGACTGACAGAAACGGAAAACCTAAAAAAGTTGAACTCGTCGCCACGATGTATGATAAATCGCTTGACGCCTATCAAAAACTTGAATGGCCTGACTTTAAAAACTTATACTTTTCGAATAATACCGTCACGGGTTTCAGCTTTTCCAACTCTTTTTATAAATTCGGCTCTCTCGCCAGAATCAAACCATCGGCTTTGAATCAAAAACAGACCGCCGTTCACGAATATTACGATCTGCCTTGTGAAATTGATACTGGAATGTTAGGTCGCGGAATTGGATCGGTCTCAAGAGTGGACGATATTGAATATGAATTTTTACATTCCCCCGAGTTAGTTCCGGAAAATCAGCCTTTTCTTGACGATTCAAAAACATTTCAAAATTATCGGCGGATGAGTTTTAAAGGCGTGATCGACTTCATGAATCTGCACAAAGGCGGTTTCAGGTTTGCTTGCAAAGACGATCAGAATAGCCCGGCTAAAAACAATAACCTCGATCTTTCAAATATAATGGCAAGGAAAAATCTTAGTGAACTCGGATGCTTTTTCCCGAGTGTTTTATCCGACGAAAATGGCACTATTAATTTGAGTTTTACGATGCCCGACACTCTCGCGACCTGGCGCTTCGTCACCTTCGCCTGCGGCGCCGGACTTGAAAATGGAAGTATAGACACCGTTTTTATATCGCGCAAGGAATTAATGGCAAGGCCTGCCGCTCCAAGATTCATTATGGAAGGCGATGTTATTGATTTTCCGGTGAAGATCGAAAACATGACCGATAAAGAAATCACGGGAAGCGTCAGACTTACTTTCGAAGACGCGCAAACCGGAACTTGCATAGATGCCGCGCTTGGAAATTCTTCAAATAATAAGACTTTCGAGATAAAAGCGGGGCTTTCATCAACATTTTACTGGAAAATTAAAGCCGGGCAAGGTACAGGAACAATAAAATACAGGGCGCTTGCCACTTCAAATGATTATACAGACGGTGAGGAAGGCCTTCTGCCGGTTATTTCTTCACGGATTCCGATCAGTGAGGTTTATCCTTTTACGGTCAGCGGACCTGGAGAAAAAAAGACAAAAATTGAAAAAATCGCATCCGTGATAAATGACCCTGGAAAACTTGACTCGTGCGAATTGACTATTCGTATGGCATCCAACCCTTCATGGTATGTTCTTGAGGCATTTCCATATCTAATGGAATATTCTTATGAATGTTCGGAACAGGTATTTAACAGGTTATACGCTAACGCTATGGCTAAAATTCTTTTAGGCAATAATCCGAAGATCAGAACAATGTTCGAAAAACTTGAAAGCAATAACAGGTTGAAGTCACAGCTTGAAAAAAACGAAAAATTGAAAACTTTACCGGTGGCTGAAACACCCTGGCTTCCAAACGCCTTGAAAGAATCCTCATCGCTGTCTTCCTTGATGTATTTATTCGATGAAAAAAAACTGGATGCGTCAATAGATGATTCATACGAAAAACTCAA
>CAZJFS010000341.1:0-1761 GCA_964545075.1 uncultured bacterium
CGTCCGACCCGGCTCTGGCGGGTAACGAAAGACATGCTGAGATCGCGAAGCATCTCGTACTCGGAACTATAGACCAGACGAAGTTTGGCGAACGGATGAAAAGTTTCTGCCGCTATATACTTAAGGTCCCGAATGCCGTAGAGCAAGACTTCACGCTCGACTTCATAACGAACACCGTCATCGGTAAGATCGACGCTTATTCAGTGCAGGGAACTCAGGCCGTCATAGTGGACTGGAAGAACTATCCTGGCTATACCGACGATCTTCAGCTGAAGATTTACGCTATGGCGATCAAAGAACGTTGTCCTGAGATCGAGGTCGTTCATACATACTTCTTCTACACAGGCCCGGACTACTACGAACCATACACATACTTCGCCGACGATCTTCAGCGGTTCTCGAACGAGCTTTCACAAACCATAGACGCCATATCCGTCGAGAAAAAGTTCGAACCGCGGCCAGGTCAGCACTGCGGAAGATGTTCTTACGTCAACCACTGCCCGGTAGCAAAGAACTTCGAGATCATAAAGATTGAAACCGCAAACGACGTTATCGAAATGGCCAAAAAGACCTATGCGGTTGAAGCATTAGTCGACACTGCTAAGGAAAAAATCAAAGCATGGATTGTTGAGAACGGACTCGAAAGTCTTCCTGTCGGCGATAGTAGGTACTATCTCAGCTCATCTACAACTATGCGGCAGGGTAAGTTTAAATCTGAAAAAGATAAAGCAGCCTGTCAAAAAGCACTTGAATTGATCGCAGCAACATGTTCGTATCCGGAATCTTCAGCATCCGCACCCAACACCACCGTTAAACCAGATAATGAAACCGAACCGGCAGAAAACATAGTAGCATTCACGCCAACACCTGACACTAAAAATGAAAAAATACGCATGATGGATCTTACAGACCTGTTGAAGAGAGCCGGTATTCTTCCGCAGGACGCTTCAAGTTTAGATGCCGGCAGCGTTATACGCGAACGCCTTGGAACGAACTTTATCACGGCGACTGATGCTCAGAAGGCAAAGTTGAAGGCGGACCTTGAAGAATTGCTTTTAAAGAAAGCGGGCTAAGATATAACTAAATAAGTGAACTTTAATTTGAGGCGGGGCCATAGCAGGCTCCGCTTTTCGTTTTGAAGGGAGGCTTGAAATGCCAAACTGGTGTGTAAATAAGCTCATTATGACTGCGGATGATCCGGTGAAGATTCGGGAAGTTCTCGAGTTCATCCAAAAAGATAATAACGCAGGCGACTCAGCTCAAGGTATAGGCACGATAGACTTCAGTAAAATCGTTCCAGAGCCAACTTACGAAAACAACGATGATTGGTATAACTGGCGCGTTAGCCACTGGAGTACGAAATGGAATGCAACCAACTGTCGGTACGATTCGAAAGGCAATAGTATCCTGTTCCATACAGCCTGGGCACCACCGTGTCCTGTTATTAAGGCCTTGTCAATAAAATTTCCAAAAGTTTCGTTCACCCTTAAATATACCGAAGCCGCGATATGGTTCGCAGGTGTGTGCGAGTTCGAAAACGGAGAAATGGTCGTAGATGACGCATATGATGTTAGCGAACGTAGCGACGACCAGGCCAGTGAAATATTCCAAGAGCTGCTTGGCTTTGATCCTTTAAACCCAGAGGACGAAACCAAAGGCCTGTAAACAATGGTGTTATTCTTATCAAGGAGGAAAACTGATGTTTAACAGCAAGAGATATATTACTAACGGCGTACTTCAAACGATACCCGTAGAAATCCA
>CAZJFS010000342.1:0-1753 GCA_964545075.1 uncultured bacterium
GGAAGATGTAAGATATCTGGTATGGCATGAATTCAGCCATTCATTCGTGAATCCGATCACCGAAAAATATAACTATGAAGTTAATTTATATTCGGGCCTTTTTAAGCCCATCGAAAAAGCTATGAAGCAAAGTACTTATTCTTCATGGGAGACATGCGTCAACGAGCATTTGATAAGGGCTATAACGGCGAGGCTCGCCGCTCGCGAAATTTCAATCAAGGCATACAGGGAAGCTATAATTAATGATAAGTCCAAAGGTTTTTTTTACATAGAGCCGTTATGCGAAATTCTTGAAAAATACGAAAAAAATCGCGAGAAATATCGTAATTTTGAAGAATTTTATCCCGAAATAATAAGCCTTTTCAAGGACCTTTCAACGAAGGACCTCGGGCCTGATTTTTATGTCAACAATTTTTATGAATTGGGAACCATCAACGGCGTTTTTGATGTTCCGGGCGAATCGGTTGTTTTGATAGTTCCGACCAATGAAAAAGACAAAAAGATCCAGAGCGGTATCGTTGAATTTGCGAAAGAATATAAGGACATGTTTTATAAGAACGCTTCAATTTTTACCGATGTGGAAGCGATTAAAACGGATCTTGGAAAAAACGCGATTATAGTTTTTGGCACGCCTGAAGGTAATTTATGGCTTGCCAAAAACCTCAAAAACATGCCTGTTAAATTTTCGGAACGATCGATAACGTTAAAAGATAAATATGAAGGCGATAAGTTAAGATTTATTACCGCCTGGCCTAATTCCGCAAATCCGAAGCTCGGCGTCGTAATATATACCGCGTTAAAAGCTGAAAACGTTATAAACATAAATAACATTATGCATGGCCCCACCGATTACGTGGTCGCGGATGGCGAAAAAGTTCTGGCGAACGGAAATTATGAAAAAAACGGCAAAGATTGGAGCGTAAAATAATAAATTTGAGTGCGCTTATTCGAAATAAAAAGATCTTTAATTATATTGAGATGCTTTGGTGTATCGAGCGTATAATTAAATATAAAGTCTGCAAGGATGTGGTATAATACCATCTCGATAAAAAAACAGGAGATGAAAAAATGAGCAAAGAAAACGTAAAACAGATGTTTGGAAAACTGGGAAATGATGCCGCTTTAAAAGAAAAGTATGCGGAATTAATGCAGGCGCATCAGAAGGAATCAGAAAACAAAATAGCTGAAACCATTATAAAATTAGGGAAAACTTCCGGGTTCGAGTTCTCAAAAGAGGATTTTTGGGTGGCTTTATCAGAAGATCGGGAATTATCAGACGGTATCCTTGCTAAAGTGAACGGCGGATCAAGCGAGGTAAGAATAACATATATCAACAGATCTAACGACCCCAACCACTCCAAGATAATTGTGTTTTAAAAGCAAGACTTTTGATCAGCCGACGAGCGTTTTGCAACGCCATCGCCAGCTTTGACTCGCAAATAAATAAATCACCAGAATAACAAATAAATAAAAAAGGACTGCTTCAAAAACAATATTTTTGGGCAGTCCTTTTTATTTATTCGTTTTTCATTTCGAGAGACTTTAAAGATCCGTTACCATACCCATTTGAAGTATGGATTGCAGTAAATTCCAGTTCTTTTGAATGTCAGTTCAAACTTGTTCCCGTCGCGCGGCGTCCAGACCATAGGCCAGTTGTCGCACTCGCTTGCTGAAGATATGAATTTGCCGTCGTGGAAGATTTCCAGCCTGAAAACCAGCAGATCTCCCTTGACCTGGCTAATGTCAGGGTTTT
>CAZJFS010000343.1:0-1749 GCA_964545075.1 uncultured bacterium
CATTCGGAGCCGAAATTAGCGGTGTTGTTAGCATATATGTTGTTGTCGAATTCTTGGACAAGCCTGTCAAGGTAAGAATCCGCGAATTCAACGTTATTAGCCTTGTAAATATAGCAGTTCTTGCCGGTGCGAACGCAGGTGGCGGCGAGTTCTTCGTTCTGGTTGGCCGCGATATTTCTGGTCTGGAAAGTGACGCCGCTGCCCTGTACGTCGAAACGCATGCCGTCGTTTATATCCAGACGGCCGCGGGAGCGCAGTTCGGATTTGGTCAGAGGCGACTTTTTATACGAACCGGCGGCGTATCTCTGGAAATTATCGAAATAGTGGGTTCCGTCGATAGCCTGCGGCTCTATTTCAGGAGCGTTGACCGTCGCGTCATCATTGTCATTGTAACTTATCGTAAGCGCGAATGAATTATCTGAAAGCGCCATTAATAATGATAGGGTCAGTATCCAAAACATTGAAACTCTGGCTATTTTATTCATTTTTCCTCCCCGAAATATATATAAAAAATATAAAAAACACATGTTGAAAAATATGTTACATTAATTATAATAGATAAAGTACCCTTTGTCAATTTTCAATGGGGAAAAACTATAAAAGCGCTTATTTTTTATACAAAAATAGCCTGTGCAGGTTTTTATAATTTATATACACAGGTCGCGATTGACTTCATCGCTTTTTAACGCTTGGATTCATTTGATATTCGCGGTGGGTCAGCTTCCTGTATCGGATATTCCAATTTTAAAATTGATTTTGTAAAAAAAATCTGATATATTGAAATTTAAATGCTGAGCTTTATTTCAAACATTTTAAAGTAGCGGAAGGTGCTTTATCATAAAAAATATAAAAGAGGCCATTGTCGGCTGCATTCTGGGTACGGCCGCAGGCGATTCTATGGGGCTTTTGTATGAAAATCTTTCACCCCGGCGGCGGGAAAAGCTTTATAAAGACATTTCGATCCAGCGGTTTTTTCTTGGCCGCGGAATGATATCCGACGATACGGAACATACGCTGATGATGGCGTCGGCGCTTGCCGAGTCCGGGGCGGACGTTGCATTGTTTTCAAGGGCGTTCGCCCGTCAATTAAAAAGATGGTTCTTTACGATGCCATTGGGCGTGGGCTTTGCTTCTTTGCGAGCGTGTCTTAAACTTCTGGCGGGTTTTTCGCCGGAAAAAAGCGGCGTTTTTTCAGCCGGCAACGGTCCGATGATGCGGATAGCCCTTTTAGGCGTGTGTTTTGGCGATGACGAAGAGCGGCTTAGGGAATTCGTTAAAGCTGCGACCCGCATAACTCACACCGACGGGAAGGCTGAGAACGCGGCTCTGGCAGTTGCCGTCGCGGCGCATATTTCAAGTCACGGTGAAATTATCGCCGCGGATGAATTTTATAAAAAGCTTGAAAATATGATGCCGGAAGAACCCGAGTTTTTAAAGATTGTTTACGATCTCGCAGAGAGCGTGCGGCGAAAAGAATCCACATTTGAATACGCTCAAAAGATAGGATTGGCTTCGGGGATTACGGGTTATGCCTATCATACCGCGCCCGCCGTGCTTCACTGCTGGCTGAGAAATCAAAGGGATTTTTGTAGCGGAGTGACTGAAATGATCCGCTGCGGAGGCGACACCGACACTACCGCGGCGATACTTGGCGCAATAACGGGCGCCGGAGTTCATAAGGAAGGAATCCCTGGAGAATGGACCGATAATATCGCGGGCTGGCCTTATACCCAAAAATATATGGAAGAT
>CAZJFS010000344.1:0-1732 GCA_964545075.1 uncultured bacterium
AGCGAATTTATTCCGGCCATAGCAAGCGAGCGTTCGAGCGAGGAATCGGAATTGATCAGATCGATTATCTCCGACATTTTTTTGCCTTTAAGGCTCCCGGCGTCTTTTATGCCGCGGCAAAGATGCGGGACGAGATTTTCATCCCGCCAGGTATAACTTACGCCCATATGGCCGTATGAATTTTCAACGCATGTCATATAAATTCCGACGCAGGCTTTTACGAGCGTCGTTTCAGACGCCTTCCACTTAACTTCCTGACGCAGCGCGTTTAAAAATCCGTCCATTTTCATTTTATTATCGCTCATCATTTTCTCCTTTTAAGATTATAAAATATCATGGCCAGAAACAGGGTCAGGCCGTATATCAATATAACGGAAGGGCCGCAGGGCATATCAAGATAATACGACGCGAAAAGCCCGGTCAGCGAAACGACTATCCCCGTAAGCCATCCCGCTATAAGCTGTTCCCGCCAGCCGTTCCAGAAAAGCGAAGTGAATATGGCTGGCGCCACGAGAAACACGAAGACCAGAAGGACTCCCGCCGTGCGAACCGAATGGGTAATGATAACTCCGAAAGATGCGTAAAACAAAAAATCCCACAACCTGAAATTTGGGGTATGAGCCCCGGTCGCTCCGTGATTTTCAGTAATATTCAAAAATCTGCCCCTGAAAATATAATGGAATATTCCTATTATCAAATATACTATCGCGGCGCTTATGACAAAGTCCCATTTCACGAACAAAAGATCACCGGTCAATACTTCTTTTATGTGTTCGGCACCATGCGGAGCCCTGTCAATGACGATTATCATGGCGCTCGCCGCCAGCGCATAAACCAAACCTATTATTGCTTCCTGCGGCACCTTCGACTCGCTGGTTCTAAATATCGAAAAAATCATGGCGCCGAAAAGCGTGAACGCGAGCGATATCCAGTAAGCCGCGACCGAATCAGGCATTATATTAAATAGAAATCCTACCGTCAATCCGAGCGCCGCGATCTGCGCGAACGCCAGATCGACGAAAATTATTCCACGCCGGATGACGTGAAGACCGAGGTAGGAATGGATCCCCACGAGCACCAGACACTCGCAAAATGGCGCGGCCATTAAGTTTATTAATTCATTCATAGTTTATAATCCCTTACTTGATTTTTGAGCCTAAAAAACATATAAACAAAAAGTTTGTTTTTAATGTTTTCAGCATACAAAACTTCGGTTATTTATTAATTATAGTGGGCCTCCGCCCGAAAAACTTTCAGAAATTTCAAGCGGAAGCCTTATTTAAAATTTATTTTGACGCTTCAAGCATTCTGTTAATCCATGTGTCCACCAGTTTGAAGTAATCGTCAGCGCCGGCTTCACCGTTTACATATACGGGCACGACAACGCCTTTGATGCCGGTTTTTTCAGCTATAAAAGCGACCTTTTTAAGGTCATAAAAATTTTCCGAAAATATCAGTTTGATATTTTCTTTTTTTATGGTTTCTATCACTTCAAGGGTGTGTTTCGGCGTCGGAGGTATTCCAGGCTTCGGTTCAATTTCCGCGGCCGTTTCTATGCCGAAAACGGAAGTGAAATATATCCAGCTTCTGTGATACGTGACGATCTTCTGCCCCCTCAGCGGAAGGGCTTTTTTCAACCAGCCGCCAAGTTTTTCCATAAGCGGAGCTCCCTTGTATTTGTTCTCGTTCAAAAATTTGATAAGCGAACCGTTGCGCGTCATGTCGACAAGCG
>CAZJFS010000345.1:0-1704 GCA_964545075.1 uncultured bacterium
AGTTCGGAGAAAAGTTCGGAGAAAATTATTGCCCTTATTAAATTGACCCCTGAGATCAGCGCTTCCGAAATTGCTATGAAACTTAACATTACAAGCCGTGCCGTCGAAAAGCATATTTCCATTCTAAAAAAGGCTGGCGTTATAAAACGTGTCGGTCCGGACAAGGGCGGTTACTGGGAAGTTATTTGATATTGCGCGGCAAGAAACCTGAAGCTTGCAGATTTTATGGATATTGTGCTAATGTATCCGTGAAACTTTAAATAATTTTATGATCAAGAAAAAAACAATGCCCGAAAAGGCCAAAAATCTAAAAAAGAAAACAAGCGCCAGTGTCGCGCCGAAAGTAAAATCTGGAATAAAATCGAAGGTAAAGATCGGCGACGTGATCGGCGTCGGGCGCGGCGTATATAAACATTACGGAATATACTCCGGCCGCGGAAAGGTCATTCATTACTCGGCGAAAAGTTCTGATTTTGGCGGAGATATGAGCGTGCACGAATCTGAGCTGGAAGTTTTTTTAAACGGGTCTAAAAATTATTTCATATGCGAATTTCCGAAAGAGCACGGCCGCCCGCGGGAAAAATCAACTGAAGTATCAATTTTGGGCAGTCTGTTTTCCGGTGAAATGCCTGAACCGCTGAAATTCGTCAGGGAAATATACGATCTTTTCAAAAAGATCAATTATAAGCTGTATTCGCCCGCCGAAACCGTAAAGCGCGCCAGAAGCCGCATCGGCGAAGATTCGTACAGCCTGATCTTCAACAACTGCGAGCATTTCGTCATCTGGTGCAAGACCGGCGTTTCCGAATCGCACCAGGTGAACGAACTTATCGATTTTTTAGGCAGGTCCGTTTCGACGGTATGTGACGTGAGATAAGTTGATTTTTTATGTTAATATAAAAATATTTATGCTTTTCGCGTGTTTCTTTTTTCCCGCCGGTCTGTTTTTTATTAAAAGCTCAAAATTCTAATAAAAATTGAAGCATTCGAAAACACCTTTCAAATAAATGAAATTATTTGATTCGTTCAAGATTGCATGTATGTTTTGTTGCTCAAAATGAACATTTCTCCGTTTTTGGCACACTAATTGCTTTAAATATTAGCGGCAAAAGTTCAGGCATCGCGTTCTGATACAAATCTTATCTCAGGAGGGCTGAAATGATCCGTAAAATACTTCAAAATCCTCTCAATTAATGCGTTCTCATTATGTTGGAACAACCATCACTTTTTCGCGGTATTGGTTTATACTGTCCGGAAATGATGGAATTTTCAATAGCGCTAAGGATATTTCACGGCCATCGTGAATAAAAGGAGAGGATTTATGGACACGGATAATAATACGGCCTGACCGTCAAAAACTCACATTTCTGATTTTTCGTTTTTAGAATTTAATATTACGCCAAAATTGTCTTTATTTTATACGGCTATTTTCAGCCCGGCCACACTTGAATTTTTGCCAGGCGATGATACCCGAATCAATCCGCGTATGATCTTATTTTTCGGCGGCCGTAAAACCCATTCGCTTCATCTCGTTGGTGAGCGTCTGGTAGTTTTTGTAACCCAATAAATTAGCCGCTTCAGTCTTATTTCCAGCGGTTATCTCGAGGGCGCGCTGAATATATTTTTTGCGGAACTCATCGGTGATCGCGTCGAGGCTTATCGGGCCGTCTTCGAGAAGCTCTTCGCTGGCCGCAATTTGCGCCG
>CAZJFS010000346.1:0-1695 GCA_964545075.1 uncultured bacterium
AAAACATTGTCATAAACTTCTATTTCGCTTTTGGTGTTTATCTCGTTTAACAGCCATTCGAAAAAAACTCCTCTTTTTCCCATAACCGCGGATGTTCTGATTATAATATGACCGGCTCCTGAATTTAAAATTATTGATTCGGCCTCTTTTTTACTTCTGCCATAATTCGTCCGCGGAAGCGTTTCGTCATTGTCCCGGTAAAAGCCTTTTTCGCCGTCGAAAACATAGTCGCTCGAGAAATAAATAATCCTGGATTTTAAATTGAGCCGGCCGATTATTTCCAACATATGTATTACCGGCGTGACGTTGAGATTATGGGCTATCTGATAGTTTTCCTCGCACTTTTTAACGTCTTTTATTCCGGCCGCAAAGATAATAAATTCCGGATTTTTATTTGTTAAATAGTTGCTTAAAGCGCTATGGTCGGTCGCATCGACCAGATCCATTCCTGACGCCGCTTCCGGATATGAAACACCGCAAATCTCGAACAATTCGTTGAAATTATCGTTCAAGTACGAATAAAGCCTGTTTCCTATGAAACCTCCGGCGCCTATAATGACTACTTTTTTTTTAACGCTCATATTATTCTTCATTTTTATTCTTTATTTTTTTCATTACCGTGTTTTGACCGCCGTCAAATAATAAATTATCGTTATCCATGATCGTTTTGTTTTTTTCATCCCTGGACAAAACATCGTAAAGTTCGGTGCCCGGGAATGGGACGCAACTGGCCAGCTGATAACTTCGTTTCATGTTGTCGACGCTATAGCCTAAGTCCGATAAAATTTTCATGTCGAGTTCATGAATTTCATTTGTCTGGCCCGGCAGTTCCTTCATCATGGTAAGGTGTATCATTAAATCGGGATGCCTTTCGGTAATATGTTTTAAAGTTTTTAAAAAGTCTTTGTTTTCAAGTCCTTTTTTTATGTTGGCTAAAACTTCGGTATTGAAGGACTCGACCCCGAATCTCATTCCGACGCAACCCGAATCGACCATTTTATCAAAGAGCCAGTCAGGCGAACAATCGAGTCTGCCCATCATGGTCCATGGCAATCCGATCTTTTTCAATTCATCGCAAAGCTTGCCGATTCTTTCGTTACCGACGTTAAACGTGTCATCGTCGAAAAAAATGCTTTTATATCCGTAATCGGATACGCATTCTTTTATTTCGGCCGCTATCATTTCAGGCTTTCTGTAAGACACTTTGCGGTTATACATGGTTTGGGGCCAGAGGCAAAAAACGCATTTAAAAGGGCATCCTTTGCTTGCGTAAATTTGCAATTGAGGTTGCGCGGTGGGCATGGTAGGGTCGATATATCGGATTGCGGCTTCAAAATCGCGGAATGGAACGGGAATTTTATCGAGGTCGGTTACCACTTCGGATTCGTAAATGCCGGGAGTTCTCAACTTGGCCATCCTGAGCGAACTGGAAATGTATTCGCCCTTAAGCAAATATTTTACAAACCCGTTTTCTTTTTTTATTTTTTCCGCGTTTAAAGTCAGATGCGATCCGGCCAGGCACACTTCAGTGAACCCGGAAATTTTTTCGGCAATTTTTCTGAAAGAATCAATATCCTGTACCCATCCTGTCTCAGTTTTAACTATAGGATCGAACCTCCAGCATACCCTTTCCGGACCGTATTCATTCGTAAGCTCTCAGATCTGCAGGATTCTTTCGGAAAGAGGGGGAATGTT
>CAZJFS010000347.1:0-1690 GCA_964545075.1 uncultured bacterium
ATTCGAAGAAAAAGCAAAAGAATATGAGAAAAAAGCAACTCTGTGGATGTGGCGGTTAAAAGCATATCTAATCTCTTTCATTGTTATTATAATCGCCACTTTTATTTTTGAAATAAATTTTGCCGAACAAATAAAACCTATAATAATCAATTACAATGCTTCAAAATTATTGATTATATCTATCTTAGCCTGGACAATAATGTTCATAAATAAAAATTATTCTAACAATTCCAATTTATCATATATTTTCGAGCAAAAGCACGTAATGATCGATACTTATATGGCGTTTATCGAAACCATTAAAAACGAAGAAATAAAAGATAAAATTGCCGCCGAAATAGGAAAAATTATTTTTGAAATCGTTGAAACGGGATATATTAAAGAATCCCCGTCTCCGCTATTATTAAGTCATTTAGAAAATATTATTAAAAAATAAGTCAATAGTTTTTAAACTCATTCTTTGTGTTATGTGCATGTGTACGGAGTTATAGGTCTCCGCTGTCGGAATCAGGGCATATTATTAATTATGCGACATTACGATAAATATGATGCTCTGCATCTTCGTAAATCCGGTATATATGTTCGAAAACGACCGCAGCCTTTCGCTCGACCTCTTCCGGGTTATATTCTTCAACGGGCAGGCCGGTATTTTCGTCCCATAAGAAATTATGGATAAAAGTTTTAACTTCGGAGCGCGTCGCGTCCTTTTCTTTCCAGTGGTCGATTTTCAATTTCTCGGCCTTGAGCCGGTCCAGCAGCTCGCACGCGACTTTTTTGACTCTCGCTATCGCCTGTTTCGAAAGCGTCGGTTTTACCAGCAGGTCGAACAGCGCAAGATGCTCCTCGTCGAGCCCCTCCTGGATCGCACGCCTTTCTTCTTGATCGAGCTCGCTGATAAAGCGCATCAGTTGCTCAAAAGTCTTTTCTATTGTTACACGGTCTTTTTCACTATTATATTCAGCGATGATTTTCAGGTATTTTTCGTAATAGTCTATCCTGAGCGGA
Source organism: uncultured bacterium (assembly GCA_964545075.1). Classification (GTDB taxonomy): domain Bacteria; phylum Muiribacteriota; class UBA9980; order UBA9980; family UBA9980; genus DAOPXV01. Next base: position 1,006 of record CAZJFS010000347.1, read on the forward strand.
TTACGCTCCAGCATTTTCTTCAGCCGCTTATCTATAGCGTCATTTAAGGCGCAGACGGTCGTATTTTTTTTCGGAGAGCTTGCAAACTCCTGGCGGAGCCTTTCAAAATCGATCTTACTGATGTCGTAAATACCGCCGTAGTTCTTTTCAGAGTCAACGTTATGCGGTGTTACCGCGTCATCGACGATCGCGTGGAGTTCGCGAATAATTTTGGAAATGTCGGCGTTATCCCGATCCTCCTGGAGGCGCCGGTAAATTATGCTGATGGCGTCGTGCCGTTTAGCGTATCCATAAAATCCGTCTATCTTAAAACACGATTTGAATTTTCTGAAAACTTCGCGAGCCATGAGTTCGAAGCGCTTGCGCGTTTCGTCGTTCTGGTTGACGGCTTCCTTCGCGCGAGTGATAGCGGCGATTCTATCGAAACTTGCGACCGGCGAGTTTATAATTGAAGCGAGTTCGAATCCCTTTTCATTCAGAAAACTTTCTACAAGCAAAATCGCGGCTTCGAGATCTTTGAGCAACTCTTCCGGCGGTTTTATTGGTCCTTCATCTCCACTGCTGCCACCCGGATCATTACCGCCGGTTTCATTTCCAGTGGCGTATGTCGCCAGGGCCTGGCGTAAATTTTTCAGTATGCCGCAATAATCGATGATCAGGCCGTTATTTTTACCTTCATATACGC
>CAZJFS010000348.1:0-1688 GCA_964545075.1 uncultured bacterium
ATATTCAGGCAACATCAGGGCGAACGACCAACCTTAAAAACGCCGGTGAAATGAATGAACTCATAAACGCGCTGCCGCTTAACCGCAAGGAAGTTTACTGGACATCGTGCGTGCTACCGCAGATAATTTGCGGCGAAGATTTTGAAAGGCTCCATATATTTTTAAAAGCCGCAGGTGTTCCGGAAAGGTTCATAAAAGACAGATACACGAACGGTGAAATAATGTTTTTAACTGAATATTCACTTAAGGAATCCGCGCTTGAATGGACAGAAGTATTCAGATTTGGCGGCTACACGCCAGACCTTGTGATAATGCTTTCGGTTGGGGGCGAAAAACATCTCATCTTCATCGAGGCTAAAATGTTCGACTTCGTTATGTCCGACGCTCTTCTTAAACAGCTTGAAAATCAGAAAGGCGTGGCTGAAATGATAATGAATAAAAACAATATTTTGCGGGCAAATTTTACTCATGTCGCATTGCTTTACAGCGAGTCATGCTCGCCGTTCGCGTTAAATGAAAAATTCGGGAGAAACAGCGGCGAAAAGATGATTCTGTGGCCGGAGATACTTAAATTATATGATGCTCTTAAAGGGAAATACTTTTATGAAATGTTAAGGGTCGCGTGTGATAATGACCAGCTTGTGACGACGGAAGAGGCGTATTTGAAAAGGGCGAAGTAAAATCAAATTTCTGTGGCAAAAGCATAGAAACACATTTGCGGTTATTTTATTGAAGGAGGGATCTTTATGTTTACAAATGATATTTTGGACGGAATCGGCGGAAAAACAACTGAAGACATAGGTTCAAAGTACTTTGGATATAAAAATGAGGATATCTGTTCTAAATACTATGGATGTTCAAACAACGAAGTCAAAAAACATTGCAAAAACGAGAATTTAAATTTTAATAACGGTTGGGAAGGTAATCAATCCGGATATAATCAAATTGAGAATTTCAGCCATGAAAGCAATAACAGAACGAGTCCACCTCCGACGATGTATGAGTATGGGAAAAAGGTTATTATGTATAGTGACAAAACGGAGATAGGATATTTCATGCAGACTTCGCCGAATCCTTGGTATTCTTCATTTTTTAATTATGTTACTGGCATTTTCCGAAATGAGATCACGGGCAAGACGATCGAAGTAACGGTCCGCGATATGAACGGCGATCTCAGCGTATGGGGCGTTATCAGCTCTATATATAAAAGTTTTAAGTGGAATTAGTCAGTAAAACGAAAGGAGTGATCGTGATGAACGAGAGAAAATTATCCCTTCCGCTCCCGCCGGAGTGCTGTTCTGATACTTCGATATACAAAGAGTTGTCTTCACGCTTCGATGATATCGTTCCCGCCGAACTCTCCGGCGATCTTGAAATCTTGAAAAATCTGGGGATGAAAATGCCCGGCTTCGTCGAAGAAGACGCCTTTGCCAGGGTCTATTCATTTCTCATCTCAAAGTGCCGTGAAGGTGCCATCGATTTTAATGATTTCTCCGATTGGTTCTATCCCGTGATCAATTATTATATGAGGTTTCAGGTATGCGGTTTCGGCCATGAATGGTATTTTACCGAACTTTTTTTCGCCGCTGATCATTACAAAAAGGTTTACGAATTAGCGACAGAATTGAAGGGTGATGACAGCCCCGCCGCCTGCCGCTGCAATATAGAAAATGGAAGAGTAAAGTCAG
>CAZJFS010000349.1:0-1678 GCA_964545075.1 uncultured bacterium
TTTCCCGGGGAAGAGATCATAGCCATACTTTTACCGGCTTACGATCGCGGGGTATGCCGTCCCGCGCGGTTTTAAGCGTGCCGGGATCGTTGAAGCACATTCCGATGCGGCCTGGGTCGCTGTGGTAGAGAGCCTTTCCGGTTTTGTCCTCGACGAGAGCGTAGCTTATGTCCGGCGTATTTTTTTTTAAGTTTTCTAAAAGAATTTGTTTGGCCGGATCCTCGAGATAAGGAAACGCCTGTTGCAATAAATACGTAGCTTCCCTGGCTTTCTGCGTCATGACGTCGGTATGCCAGGGTATGATCAGGCCCTGAAATAAGACGAAAAGGCCTATTACGACCATCACGGCCAGAAGAATCATCAATGTGAAAAATTTTATGCCTATCTTCATAAATCGTGTTTTCCTGACTTAAATTCCAATATAAAAAAGCTTTAATGTTAATATTAATAATAACGTCAACTTTTTAGTATAAATGTATATGTGGAAAAAATCAATAAAAATAAATAAAAAAAAGATGACAAAAAAAGGACAGTTTTAATTTTTTTTAGTATAATTAATATGGCATTAAAAATAGCATTAAAAATTTTTATAAATTAGCGAAAAGGAGATAATACCCATGAGGACAAGACTTTACTTCACTTCATTCATTATAGCCGCGATTGTTTTAACATGCCTTGCGCCGGGTTTCGCGACGGCCCAACAGGCCGCATCCGCCGCCATTACTTCAGTCAACCAGGCGCTTAAAACGTCCGCAATATCAGATCAGAAAGCCGTTTCGGCTTCGCCTAAAAAAGCCGTTATGACCGGTGACCAGGTCAGAATAAGAAAAGAACCTTCGCTCAATGGCGAAATAATAGGTTATGCTTCCGCCGGAGAAAGTTTCGACGTTTTAGAGCAGAGCAGCGGTTTCGTAAGGGCGAAATTCGCCGGCGGCGCCATCGGTTGGGTTTCAGCCCAATATGTTTCCTACGCGACTTCCGCGGCCGTCGAGACGGCCGGGACATCCGAGACATCCGAGGCTAAAGTCGGCGCTGTACTTGGTCAGGGCGTTAAGATCCGAGACGCGGCTTCCGCCGGCGGCAATGTTATCCACGACGTGCTTTACGGTTCAAAGGTAAATATCATCGAAGAAAAGAACGGTTTTTTAAAGGTTAAGACCGAAGATGGCGTTACGGGCTGGATCTCCAAGAGCTTCGTGACCACCACGAACAAAGAGCTCCTTGCCGACGTGGAATACTCGGAAGCTGCTTTTCAGGCTTCATATGAAGACTTTAAAAAGACATACGCCGCTTATATAAAATCCAGGAGTACGGCTAATTACGATGCTTTTAAAAAAGCTTACTTCAAATATCGCGAACTTTCGAAAAAATCGCCGGAATTCGTCGCGATGCAAAAAGCCGGCGCTCCTATCAAGGCTGTCATCGATAAAAACACATATACGCTTACTGTCTATCTCAACGATAAGCCCGTGCGCGCATATCCCATATCTTACGGCTCGAACCCCGATGGCGCGACCAAACAGAAGGTCGGCGATTGCCGCACTCCCGACGGAGATTTCAAGGTGCTTTATAAGGAAAAACGTAAATACGAAGGCGTGGCCACGAGAGCGATGTGGCTCGATACGCGCTGGGGCGATATCGGCATCCACGGAACTCCTTTTCCCGAGGCCATGGGCAT
>CAZJFS010000350.1:0-1628 GCA_964545075.1 uncultured bacterium
AAGCTGCGCTCGCAGCGGGCGAAAAAAATACTGGAATATATTAAGGCTGATCATGCTAAAAACGTCGCTGTGAAATAATTACATTGTTAGATATATTTAATTTTGGAGAAGTGTTATGAGTAAGTTCTGGTCCGGCGTTGAAAATGGCGCAATGGTGCTGTTTGTGTTCGTTATCGCATATTTTTTCGCCATGCCGAATCCCGGCGGCGGTCGCAGCTCTTCCATGATGAAAAAGAGATCATGCATATCGAATATGAAGACTATCGAGGGTGCGCTGAAATTGTTTTATATGGAAAATACATATCAGGATAATGTAGCTATAAGCTTTAAAGAACTTATAAGCAAGAAATATCTTAAAAGCATACCCCATTGTCCGGCGCAGGGGCCGAATTTTGAATACATGATGCATTCGACGAAAGCGCTTGATGGAAAGGTTATTTCGGAAGTCGAGTGTTCGCTTCACGGGAAACTCAGCCTTCAGGATACCGCCGATAAAAACAAGGGCCTGTAATATTAGCACAGGTTACGTGCTTCGGTTTAATTACTTATTTTTTCAACACGTCAGGCGGCATTGCCGTCACTTCTATCTCAGTGGTTTCCGATTCGGCTGGGCTGTTTATGCCGTCCTTCCAGTGGCAGTATAACATAAGCGATCCGCCGTTTATACTTTTAGATTTCATCTGCGTTCCGGTATAAGGATCGATAGCCGATCTGCCGGCTTTTTTCACGAATTCAGCGTCTTTTGAAAGGTCGGGCCACCTGCCGTTCTCATAGTAGAAAAATCTTGCGAGGCCGCCGAGCGTTATAAGACGGAAGCGGGCATCGGCTTTTGCAATAAAAGAGAGCATGTTCAGAGGAATACGAGACATAACGTTTACGGCAAGTGGATTATTTTTGGCGGCGAACCATATGAATTTGATAAATGGGATGAGACCATCTTCGGTATATGCCAGTTCGCGGTCAAAATTTTTGACGCGCGGATGTTTTTTGACCGCGGCTGTCAGCAGCGCAAATACTGAAGAATAATCGGATTTTCCGGAATTCGCAAGTTCTCTGGCTAGTTCGTGATACGGTTCGTGCGGGTCGCCATACCACAGATTCAATGTACCCAGAATCAATTTGTCGCGGACGGGCAGGTCCATTGCGGCTTTTTTTATGAGTTGACTTTCGTTTTCGACCGACTCTTTAAACGTCGGGACAGAGTCGATGAAACGGACTCTTTTTTCAAGCGTTTTGGCGAGTTTTAAAATCGTTTCAGCCGTGTGAAAACAGGAGTTTTCCTCCAGCAAAAGTTTTCTTGTGACTTGCTCATGTTCGGCGATTAAAGGCATAAGGTAATTGAGCCTGATGGGAATTGTATCCGTAATGAAGCAATCCGGAAGAACGTTGGAAAACGAAAGGTGCGCGGCTGCGGCGTCGAGCGCAAATGAAACGTCGCCCCGGTCGACGGCAAGCGACATCATCGCAGCCGAAAAAACCGTATTCTTGTAAACGCGCGAGTATAGTTCTTCACGGGAATATTTTTTGGCAACCGGGTTTGTCGCGTTAAAATCACCGGAAGCGATGAGCGATATCTCGTATCTGCCTGCCGCATTCATTTCCCAGAACTTTTCACAGTAATCGCGGTC
>CAZJFS010000351.1:0-1608 GCA_964545075.1 uncultured bacterium
CGATTTCCTCTTTGACGGTCGGATTGCGCTCAAGCTCCGACACGCTCACAAGCGTCAGAAACGGCAGCAAAAGCTGGTTCAGTTCCGGCACGCAGCTATGCGGGTATATAAAGACGTTGCCGCTATCGGGATCGAGACCCGAGGCGATGTAATCGGTTGCCAGATTGATTGTATATTCCGAAATTTTGTCGAAGACTTCGCGATCGGTCAGAACCTGATAGTCGGCGATCAGGATGAAGCTTTCGACGCCGAGCTTCGCCAAGCGCACGCGGTTTTGCAACGAGCCGAAATAATGCCCGATGTGCAAATCGCCCGTCGGCCTGTCGCCGGTCATCACACGATGCTTTTTCGGGTTTTTCCTGATGTCTTCTTCAAGCGCCTTGCTGCGCTGAACCGACGCCGCAAACGTGTCGTACGTCAGATTTTCGGAATTTTCAGTCTCGGCCATAATTTTCGAATCCCCAATAACAAATGTCAGGCGGAAAAACTAACCCACTCGTCATTCCGGCGAAAGCCGTAAAATTTTTTGCCGTCATTCCGGATCGCCAATGCGCGGCGTCCGGAATCCCGTTTTCTTTTTTAAGTCTCTCCGAAATCGCCGTTATGATTAATGACTCAACCGGAATATCACGCTTTTTTGCCTTTATTTCTTAACGTGAATTTTCATGTTAACACAAAAATAACCATCCCATTGAAAGTATTGATAAAATAGATTTAGACGGCGTTATCCGGTAATATATTTCAAGAAACGCTGTTTTTAATGAAACGCCCTTATTTAGCGAATTTATTTGAAACTATTTTTATTAACCGGAGGAGATTGATATGTTGAGCGCAACGATTATAGAACAGCCGGTTTTCGATACAGGAAATTCGTCTGTCGTCCATTTTTACACTAAAGGATTTAGCGCGGTGTCTTTCGAGCAAGAACAACCTGTGAAGATCGAATACTTCGGTCCGCTTAAAAAAGCTGGCAAGGATATGCCGCCACGTGATCTATTTTTTATAGTCGAGTTCTTGGATAAACCCGTCAACGACCCTGATCGGGAAAGAGGCGTCATCGTTTACGACGAAATATCATGGACGCCAGATTTCATGAAAGAATCGTATTTTGTAAAATCCTATGATCGCACAAACATAAATTTAGAGACGATAGAAACTTTCTCCATTATAGACGATGGAAAAGATAAATTTAATCAAGCCAGAGTTCCGGAATGGCTTGCAATAAAATTAGAAGAAACGTTCGACAATCATTGGCGCGATTTTCTGGAAAAAGGCCGACAGATGCGCCTCGCGCATCCGTTGCCTTTCGAATTTGATCAACCCGTGAAGATCAAATACCTCGGCCCGCTTACAGAAGCGGAAAAGGACGTGCCTGAAGGCGATCCATTTTATATAGTCGAGTTTTTAGATAAACCAATCGGCGACCCCGATCGTGAAAAAGGCATAATCGTATTTGGTGATATGCCGGAATGGGATTCCTTAAAAGGAATGTCAACAGGGGATTTCTGGAAAAATGCGTATTTTGTAAAATTATATGATCGCGCAAATTTAAAATCGGTCAGAACTTTCGCCATCCTGATCGATGGAAAAGAAAAATTCCGGCAAGCC
>CAZJFS010000352.1:0-1577 GCA_964545075.1 uncultured bacterium
TTGAGGTTATATGAGTTTTATTTCGGGTTAAGTATGAATTTTTCCAAATATTCATCGAACGGCATATAAGGTATTTTTAATATTCCGCCGCCGACGTTGGTTAGATTTTTATATTTCCTGGTGTGAACTACGTTTTGAAGTGAACGCGCGAAAAAACTGAAGGTCGAATCGGTAAAAACTTCGTTACCTTTACAATCGTAGGTCTTTATCGGAGCCTTTCCTTTAAGCCTTTCGAGCAGTTTTTCCTCGTCGTCCGCCTCCGACTGTCCGAAGGCCTTTTCGACGTTGGTTCCGGCGGCGTAAAACCTGTTTCCGGGATATGAAAAGTCTATACCGGTAAAAGCTATATTTTTAAATCCCATGTCCTCCGCCAAAAGGATGCTTGTGCTTCCGCAGTTGTTAAGCGGCATTAAAAACGGCATCCGGTTATATTCAAGCATCATCAAAAGCCAATAGTAAAAAGCTTTTACCGGCGTAGGAAAGTAATAATAAATTTGATTACTCCAGTTTTCAGAAGTATTTTTGTGCGAAGACGCGCTGGCTATAAGCACGGCATTTTTTCCGGAATAGCCTTTAAGGAACTCGCCGCATTCCCCTGCGGCGTCTATCGTCAGGACGAGGTCGGGGTCTATGCCGTTGTTATAAAGCGGCAAAAGCGATGAATCGACGGCCAGGATCGTGAATTTATCGCGATGCTGCTTAAGCAGCGGAATGGTGTCCATAAGCGTGGGACCGGCGCCGCAGATGATACAATTTTTATCCTTGTTTTTCGCTGTGGCCTCCGGCGATAAAATTTCCATGACGGTTTTTTCGCGTTTAGCACGCTCGCGATTATCGAACATGTTTTTCGCCATAATCGCCTTAAAAAAATTCGTCGTCAATTCATTCGAAATTTCTATTTCAATAACACCCGGATTATATTTTGCGTTAGCGAATTCAAAATAATTATTCTTGGTTTTACCTTCGCAGGCCATGGTCTCGCCGAAATATACCCAATCCAGATTGTAGAGTATCGAATTCACTGAACAGTTTATAACCTTGTCGGGACTTTCCATCATTATCATTCTGAAGAGGTCTTCCGATTGATAAAAAAGCGGCTTGGTGGTGTTGCTCCTGGCGTGCTGATCAAAAAACACCGTATCCATTTTAATAAGTTCTTCTGTCTTGCCTTCGAATTCACGAACGGGATAAAGCACGTCCGAACAATACATATTTTTAGGATCGTTAAAACAGTAATCGGCGCCCAGAAGGAATAATCGTTTAAACCCCATCAGCCGGGCCAGGACAACCGCGGAAGAAAAGGTTCCGGTCTTTCTTAAAATTTTAGCGACGCCGGGAACGCTGTTTATAAGTAACTGATAAAGATAGCCTTCATCAAAAGGCATATAGAGATAGTGTTCGCCCTTCCATTTTTTAAAGATTTCAGGCGACTGAAAAAGGCTTGAAATCATTTTGAGGTCCTTCGTCGGAAATCCGGAAAAAAGGTCGGCGGTCGAAGCCTGTTCGTTCTGCGTAAAAACGAAGTCGGGTTTTATTCCGTTTTTTATTAAAGGATGAAGCGCCGAGTCTATACATAT
>CAZJFS010000353.1:0-1554 GCA_964545075.1 uncultured bacterium
AAGAAATACAGAGGGCAGACTTTTGAAATTTGCCAACATATCGGCATAATAGAAAAGGGCTTTTCTAGGTGCGTTGATGAGCTTGCAATATTGTCTGAAAAGGCCAAAAAGAAAGCTCAAATAATCAAGAATGATTTTATTAAATCTAAAAATGAATTATTTAACGGCGATGATGAAACGAGTCAAAACCTAGTTAAATTTGAATCGATTTATTGGATCTCAGACTGTTCACCTGAATTCAGAGACATTTACGAAAAGAAGCTCGCCGCAATTTTCCAGCAGAAGTCTTTAAGAGCCGATGCGACAAGGACGGCTGTTCATGTTATCAAGGAAATAAACGAAATCATCGATTCACATGCAAAAAGCGAAAAGGATTATCTACGCGAGCGTAGAGCTTGGGCGGGCAGTACAGTAGCCGCAGGAGGCGTTGCGGCGGCGGCAATCATCAACGCCATGTACCAGGGCAATATTTCTTCCATCGTCATTGCGGTAGTGTCGTTGGCTGCTGCCGGATATATTTTTATGCTTAGACCGCCTCAAAGGCCAGCCACAACTCCCCATAGACAAGGGAAGCCTGTTCAAAATCCGGATTAGCTAAGGGGTTTATATTTCGGCTTTTTGGAAAGAACGACTTCTGATAATCGAATCCGCGTTTCTTCCTGCTTTTTTATTTGTTTCATGAAGCTCTTTTGTCGCCTGTTCAACTTTTATTCGAATAGCCTTAGTCTCTTTATAGAGCGCATCCAACTTAGGACATTCTTCCGTGTCCGTTGTGTTTGGCATGGCGCAACTCGTCGCCTGCGGTTTCGCCGCCGCAAAAACGTCGGTAACGGCGAGGGCTTTCGTAATAAGATCGGCATACTTTGACATGTAGTATCTCCTGATCTTCATATTACTCTCAGTATGGGGTAATTCAATGGAAATATGATTGTTAAAATACTTTCACATCATGATAACTCATTAATATCGTTAGCGTTTTATGTTATTGAAACCCAGCGTAAACCAAGCCATTCATTACTTATGATTAACCGCATTTATGTCTTTTTCGATCTGTGCCTGGATGGTTTTGAATGAAGCGATTTAACCTAATTTCGCGTTGAAATTCGGGTTTTATCCGTTAGGGAGACAGAACTCGACGAAAGCATTGTTTACACGTTTAATAGGGCAAGGTATGTTTTATCGATAAGCGATATTGAAAATATTTTTCAGGAATAAGAGGGCTTCGATGAAAACGAAATATATTCCCAAACGCGTAAAAACGGCAAAGCTGACTTCTGAAACGGTTATTCGCCATCTGGTCGATAAAGAAAATTATGAGTTTTGCAAAATCTTCCGACTGGAGGGAGGCGATGTTTATAATATTTACATGTTCTTCGTGCGGTCGAAACAAGAAATCGGGACGCCTTTCCATGCTTGGGATGTCAAGAAGCGGGCCGAGAAGATCAGAAATTATCTGTTAAGCCGTTTTAAAAAATCGGGAATTGAAGTGCAGGAATGCACAACTATACGGAGTCCGATAAGGTATTTTGACAATAATTATCCGAAAGGCCTTTC
>CAZJFS010000354.1:0-1523 GCA_964545075.1 uncultured bacterium
TTATTTCCATTGACATCATATCTATAAATCGCGCTTTTTTTCTGGATTTCTTTTAAGGGAAAATATATAAATCGCGTCATGATAGATATTTTGTTATCCCTGAATTTTTTTCGTTCAAGATATGATTCTTTGCGTTCTTTGGCGAAACCGGCATCGACGATTAGAAACAAAAATACCAGCAATAGAAATGCCGTTAAATGTGATTTGAAATCGTTTTTTATATTAAACATAATCGGAATATTCTAAACTCCTTATAATTAATAACCCGTCTTTTTCTCGCGTTTTTCAATAGTATTAATTGACATGTCGAGCGGGGCTACGTAAATTTTAAGCTTGAATTTTCTTTTGTTTTTAGCCTGATCCATAACGGCGTAGGCGACTGATATTTCTTTTTTGCCGTTTGGAAGGTCCTGGCCGGTCCATTTGCAGTTGGGATTATTAAAAACAACTTCGGGATATTTGTAATATGCTCCGTCATTCATATAAACCTTTTTGAAAACTTCTTTGTCGGCGTATGTTTCATCGATAATCAGCCATGAGGAATATCCTTTGTTGACGTATTTTTCATTAAAAGTTTCAGGTTTTTCGGATAAATCGGTGAAATCTATAGCGCAAAGCCCTTTATACCAGAAAACTTTTTCGGCATCCACTCCGGTTGCCGGCACCCTTTGTCCGTCGATATTATCATGGGCATAAAATGCGGCGTAAAATGTTTTAGAGTCGTTCCTCAAATCCTGATGCGTCATTTCAAGTTTAGTGTTTTCCGCCGTTCCATATGGATCCAGCGAATCCTCAGTCGCGGCGCTAATTTTGCCCGTTGCCGGCAGATAATCGCGGCCTTCCCATATCTTTCCGCTGTCGGGCGACGAAGCCGTCAGAAGGCTGACATCGTTAAATTCCCATAATTCGGTATCTTCAGAGAAATATGTGCGCAGTTTTTTAGGTTCATCAATAAGCATATGGTTGTTGTTGATATCGGTCGGTTGAGTCAGTTTATGCTCAGCGTTATCGTCGCATACAAGCTTGTCGTATAATGCGGTTCTATCGAAATCGTTCAGCTTCATGACATTTCTTGTCGTCCCTCTTACCGTGTCGATTATCTTCAGGCCTACATTCGGCCTTATATTATCTTCGACCACGACTTTTCCGAAAGCCTGGAGCATTTTTGTATTTCCTTTGAATTCAGTCGTATTGGAAATCCAGTCATTTGTGTTTTCATCATATTCTTCTGATTTACAATCCACGTCTTTTGCCGTAGAAACGCCCGCCGGGCCTGGAACAAGGTCCTTATTTTCCTTCGGACACTGGACAAATTCAACTACGTCGGCGTTATATCTCAGCATTTCCTGCTTATAATCGTCTTTTCTCATGTATTTTTCAGAGCAATTGAAATTTTCCTTGACCTCCGACTTGGCGCCGCAACCCGTAGTATGATTAGCAAGCTCCGTAGAACTCGTATCATCTTTTGAACAGTCTTTTACTTCCAGGAAATATTTCAAAGGTCCCTTGCCGGTTGTAAAGTT